>JAYTOE010000079.1:0-19571 GCA_043747935.1 Akkermansiaceae bacterium
GACTTTGTTGAGTAGGGTTTTGAATTGAATCGGCGGCCTCCTGGTTGGTTTGTTTTTAGCGAAGTGACTATGCCGGAGTCCGCCGGTTCATCAACCCGCCATGCGGATGAAGAGGAAGTTGCCCACAACAGCCCGCTTCTCCGACGAGTTTCAGTCCCATTCTCGAATCGGGCTGTTGTGGACAACTTCCAAGAGCTTCGCGCCGCGCCGCCGCGCTCATATGGCCATTTCAACCCATAGATTTTGCGGAAGAGGCAAAAGAAAAATAGTAACGAAATCGTAATACAGAAAGCTCCGCGACTTCAGCTTTCCGGACGCCTTCGGCTACGCGTCGATGTTTTTTGAAAGCGTTTCCTTGAGCGTGGTGCGGGATCGGAAGAGGAGGCTTTTCACGGAGGGAACGGTGTCCGTCAGGCGGGTTGCGGGCCTGCGCGGCCGTTTTCGACGATGAACGATGCGTGGGTTTCCAGCGGGGCACCGGGTCGGGTGACATAGGGGACGGTGCGGAAATCCGCCCGCCATTCGCCCGGGGTGATGGTGCAACTGATGTAGCCGCGCTCGCGGTCGTGGTGTTTCACGAAGGGGTTCTCGGAAAGGAGCGATTCGAGATAGGCCGGATTGGCTTCGCCGTCACCGCCCGAGCTGATCGAGCTGCACACGAATTCGCTGCCGACCGCCTTGGAACCGAGATCCTCGAAATCGGCGATCAGTTCGTTCGCCCAATTCGAATGGATGTCGCCGGTCAGAACGACGGGGTTGGAGACACCGCGCTCGACGAAGGCCTTGAGCAATGCTCTGCGCTCGGCCTCGTATCCGGGCCATTGATCCATGCCGAAGCCCTGCGCCTCGCCGGCGACGCGGTCGACGCGAGCCATCATAACCTGTTGGGCGAGGACGTTCCAGCGGGCGGGCGAATTCGTCAGATTCCCGAGCAACCACTCGCGCTGGGCATTGCCGAGTAGCGTGGCCGCCGGTTCGAGCGTCTCGGTTCCCTGCGGTTTCAAGCCGTCGCCATTGGGCTGGTCGGTGCGGAACTGACGGGTGTCGAGCACATGGAAATCGATGAGGTTGCCATGCCTGACCCGGCGGTGGAGCTGCATGTCCGGGCCTTTCGGAATACAGGCCGCGCGCAGAGGCATGTGCTCGTAGTAAGCCTGATAGGCGGCGGCGCGGCGCATCAGGAAATCGGCGGGAGCGACCCCCGAATTCGCGGAGATGGCATTTGCATAATTGTTATTCACCTCGTGATCATCCCAGGTGACCACCCATGGTGCGGCCTCGTGCGCCGCCTGCAGCATCGGGTCGGTTTTGTATTGGGCGTGGCGGTTACGGTAACCTGTTAGATCCATCAATTCGCCTCCGATGTGGCGACGCACGCCCCCATCGCTGCCGCCGCCTTCGTAGATGTAATCTCCGAGATGGAGCACCAGATCGGGCGCTTCGCGGGTCATGTGGTCGAAGGCGGTGTAAAGGCCGGCTTCGAAGTGTTGGCATGACGATACGGCGATGCGCAGAGAAGAAGTCCGCTCCACCGGCAGATCGCTCGCCCCGAGCGTGCGCGTGCGGCCGCGCGGGCTGATATCGTGGCCAACCCGGAATTCATACCAATACCACCAATCCGGCTTGAGCCCCTCGACTTCGACATGCACCGAGTGCGCCCACTCGGGCACCGCCGTGTATTGGCCGGAGGCGATGACGCGCACCATTCCTTCATCCTCGGCGATGCGCCAATCGACCTGCACCGGAACATTCGGCATGCCGCCACCAGCGAGTGGCTGGGGCGCGAGGCGTGTCCATATGACGAATCCGTCGGCCGAGGGATCCCCGGATGCGACACCGAGCTGGAATGGATAGGCCGTGAGGGCGGGATTGCGTGCGCCGCCACCCTCTTGCGCCAGTGCGCGATTGACGAGGGCGGCCATGGCAAGCGTGGCGGTGCCGCGAAGCAGCGCACGGCGCGTCATCGGGCGGGAATCCGGCTGGAGGAAAAGCGGATGCGGCAAGCCTTGCATAGCCGATTTGTGGACACGATCCGGCCGCCAAGTCAATCGAGGGAATGGTCGGGTTTCCGCCCAAAAAATGGCACACGGGAAAAAGTTCGCCACGCCGAGGGGTAATCCTATAGCGTGCAGGCAATGCGTGATCAGTTCTCGCCACCGCCGCCCCACTCGTCCCATGAGCCAGCCCGCCTTTGAAATCCAACGCCATGTCGAGTTCTACGAAACCGACATGGCGGGCATCGTCCATTTTTCGAACTTTTTCCGCTACATGGAAACCTGCGAGCACGCCTTCGTCCGCAGCCTCGACCACGAACTCCACGGCCTGCTCGACGGCCTCGAAACCGGCTGGCCGCGCGTCAACGCCTCCTGCGACTACCGCTCACCCGCCCGCTTCGGCGACCTGCTCACCATCCGCCTGTTCATCGCGGAAGTCCGCAATCGCTCCGTCCGCTACCGGTTTGAAATCACCCGCAACGAAACGCTCATCGCCGAAGGCTCCATCTCCGCCGCTCACGTGGCCATCACGCCGGATGGCATCAAGGCCGTCCCGCTCCCTCCCACACTCGCGGAAAAACTCTCAGCCTACCTCTAATTTCAGCATCTCAGCTTTTCAGTTTTCAGCATTTACCCCAATGAAATCCATGAACTGGTTCTATCTCGCACTCGTCACCGTCGCCTGCTGGGGACTCTACGGCATCTACCTCCACAAAGGATCGATGGCGATGGGGGATCCGCAACTCGGGCGCTACAAGGCATTCCTTTTCGTCGGCATCGCCTATTTCCTCACCGCCGTCCTCGCGCCGCTGGTTCTTCTGATGGTCAAGGGAGCCAACTGGTCGATGCCCCCGAAAGGCATGTGGCTCTCGCTATTCGCCGGCATCCTCGGCGCAATCGGAGCGTTCTTCGTGCTGCTTGCCATGGCTTCGGGATCGAAGTCCGGCATGAACCCGAACGTTGTCGCCGTCCTGGTGATGTCCACGATCTTCGCCGGAGCCCCGATCGTGAACGCGATCGTCGCCACCATCATGCACCCGCCTAAGGCAGGCTTCGCGTCGATCCGTTGGGAGTTCATCCTGGGTATCGTCCTCGCTGCCTTCGGCGGTTTCCTTGTCACCAAGTTCAAGCCCACCGACGCTCCGCCGCCGCCGAAGATCACTGAGAAGCACTAACAGATAGGTCTTATGGGACTTATACGACCTATGCCTTCTTCCCTCCAGAAACTCAACGACCTGATCCACGCCATCCTCCCGGCGAACCGTTTCTACGCCGAAAAACTCGGTGCGCTTGGAACATTCACCAGCCTCTCCGATTTTACCGAACGAGTCCCGTTCACCACCAAGGACGAGCTCGCCGCCGACCGCGAGCGGCACCCGCCCTACGGCACCACCCACACCTTCCCGCTTCCCGGCTATCACCGCTTCCACCAAACCAGCGGCACGCGCGGCAAGCCCCTCATCTGGCTCGACGATCCCGGCAACTGGACATGGATCCTCGACAACTGGGAATGGGTCTGGCGCGGCGCAGGCGTGAAAGTCGGCGACATCGCATTTTTCCCGTTCTCATTCGGCCCGTTCCTCGGCTTCTGGGCGGGCTTCGAAGCGGCCACGCGCATGGGCGTCCGCGCCGTTCCCGGCGGCGGGCTCTCCTCGGAAGACAGGCTTCAACTGTTGCGGCACAGCGAATCGTCCATCCTCTGCTGCACACCCACCTACGCCCTGCGCCTCGCCGAGGTAGGGGAAAAAATGAAGCTCCCGGTCTCGTCGCTGGGCATCACGAAAATCATCGTCTGCGGCGAGCCCGGCGGCAGCCTCCCCGAAGTCCGCCGGCGCATCGAAACCTCATGGCAGGCCCGTGTTTACGATCACCATGGCATGACCGAGATCGGCCCGGTTTCCGTCAGCTCGGAAACGGATCGCGACCTGCTCCTGCTACGACATGAATCGTACTTCTGCGAGGTGATCGACCCTGCCACAGGCTCCCCCACCCCGTTCGGGAAAACCGGCGAACTCGTCCTCACCACCCTCGGCCGCCATGGCTCGCCCCTGCTCCGCTACCGGACCGGCGACCTCGTCATGCCCGTCGCGCACGGGGACCATTTCGCCCTCCGAGGCGGCGTCCTCAGCCGCACCGACGACATGATCGTCATACGCGGCATCAATATCCATCCGAGCTCCATCGACGCCATCGTCCGCTCGTTTCCCGATATTGCCGAGTATCAGGTGGAAATCGACCAGCGCCCTGCCCTTGCCGAAATCAACCTGACCGTCGAGGCCACCGAAGAAACCGCCAGCGCCCTCGCCCAAAAACTCCGCTCTATTTTCACCCTGCGCATCCCCGTCACGGCGGTCGCCCCGGGCACCCTCCCCACCTTCGAAGTCAAAGCCAAACGCTGGAACATTCTCCGCTAGTCTTCCCTGAAAACTGAACACTGAAAACTAGCCAACTTTTATCCGATGATCAACGTCCGCCAACTCTCCAAAACCTACGAAACCCCCGGCGAAGCCATCCGGGTTCTCGACCACCTCGACCTCACCCTCGCCGCCGGAGAAACCGCCGCCATCGTCGGCCCATCCGGTTGCGGAAAATCCACTCTTCTCAATCTGCTCGGCGCCCTCGATCGCCCGACCTCCGGTTCCATCACCATCGGCGACCAGGACATTTCCACGTTCTCCGAGGAGCAGGCCGCCGCTTTCCGCAACCACTCGCTCGGCTTCATTTTCCAACAACAGCATCTCCTCCCCCAGCTCAACGTCCTCGAAAACGTCCTGGTCCCACGCCTCGCCGGCGATTGGCAGGAATCCGCCGCCGACACGGAACAGCGCGCACTAAAACTCCTTGAAAGCGTCGGCCTCTCCGGCCGCCTCCACCACCTTCCCTGGCAGCTCTCCGGCGGCGAAAAACTCCGCACCGCCGTCGCCCGCGCCCTCATCAACCGACCCAAACTCATACTCGCCGATGAACCCACCGGCTCCCTCGACCCCGCCTCCACCGACACCGTCGCCGACCTCCTCCTCGCCCTCAACCGCGACCACGGAGTCACCCTCATCGTCGTCACCCACAACGCCGCCCTCGCCCAGCGCATGGGAAAAACCTTCGAGCTGAGAAACGGGAAGCTCATTTGATCGCTCAAAATCTCCCGCGCGCCATCGCCTCGCTGGTCTTATCGTCGCTCTTCGGTCGCCGAGTTTCGGTTTGCCCACACACGGTTCCGGGCTTACTTTCTCGACATGTCCGGTGAGAAACTGCTTGAGCGAATTACCATCACGCCGGGAATCTGCCACGGCAAGCCATGCGTCCGCGGCCTCCGTTATCCCGTCGAGTTCCTGCTCGAACTCCTGAGCGGCGAGTCCACCGAAGCCGAGATCCTGAGCGACTACCCCGATCTCGAAGCCGCCGACCTTAAGGCCGTGCAGGCGTATGCCGCGCTGCTCGTCCGCATCAAACGCTTCGAGCCGCTGCCCGCCGCATGACCCCTAGTGCCGCTTAAAGCTTAAATTGATGGATATCAGGCCAACCCCAAACGGGGTTGCGTATTTGAGCCCGGGGTTGCCGTAGAGCAACGGAGGCTACCCCGGGAAAGTTCGTCCTAAGTTCTTCCAACCCCAATCGGGGTTGTGTCCAAGCCGCCCCTACCCCGCGCATGGGCGCAACACCTTTGGTGTTGTAAGATGTTGCGGGCCTTTCCCCGGGGTAGGCTCCGCAAAGCTGCGCCAACCCCGGGCTAAGTTACGCAAGCCCGTTGGGCTAGTGAGAAGCGGTTCCAGCGCCCCTCTATCCATCATTTTAAATTTTACGGAACACTAGCCCAGCGAATGGGCAAAACCTTCGAGCTGAGAAACGGGAAAATCCACTGACTGGAAGCGATAAAATTTCATCTTTAAATCTGATTCTTTTCATGTTTTGCATGCGGCCATGCCACTTGATCTTCGAATTAACGAGATTCATCCCATTTCCGATTTCGTCCGTAATGCCAGCGCTCATACCGCAAGGATTCGCCGTACAAAGCGGGCGGAAATTCTCACCCAGCATGGCCGCCCAAGCCTCGCGGTGATGCCGGCCGAGGAATATGAACGCTTGTCCGCCGCCGCCGAATATCTCGATAGCATCGAGGCGATTCGGATCGGCCTCGAGGCTGCGGAGCAGGGACGTTCAAAACCATTGTCCGAAGCGGCTCTCGGGTGGGAAGCCCTCTGACCGATCATGCTGCATCCTCTACCAGATCAAAAGCGACGAGGTGCAGGTGCTCTCAATCCGCCGACCTTCACAGGGTCTTATGGAGCCAGAGGAGCATTCAGAATGATTTATTCGCTCAATTTGACATAAACCCAGCTTTATGGGAAAATTTCTACGTGAAAACCACTTTAGACCTACCCGATCCGTTGATGCGCAAAATCAAGATCCGCGCCGCCGGAGAAGGCCGGAAACTGAAAGATCTTGTCGCTGAGCTGCTCGATCTGGGTCTCGCCGCAGACGCTTCAACCCGCCAAGCCGGATATTTCAAAATGGATCCAGAGATTGGAATCTCGGTTTTTGTGAGTCCACCCGACGCTCCTGTGCATCGATTGACAGTTGAAGAAATCCTTCGCTCAGAACAGGAATCACTCGAACAGGAGGATCTTCAACGTGCAGGCATCTCTCTTTGATTCCAATGTGTGGGTTGCGCTCACCTTCGCCAACCATTCGCATCATTCCGAGGCAAAGGCGGCTTTGAGCCAGCACAATTCTGAACGTCCCGCGGTTTTCTGCCGTGCCACCGAGCAGAGCTACCTGCGTTTGGTCACCACCCCAAAACTGATAGCTTACTATCGAGCCGATGGCATGACGAATTCCCGGGCGGTCAAGAACCTCGGCGACTTTCTCAGCCAGCCCCGGATCATCGCCCATCAGGACGAACCTCCGGAAACGCGCGATCTCTGGCTCAAATTAGCGGCTTGTGACACGCCCTCGCCCAAAGTCTGGATGGACGCCTACCTCGCCGCATTCGCCATTTGCGCAAAGCTCTCTTTCACCACGCTCGACAGTGATTTCACAGCCTTCGTGAAACATGGTCTAGATCTCAATCTGATCACCGATCACCGATCACTGACCCCTTCTTTATGACCTCCTCCGCCTTCATCCTCCGCGGCCTCCGGCACTACCGCAGCGCTTACCTCGGCGTCCTGTTAGGCTCCGCCCTCGGCGCGATGGTTTTGTTAGGCGCACTCTTCGCCGGGGATTCGGTGAAATCCACCCTCCGCCAGATCGCCGAGCAACGCACCGGCCGCACCACCCTCGTCCTCGCCGGTGGCGAAAATTTCTTCCGCGCCCGCCTTGCGAACGATCTCCCCGGCACCGCGCCCGTCCTCCAACTCCGCAGCCAGGTGGATACCCCTTCCGGGCGCTCGACCGGCCAGGTCAACCTCTTCGGCGTCACTCCGGAGTTTTGGAAATTCGCTCCCGGAAACACGACACCGCCCGCACTCGACAAACGCTCATGGGCGATCAACCGCGAGCTCGCCCGCACCCTCGATCTCTCGCCCGGCGATACCCTGGTCATCCGTCTCGGGAAACCCGGCCTCGCCTCACGCGACGCCCCGCTTTCCGGCGAACCCGAGGAACTCATCACCGTCCGCGGCACCGTCGCCGAAATCCGCGAGGACGACGCGATGGGACGCTTCAACCTCCAAGCCACGCAACTCCCCGCGCCGGCCATTTTTCTCCCCATCGAAGCTCTCGCCGCCGCCATCGAGCGACCCGACAGCGCCAACCTCCTGCTGTTCCGCGAAACCCTCAGCACCGATGAAGCCACCGCCCGCATCCGCAAGTCCGCCCAACTCGCCGACTACGGGCTATCGCTGATGGATATCCCGCTCTCCGCCGCCACCGAGATCCGCACCGACCGGATTTTCATCCCCACCCTCATCGAGGAAAAACTCCGCGCGCTCCTTCCTGAATCACGCCCCGTCCTCACCTATCTCGCCAACACGATCGCCGCGAACGGCAAGGAAACACCCTACTCGATGGTCACGGGCATCGATCCCGCCGCCGTTCCGTTTATCCCCGACGATCTAGCGCCCGACCAGATTGTCCTCAATTCCTGGGAATCCGAAGACCTCACCGCCAAGCCCGGCGACACTGTCACGCTGAAATACTATACCCTTGGTAGCGGCAACCAGCTCATCGAGAAATCCTCCGTCTTCCGCGTCCACAGCATCGTCCCGCTTGAAGGAGCCGCCGCCGACAAACTCTGGATGCCGGATTTCCCCGGCATCGCCGAAGCGGACAATTCCGCCGACTGGACTTCCGGCCTCCCACTCGATCTAGGCCGCATCCGCGAAAAGGACGAAACCTACTGGGACGACCATCGCGGCACGCCGAAAGCCTTCATCTCCCACGATGCCGCCCGCGCCATGTGGAGCAACCGCTGGGGCAACGCCACCTCGCTCCGCCTCCCCGCCGGCGAAACGGATCTCGAACGCCGCATCCTCGAAACCCTAACCCCCGCCGATGCCGGATTGCTGATCCGCGACATCGCCGCCGAAAGCCAAAGCGCCGCCTCCTCCCCCGTCGATATCGCCAGCCTGTTCCTGAGCATGTCGTTTTTCCTGATCCTCGCCGCCGTCGCCCTGACCGCCATGTTGTTCCGCTTCAATGTCGAGCAGCGCAACCACGAGTCCGGCCTGCTCTCCGCCCTCGGCGTTCCCGCGAAAAAAATCCTCCGCTGGCGGCTGATGGAAGGCCTGGTCGTCGTCACGCTCGGCGGCGCGATAGGGGCGATCCTCGCCTTCGCCTACACCCGCGGCCTGCTGCTTTTTCTCGAATCCATCTGGAACCGGGGCGATGACCGCATGTTCCGCTTCCACGCCTCTACGGCATCCATAGTAGGCGGCGTCATCGGATTCATTTTTCTGATGATGACCACGATCTGGTTCGTCACCCGCCGCCAAGCGAAACGCTCCGCCAGCCTGCGGCTCGAATCGGGCACGGAGGAAATCAACCGCCATGGAAAATCTGACGCCCGCTGGATCGCACCGGCCGCAGGGTTGATCGGCATCGCCGCCATCGCCGCGACCAAGGCCATCGGCGCGCAAGGCGCGTTTTTCCTCGGCGGATTTTCGTTTCTCGTTGCCGGACTCGCGCTCTTCAAGCTCCTCAACACCCAATCCAAAGCGGGCGCCTTCGACATCGCCCGTCTCGCCCGCCTAAACATCGCCCGCCGCCCCGCCCGCTCTCTGGTAGTTGTCGGCAGCCTCGCCGCCGGGCTTTTCCTCGTCGTCTCCGTGACCGCTTTCCAGAAGCACGGCGGCGGCGATTGGCAGAAACGTTCCTCCCGCTCGGGAGGCTTCGCATTCTGGATCGAGACCACCTCCCCCGTCCACCGCAGCTCCGCCTCGGACTCCACCGCCGATATACTCAATCTCGGCGATGACCGCGCAAAGCTCGGCGACATCCTCCCGTTCCGCATCGGAGCCGGTGACGACGCCTCCTGCTTCAACCTCAACTCTGTCACCCGCCCACGCCTTCTCGCCACCGATACGAGCGCCCTCGAACAGCGCGGTTCCTTCAGCATCAAATCCACCGCCCCCGGCATCAAGCCGACCTGGAAATCCCTCCGCGAAGGCGACACCCTCCGCGCCTTCATCGATGAAACCACCCTCATGTGGGTTCTGAAAAAAAAGCCCGGCGACCGCATCGACTACACCGACGAACAGGGCAACACCTTCCCCATCGAAATCGCCGGCACACTCACGGGTTCCGTCTTCCAAGGCAGCTTCATCGTCGATGAACAACGCTACCTCGAACGCTTTCCCTCCACCGGCGGCTATCAGCTCTTCCTCGCCGACACCTCCCACGACCTTACGGAAACGCGCGCCATCCTCCAGCGCGCCCTCACCGACCTAGGCTCCACCATCACCACCACCTCCGACCGCCTCGCCGCCTTCAACAGCGTGGAAAACACCTACATCTCCATTTTCAACGTCCTCGGCGGCCTCGGCGTCATCCTCGGAGCCGCCGGCCTCGGCATCGTCACCGCCCGCAACCTGGCAGAACGCCAAAACGAATTCACTCAACTCCATCAGATCGGCATCCCACGGAAAATCATCCGCTCCCTCATCGTCCGCGAGACCCGGCAGTTCATCCTCTGGGCCATCGGCATCGGGCTGTTCGCCGCCATCATCTCCGTCCTCCCCGCACTTCCCGCCACCGGTCTGCTCACCACCCTTGCCTGGATCACCGCACTGGCCATCCTGTTCCTCCTCACCGCTGCCGCGTGTGCATGGATCGCCTATCGGAAGTCGGCTCTTTTCCGCTGAAACTAGAATTCGAAGTTACTACTGCGGATTCTAAGTTGAAACGCTCATGCCAATGCCGCCGATTCAGAAGTGTGAAATAGCGCACGGACTGACGCCACCAAAGACGGTGCTAATGCATGCGGCAGAAGTTTTACGGGCGCGGGATCTCGTCGTTCATACTCCATCACGGGCAACCGATCGGATCGGGTGCAGTGACGGACTGGTGAGTCGGAACCAAGTCGGCGATTTCCCTCATGATTTCGATGTAGTCGTCTTGATGGGGTGGTGGTTGGCCAGTCTCATTAGTGTGGTGAACCGTGTGGCGATTGCTTTTGAATTTCATATCGGACGTAGTTTGAGCCTTCACTCCAAAAAAGATACGGGCGCAACTTCTGAAACACAGGGGACGCCCCCCCGCGCTTATGACTTTTGGAGTTGCCAAAAAAGGCTGAGAGCCGTCAAGAAGCGTATCCAACTGATCCTCTTCGTAATCGCCTAGATAGCAGCCACTCTATTGAAATGAACACGAGCAAGGGGCTAGAACGGCCAGCGACCGCTCGCTCTCGCGTGGGTATTGAAAGTGGGAAGGAGAATCTTTGGGCTTGTGGGTGCAACCCGCTGCGTGGCACGCTGGACGTTGTGAAAGCAATTATCCTGCTCATTATCTTGGCTACTGCGCCTGTAAGATGCCATGAAGCCGAATATGCTACTCCCATTAGCTGATGCGGTTAAGGCGCAGATTGACCTGAAAAAAGCCACAGAAGCAGAGGAAAAGGAAGAATTTGAGGCTAGGGTTGCAGAAATCGACCGGAAATTTGCCGAGAAGGCGCTCACGGAAAGGCGTAATGAAGCCAACCGGCAACAAGCTGAAATCGCTGCCATTGAGTCTCAAATGAACGCCGAGCAGCGAAGGATTCAGGAAGCCGAGGCTGCAGCACAAGCAATACGCGATCAGGAATTAGCAAATCAACAAAGAGTGATACAAGCAGCACGTCTTCAGGCGGCACTAAGGGCGCAGCGGGAGTTCCAAGACCAAGTGCAACAAGACCAAATACAGCGGCAACTCGAACAACAGCGCCGAGAGATGCAACGTATCAGGCAGGAAATGGAGTTGCAGCGCATAAATGAAGAACAACGACGAAGAGAAGAGTGGCAGCGTCAACAGAATGAAGAGTTGCGTAGATTGCGTTCCACTGGCAGGTAGTGGAAAGGAAATGAAGAGGTAGCCGGGCTGCAGAATGCAGCCCTTTGGTGGGCGGTTTCCGCTTCACTGCCGGTTCGGGTGTGATGTTCCACGCCCCGCCTCTCTCGAAATTCCCATCATCTCCGAGGCTGGAAACCGTTTGCGTGGCGTACCGCTCCCTGTTTGCATCACGCATGTTGCCGTTGCGCATCCTCTACCAGGACGAGTTCCTTGTCGCGATCGACAAGCCTCCGGGGATGCTGGTTCATCCTGTGCGCGAGCCGGTGGAGACGGAGTGGATCGCGATGAAACGGCTGCGCGATCAGCTCGGACAAAGGGTTTTTCCGGCGCATCGCTTGGATCGACCGACATCCGGCGTGCTGCTCTTCGCGCTGGATAAATCGACTGCTGCGCTCGCGCAGCAAGCATTCGAACAAAGGCGCGTCGTGAAAACGTATCAAGCCATCGTCTGCGGAAATGTTCCGGAAAAGTGGATTTGTGAAACGCCACTTGGAGCAAACGCCGGGGATGAACCGCTGCCTGCGAGCACTTTGTTCGAGCGAATCGCCGTCCGGAAGGCGGGGAGTTTTGCGGCCTATCCGGAGCTTGCCCTGTCACTCCTGAAAATCACACCCACGACGGGACGGTTCCATCAGATTCGCCGCCATCTGCTGGAAGCCGGGTTTCCCGTTGTGGGTGATTTTCGTTATGCAGGGATGGAGCGCAGCTATGAACTCGGCGAGATCCTTGGAATTGGAACGCGAATGTTGCTTCAAGCCAAAGCTCTTGAAATGGATCATCCGCACACGGGCGCGCGTTTCAAAATCGAAGCTCCAATGGACAGTGATTTTGCCAAGTGTTTCCCCGGAATGAGATAGGAGATTTGCCGAGAGTCGGTGGCGGGCACCGGTAGGGCTTGCTGGGCAGAAGAATGCAGCCCCTCCTTGGTCGGCACAGTTCCGATCACCCCGGATAGTTTGACTTCCCGTTCTCAAAACCTACGATTCCCATCATGAAATTCCGTTACCTCTTCCTCGCCGGACTCTTGGCAAGCGCCGCGATGGCCGCCGAGGCTTGGCCGCAATTCCGCGGGCCGACCGGCCAAGGAATTGCAAGCGGAACAGGCCCGCTCAAATGGAGCACGGATACCGGGATCGCATGGAAAATGCCGCTGGCCGCCCAAGGTTGGTCGTCGCCGGTCATTTCCGAGGGGAAAATCATTCTCACCGGGTCGCGCAAAGATGGAGATACCACGCATCTAACTGCTTTCGCTCTCGATGTCGCCACCGGCAAAACACTTTGGACCATCGATCTATTCACGCCGACCGCCGAGGAAACGGCCGCCCTCCACGGCAAGAACAGTCTGGCGAGCTCCACTCCGGTTATTGCGGACGGCATCGTTTATGTTCATTTCGGCCACATGGGTACCGCCGCACTGCGTCTCGCTGATGGCGAAGTGGTTTGGAAAAAACAGATTTCCTACAAACCGATGCACGGCAACGGCGGCTCGCCAATTATCGTCGGCGATTTGTTGGTGGTGAACGCGGACGCCGAGATTGATCCCACCATTGTCGCGTTTCACCGGAGGGACGGTGCCATTGCCTGGCGCACACCGCGCGAGCAGGAAGTCCGCAGCAAGTTCTCCTTCAGCACCCCGCTAGTGGTCGAGACAGATGGCCGCACCGAAATTCTAAGTGCAGGCAGCGGCATGATCGGAGCCTACGCGCCAGAAGACGGCCGTCTGCTTTGGAAAGCCACCTACGGCGAGGGATATTCGGTGGTTCCGCGTCCGGTTGTCGCCGAGGGCATCGCCTACGTCGCCACCGGCTATAACGTTCCCAAGCTCATCGCGATCCGCCTAGGCAAGGCCACTGGCGATGTCACGAAAACACACATCGTATGGGAAGTCACACGCCGGATGCCGAAAACCCCATCGATGATCGCCACCGGCGGACAGATCCTGGTGCTCGATGACACCGGCACGCTCACCAGCCTCGACGCGAAATCCGGCAAGCCGGTCTGGAACGAAAAACTCCCCGGAAATTTCTCCGCCTCGCCGATTCTAACAGGTGACATCCTCTACGCCGTGACCGAAGACGGAGTCTGCTACGTCGTGAAAATCTCTCCCGACGGAGCGAAGATCGAGTTCGAAACCGACCTCGCCGAACGCACGCTCGCCTCCCCCATCCTGCTTGATGGAGCCCTCTATCTGCGCACCGAAAGCCACCTTTGGAAAATCACCGGCGAGTGATTTCCTTCCGACATTTCAGCGTCATGAAATTCCACCTCATCGCCATCGTTTTCTCGCTAGTCCTATGCTCCTGCGGCGCGAATTCCTACCACAGCGGCTTTAGCAAAGCCTCCGCGAACCTCCCCCGCCCTCCCGCCAACGCCGAAGGCCCGTGGCTCGGCACATGGATCAGCGAGGTCAACGGCCACACCGGCCCGCTCTGGTGCCTCGTCCGGCCGACCCCTGACCGCCCCGGCAAATACGACTTCCGCTACCGCGCCGGCTGGGGTATTTTGAAGTTCGGCGATTACACCCACACCACACCCGCCAAACTCGGACACGATGGATCGATCTCACTTTCCGGCGAAATGAAACTTCCCGGCGGCCTCGGAACCTATCAGGTCAAAGGCAAGCTCACCCGTGAAACATTTACCGCCACCTATCAAGGTTCAGGCGACCGCGGCACGATGTCGCTGAAACGACCCTCGCCCTGATAGAGACACGCACCGCTTAACGGTATCGCACTTGTCCTCGATAATTTAAACAGCCAGCCACTCCAAAGCCACCCTCACCATGTCCGCCCTCAAACTCACCCGCACCCAATGGCTGATCTGCGTCATCGCCGCCTTGGGTTTCGCCTTCGACATTTATGAGCTGCTGATGCTGCCGCTGATCGTCGGGCCCGCCTTGCAGGAACTGATCGGCGCCGCGCCAGGGTCGCCGGAGTTCAATAGCTGGATCGGCAAACTATTTTTCATACCGGCCATCGCGGGTGGCGTCTTCGGTCTGCTAGGCGGGTATCTCACGGATCGCCTAGGACGCCGCCGGGTGCTGACGTGGAGCATTCTGCTATATGCCTTCTCAGCCTTTGCGGCCGGATACTCGACGAGCGTGGAGATGCTGTTGTTCTTTCGCTGCCTGGTGTTCATCGGCGTGTGCGTGGAGTTCGTCGCGGCAGTGGCATGGCTTGCCGAGTTGTTTCCCGATCCGAAACAGCGCGAGAAAGTGCTCGGCTACACCCAGGCGTTCTCATCGATCGGCGGTCTGATGGTCGCGGTGGCTTACGGGATTTGCGTCAAGTATTCCGGCAGTTTTCCAGCGATCCATCTACCCGATTTTCTCAGCGGCCTTTTCGGAGGAGGAACGGTGGGGGACGAGCAGGCAGCATGGCGCTATACCCTCATGTCCGGCGTGATTCCCGCCATCCCGCTGATCATCATCCGACCCTTCCTGCCCGAGTCGCCCGCGTGGGCACAGAAGAAGGCCGCAGGCACCCTTAAGCGCCCCAGCATCCGCGAGCTCTTCACTCCGGAACTTCGTCGCACCACCCTTGTGACCACAGCGATGTTCGCTATGGCCTACGGTGCCGCGTTCGGAGCGATCCAGCACATCCCGCGCATCATCCCGGGTCTGCCGGAAGTGAAAGTCGCCTCACAGGCCGCCTCGGACGCCGCCGCGAAAGCGAACGCCGGCAAGCCTGCGGCTGTCATCAAGAAAGCCTCGATCATCGCCGGGAAAAAAGCGGAGCAATCCATCGCGGCGAACACTACGAAAATCCAGGAAGTCGGCGGCTTGGTAGGCCGCTTCTTGCTGGCGTATCTAGCCGTCATCATCATCAGCCGTCGCAAGCTGCTCCGGCTGTTCGTCATCCCCGGCCTGATCGTCATGCCGCTGGTCTTCGCCTACTGCGGCGTAACCGGACTGCTGCCTTTGCAGATCGGCATCTTCTTCGCAGGCTTGCTCACCGTCGGGCAGTTCAGTTTTTGGGGAAATTACCTGCCGCGCGTCTATCCCATGCATCTCCGTGGCACCGGGGAAAGCTTCGCCGCCAATATCGGCGGGCGGCTGATCGGCACCTCCTTTGCCTGGATCACCACCACCCTCGCCACCACCACGGACATCGCCGCAGCCCCGGCCAAGCTGGCCTACACGGCGGCAGCGGTCGGCTTCAGCGTGTATCTGGTCAGCCTGATTCTTTCCTTTTTCCTTCCCGAACCCAAGGAGGATCTGCTGGACTAGATGGCGTAAAGGCTACGAATCAACTCCCATGAAACTTAGTTTTGAAGAACGCGTCGAACGCGAAAAACAGCGCCGCAAAGATGCCAACGCGCAGATGCGCGAAAACGTCGCGGCGGCAAGAAAACTCGGCATTTGCCGCTGCCGCGGAAAACTGGACATCAAACCGGGCACCACAAAATACTACAGCACCTGCCCTGAGTGCCGGGAGAAGGCCACGACCTCAGCCAAGCGCTACTATCGGGAGGGGCCGTTGCCGCCGCGTATGCCCGCCCCTGTGAAGCTCGACGGTCGGCTACGCGACTCCACCGGAGTCAGGCGACGCTTGGAAAGAGACGGGCTGGGTCGTGAAGCTTGGTGGTGGATCGCAAACGGCTCCATTGAAGGCCGACAACGCATCCGCCGCTGGTCCGTTGAAAAGTATGGTGACCGCGGAGCATGGCGGCAGGCCATGGAGCAACGTCTTGAATGGGAGAATTCCGACTGACGCCGGCATCCGGCAACACAGCCAAAACCTTGCGCTCTCGGAAGCCGACCACTACCCGCTTCCTAACCTCTACCTCAGCATGCTCCAGAACATCGGTTTGGAGAATAAAAGCTTCGCCACGTCCACCGGAATTTCCGACAAGTGAGCCGCAGCGACCTACGCCAAACCGCCACCCCGGCTCATTTCATCGAGGGCGGGACTATCGGCCCGTTGCCCATCGCGACGAACGGGTCGAACCCTTTCAGAGCTGTTCCATTGATGCCTGTTAGAATTTCGCCCTTGGCGAATTTGCCCTCGCACGGAGAGCTGGGCATCATTTCCTCGACTTTGAGAGCCACGCCCGGATAGACCCGTGCCTTGAGACCGGTGGTGCCGATGACGCCGAAAAACCTCTCGTATTTCGGATTCGGGCGGGTCTGGTATTTAAAATCTTCGGTGGAATAGTATTCCTCCGTTTGGGTTCCAACATGGAGCTGGGAATTGATCAGGAAAAGACTGAGTAATAGGGTGGATGATCGTTTCATGGGATTGATAAACAGGGCGGAAATTCAGTCTTTATCTGTGTTCATCTGCGGTTAAAAAAATCTTAGCCCGGCAGGCGAGAAGGCCATCCTCCAGTCGCATTTCCACAAATAAATCACGCACGGCAGCAGATCGCGAGTTGGAGTCTCAGAGTCCTATCTTGCGGCGGTGCCGAGTTGGGTGGCGATGTCTTTGAGGCTCTTCGGCCATTGGTCGAGATCGACGGACTTGGCGTTAGGGATATTTGCGGGAGTAATACCTTGTAGCAGGGCTGCGTTAGGTTGGGCGTAGAAAAAGGGCACTTTTTCCTGGCCGTAGGTGGCTGGGAGGCTGCGGGCGTAGATTTCGAGTTCGGCGGAGTAGTCGGCGGGACTGTCGCTGATGTTCAATTCTCCCGACACCCAGATGACACCTGCTACACCCATCGGAGTGAGCGGGCTGACACACCAGTTGTAGGCGAGGGTGGGAACGGTATCCGGCTTGACCGCGCCGCTACGACCGGGCTCGGGAAACGCCGGAAACTGAAGCGGTGCGGCTGACATGTTCGCTTTCTTTTCCGCCATGCCGGAAATGTTTGCGATTTCCGCTTTCACGGCTTTCAGGAAATCTGTGATCGCTTTCCGTGAGACTTCGGAGTTCGGATCCTGAAGTAACAGGGCATCAAGCCGCGGCTGGAAGGCGGGATTCTTCATGTCTTTTACTCCGGCGAAAGATGTCCATGAGAGTGGGGAAGCCTTACTCCATCCATCCCCGGAGGACATGGTCACAAAACCCTGAGGGATGCCGGGGCGATTGAGTGCCTTGGCAAATTCGTAGGCGAACATGCCCACGTTGTCGTCCGGGTTCTGGAAATCCGCCGTCAGCCAGATGGAGCGGAATCGCGGCTCGCCTCCGATCTCAAAGCCGCGCTTCCTTGGAATGGAATTCATCCTCGCGGAGGTGCGCCGACGGAACTCGCGCACCAGCGGCATGGCTTCGGGGACGGTGGCCTTGGTGTCGCGCTTGTCGTAGGAGCGCTGGGTTGTCAGGAGCGTGCTTCCTGTGAGAAACCATACATCACCGATGAGGATGTCCTTCACGCTTCTCTCGTAATCATGGGTTGTTTTTACTTCGAGGGTGATGGGTTGTGCGGAGGCTTTGAGAGCGGGGAAAGTAACAGTCCACTCCTGGCGTTCGTTCGCGATGGCGGTTTGATTCACACCACCGAGCGTGACGGTCACTTCCACACCTTTATTCGCGAAGCCCCAGACGGGAATCGGCTGATCGCGCTGAAGGATGGCTCCATCACGGTAGAACGCCGCTAGATCGAAAGTGGATTTGTCCGGATTGCTTTGGATGGCTTGCTTTGCCTTTAAGGCGGCCACTTTCTCCGGATAGTCCTCTTCCAACATCAAGCGGCCATTGGCGACGGAGAACTGCGTGGCTGGCAGTCCGGCTTTGTTGTAGAGGTTGGAATTTACGGGTGACGCGTTGTGGGCGTATTGCACACCGACCGGTTCGGGCACGTCTTTTGATGTTACCACCACCGTATCGCCGACGATCACGGCATCGGCGGCATGCCAATGGAGATCCTTGCCGCACAGGCGAAAGTGATTGAGCCTTTCATTCGGTGTCGGGAGCGCGGGTTCCACATACTTGCCGGGAAAATTGCGGCAGGTTGAATTGCTCAGGCAAATTTCCGTTAGACTTGCGGATGAAGATGAAACGGTGAGGAAACCCGCCTAGTGTGGGTGCTGCTGCGGCAGGCACTGTCGCGGCCACCAGGTGGCTGAAGGATGGCGATAAGGCGAGGCCTGTGGTGCCGAGGGCGGTGGTTTTGAAAAATTCGCGGCGGTTAAAGTTCATGGCTTTACGGTTTGGTGTTTGATTTGCGGAAAATAAACGAATCGGAGCTGAGCAGCGAGACGATGACTTCGTCGAAGCTGCCTTTTGAAGCGAGGTAGACTTTTTCAGCATCGATGAGTGTTTTGGAATCTGATAGATTTTCATTACGCCCCATGAAGAAACGGAAGGCGTGACGAATGATCGATTGACGGACTTTTTGGGATTTCGCGAGGCGGTCGATCAGCTCGAAGGTGTCTTTGACATCGCCGTCGAGCTTGGGATCACCTGTGCTGTCTAGGAAGCCATGAGGGTTGACCGGCAGGGTTTTGTAAACTGGGAGCATGGCGCCGAAGGTGAGTTCCTCAATCGGCGCGTTATGTGCTGGAGCCTTCTTGATGAGGTTCTCGGGATGTTCGAGAAATTCCTCGGTGCGGTAGCGCCCGAAGTCGTCGTAGAGTTCAAAGGGGAAACCGAGGGGATCCATTTTTTGGTGGCAGCGCCAGCAGGCTTCGGCACCGGTTTTAATCTCCATCCGCTGACGCATCGTCTTGGTGTGGTTGGGGTCAATCACGGCATCGACAGTGATAGGCACATCCGGAATGATGCCGGCGAGGAGCTTTTCGCGAACCCATTTGCCGCGGTGGATGGGATCGGTCTCAAGGTTTTGGGCATGGGCTATCAACCATGCAGGGTGGGTCAATAGACCCTTGCGGTTGGGGATTTTCGCGGGCTGCTGGGTGGGATAGTCCCAGGTGCGCCAATCGATGTTCCAATACGAGGTCACATGCTCGCCGCGCATCTGCTGGCCGGTGCGCCCGAGGACGGGGCCGCCATTCCAAAAGGCAGAATTGGCAAACATAAAGGGCACGGCGTTTTGCTGACCTGCACCGAATTGTTTCTCCGCTGCAGCCATAAAGCGGGTGATCCTAAACAAAGAATTTTTGCCTCTTCCGCAAAATCTATGGGTTGAAATGGCCATATGAGCGCGGCGGCGCGGCGCGAAGCTCTTGGAAGTTGTCCACAACAGCCCGATTCG
>JAYTOE010000080.1:0-17298 GCA_043747935.1 Akkermansiaceae bacterium
GATTGCGGCGCATGCTCGCGGGAAGATCCGCAGCCGAAGTTCACGCCCGCGATGAGGATGGACGCGTCCTTGAAGCGCGCGTCGTTGAGAGGATGCTGGGTTTTCTCGCCGGTTTCGGAATCGAAGCGCACATCATAAAACGCGAACTCGCCGAGGCCGTCGAAAGTGACGCATTTCATGAAACGCGCGGGGATGATGCGGTCGGTATCGATGTCCGCGCCGGGAATGAATACTCCGGTGCCGGTGACTTGTTTGACGGGTTCGAGGGCCATGGTGGAAATTGAATATTGAAAATTGAATATTGAAAATTATGCCACTGCAGCAGTTTCCGAGAGATCGAAAAGTTCGCGGGCGTCGGTGATGTGGCCTTTGATCGCGGCGGCGGCAACCATGACCGGGGACATCAGGACGGTGCGTCCGGTCGGGGAGCCTTGGCGACCTTTGAAATTCCGGTTTGAGGAAGAGGCGCAGAGCTGGTCGCCGATCAACTTGTCTGGATTCATCGCGAGGCACATGGAGCAACCCGCAGCGCGCCACTCGAAGCCCGCGGCGCGGAAAATCTCCGGGAGGCCTTCCTGCTCGCACTGGATCGCGACAATCTGGGAGCCGGGCACCGCGATGGCTTGCACGCCCGCCGCGACCTTGTGGCCTTGGATGTATTTCGCGACCTCGCGGAAATCCGAGATGCGGCCGTTGGTGCAGGAGCCGATGAACGCCACATCGATCTTCACGCCTTGGATCGGGGTGCCGCCGGGGAGCTTCATGTAGGCGAGGGCTTCCTCGATGCTGGCCTTTTCCTCGGGGGTCTTGGCCTTGAGCGGGTCGGGGATGGTCTCGGTGATGCCGATGCCTGCGTCCGGGGAAATGCCCCAGGTGACCGTCGGCTCAATCTCGGCGGCGTTGATTTTCACGATGTCATCGAACACCGCGTCGGCATCCGAGGCGAAGGAAAGCCAGCGGGCGGCGGTGGCTTCGAAATCCGTGTTATCGACGTAAGGGCGGCCTTGCAGATAGGCGATGGTCTTCGCATCCGGGTTTACATAACCGCAGCGTGCGCCGCCCTCGATGGACATGTTGCAGACGGTCATGCGCTCCTCCATGGACATGCGGTCGAAGACATCCCCGGCGTATTCGTAGGCGTAGCCGATGCCGCCGTTTGCACCGAGCAGGCGGATGATGTGGAGGATCACGTCCTTCGCATAAACCCCGGGGCGGAGGTCGCCGTTCACCTCGATGCGACGGACTTTCATTTCCTCCAGCGCGATGGTCTGGGTGGCGAGGACATCGCGCACCTGACTGGTGCCGATCCCGAACGCGATCGCTCCGAACGCGCCGTGCGTGGCGGTGTGGGAGTCGCCGCAAGCGATCGTCGTGCCGGGTTGGGTGATGCCCTGCTCCGGTCCGACCACGTGGACGATGCCTTGTTTCCCGGATTTCAGGTCGAAATAGGTCACGCCGAAATCATCGCAGTTTTTCCTGATCGCCTCGATCATCTCCGCGGCGAGCGGATCGGCGGGCTGATCCTGGTTGATGGTTGGAACGATGTGGTCGATGGTCGCGAAGGTGCGCTGCGGAAATTTCACCTTCAGACCCAGGTCGCGCAGCATCCCGAAGGCCTGCGGCGAAGTGACCTCGTGGATGAGGTGCGTGCCGATGAAGAGCTGCGTGCGTCCGTCCCCAAGGGTGCCAACGCGGTGCGAATCCCAGACTTTTTGAAAGAGGCTTTTTCCCATGACTTGTAGCCGCCGTGGTTTGCGGCGGGGCGGGAAGATGGATAGGCGGGACGCAAACTTCAACCCTCAAAAATCAACTTTTAAATGAAGATTCCTTCGGTCGGCAGTTGATTCTGGGTTTTTGAAATCTCCCGTTACCTGGAAACGGTTTGACTCGTGGAAGCAAGGCGCATACGCCGAAGGATCGGGTGAAATGGACGATTTTCGAGGAATGGACGGACGGTGTGGAAAGCTGGCCATTCACTGGCGCGGAAATATGAACAAATCGCAAGGGGCGCGCCGCTGTCCGTGTATCCTCAACAGAGAATGACAGCGATCGAAGCCCCCGCCAAGAGTTCCCCCGCCGCCGCCGCATGGCGCGAGTGGCTGGTGGAGCATGCTCCGAAACTTTTCCTTTTTGCCAGAAACCAGACCCGAACGCATGAGGACGCGCAGGATGTGCTGCAGGATGCAATCGTCAAACTCGTGGAGAAAATCCGGGGCGGCGAATTCGTGGGCGGCCAGGACGCATGGCAGCCATACCTTTATACGACGATACGCCGGCTCGCCATCGATCTCTCCCGGAAGGACGACCGCCGCAAACGCCGCGAGAACAACGTCTCGGCCGACATTGAGGCGGAGCAATTCGAGGCGTTCCATCCGTGGTTCGACGCCGAAAGCGGCGATGATGAAACGCGATCCCAGCTCGAGGACGCCCTCAAATCCCTTCCGGAGAAGTTTTCGGAAGTCATCATCATGAAAGTCTGGGGCGACCGCACTTTCGCGGAAATCGGCGAAGCACTTGGAATTTCCCAAAACACGGCGGCCTCCCGGTATCGCTATGGTCTTGAAGCCTTGAAGCGCGAACTAGGCACGGCTCGCCGCAGGGGAGACCTTTCCATCTAATTTTTTCGAAAACGAGAATCAGCAACACAAGCATGTCCAGGATACCCACCATCACCGAGCAGGAGCTCAGCAACCTCAATCCCGCAGGGCTAGACGAGGATTTCCTTGCCCGTCTCACGGCCTGTGCGGAGGGGTCTCATGAGAGCCTTTCCGATGATGAGGCCGCTTTCGAAGCACGCCTCCGGGCGCTCCGTCCAAGTCCGATTTCGGGCGCACTGCAAGCATCCCTTCTCGACTCCCTGGGAGACGCGCCTTTCGCGGTGGATGAGAAAATCGTGCTTTTCAACAAGTCTTCCTCCGCCACCGTGGCGGTAGGAGGGAAGAAGAGCGCCTTCCGTTTCAACGTCGCGGCGGCGGCCGCCGTGGCGCTGCTCGGCTCCCTCGCCGCGTTCATGATTCCTGCGGAAACCAAGAAAGTCCAAAGCGCCGATACCAAGGATACGCCCGAGTCGTTCTCCGCACCTTTCACCGCGGCACCGTCCCTGGTCGCCCCCGCCTCCTTCAACGGCACTCCCAGCGAAACCCGCGACGAGGGAGTGATCTGGCGCGGCAAGAACCAGCCCCATCGCGTGCTGCGCATGACCTACATGGATAAGGTGTTCGTTTTGGATGCCGTCGGCAATCCCGTCAGCGTGGAGAGGCCGCGTTTCGAATACGTGATCATTCCTGAGAAAATCGACTGAGGATTTTCAGACAAGGCGGGAAAACTACTACGCTTCTAGTATTGAAAAAAGTATGAAAGAGAAATTCATCAACCTTCCCTCGGCCAGCCTGATCGGCGGCTTCGTATTCTGCCCGTTTGCGCTGCTGCCCGCCATTGAGCCGCCGCCGGAAAACGTCAAGCCGCCTGCTGCGCTCCTCGGTCAGGAACCGGCGGGCCGTGTGGCCGCTTCAAAGCTTCCTTTCATCGGGCTATCGACGGCTCCCATCCCGGAAATGGTCGCCGAACATCTCGGCATCGGCACGGATTCCGGAGTCATCGTCCGCACCGTGTGCCCGGATAGCCCCGCTGTGGAGGCTGGCCTTGCCGTGAACGACATCATCCTCTCGATCAACGGAACGCCGGTCGCGGATCCTGATGGCTTCAGCGAAAAAATCCGCGCCCACAAAGCGGGTGATAAACTGGAGATCGATCTCATCCGCAAAGGCAAACCGGACAAGGCGCAAGTCATATTGACCGAGCGGCCGGAGGAACTCAGTGAGTACCTCGAGGCAGAGCCTTTTCTTGAGGGGCTTCCGAGGGCACAGGCCGACCGACTCCGCGGCCTGATGGAGCAGAACCAGCAGGGATTTGGTGCGGATCACTTCGGTATCCTCCCCGACCAGCACTTTGAAAACACCCTCCGCAAGATGCGCGAGCAGATGAACCGCGCTCTCGAAGAGGAAATCCCGCCCATTACTCAAGGCGAGGATGGCGGTGTCAGGTTTCAACAGAACTCAACGATCCGCCTGATGGACAATGAGGGTTCCGTGGAGATCAAATCCTCCAACGGCGACACTCAGGTGACCGTCCGCGACACTGCGAACAACGCTGTCTGGCAAGGGCCGTGGAACACAGACAAGGACAAGGAGGCCGCGCCGCAAGATGTACGGGAAAGGATCGACCGCGTGAACGCCGGCTCCGCGAACGGGAAGGGATTCACATTCCGCTTCGGCAATCTCGGAGGCAAGCCTGACACCATCGACAACTAGGCGAGAAAAATTTCATAGGGAGGCAAAGGCAAACCCGCGCACGACTTCGGTCGGCGCGGGTTTGCTGATTCCGGAGGATAGCCCTCAGCGGTGCCCGAGCTGGGTCTTGATGGCGTTGATGATCACCTCGAGGTCTGAGGTCTTGCTGACGAACGGCAAGCCGCCTTTCATCTGCAGCTCTCCGGGATCGTCGGGATTCTCCTCCACCAGCGCCGTCAGCATCAGGAAAGGTGTTTTCGCCAGTGCGAAGTCCGCTTTCAGCGCGGCGACGACATCCCCGCCATCCATGCGCGGCATGACCAGGTCGATCACGCAGATGTCCGGTTGGAAAGTCCGCGCGGTTGCGATCGCCTTGGTGGGGTCGTTCACCTGCCTAACCTCGTAACCGGAGTCCTCCAGATTCGCCGCAAGCAGCTCGGTGAAATCCACCTCGTCATCGATCAGCATGACTTTGATTTTCGTATTCATTGTGCCATCATCGCCATTCCGTCCCGGCGTTCAAGGAATAAGGTCAGGCGTGGCCCGCCTTGAGCTTGAGGGTCGCGACCGCGCCTTTTCCGTCCGTCCCGTTCGTGAGGTTGAGCTCGCCGCCATGAAGCTCGGCGATCTTGCGGGCCACTGTCAGGCCGAGGCCGGTGCCTTTTCCGGTCGGCTTGGTGGTGAAAAAGGGATCGAAGAGTTTCCCCAGCGCCTCTTCCGGGATTCCCTTCCCGGTGTCCTTCACGGTGATTTGCAGCATCGCGTCGCCCTCGCGCAGGCGTTCCCTCAGCCTCGATCCCTCATCGCGCGCGACGTTGCCGGCGTTGAGCAGCTCGGTGCGTATGGTCAGCGTCCCCCCGCCCTCCATCGAGTGCATCGCGTTGATGAAAAGATTGACCAGAACCTGCTCCACTTTTGTCTGATCCACCTCCACTGGCGGCAGCGAGGGATCGGGTTCGAAATCGATGCTGATCCCCGCTTGCTGGAGCTGGTATTCGACAAGTTCCAGGGCTTCGCCGACCAAGGCTTCGGGTTTGATCGTGTGGAACTCGAGCTTGCGGTCCGAGGAGTAATCGACCAGGCCGCGCACGATCTTCTTCGCCCGGTCGATCCCGCGCTTCATCCTCACGATCGTTTCCTTTCCTTTCTCATCTCCCTCGGGCAGGCGGCGGGCGAGCAGCTCCAGGCCCATGCCGATCATCGCGAGGGGGTTTTTCACCTCGTGCGCCACGCCCGCCGCGAGCCGTCCCACGGATTCCATCTTCTCCGCCTGGATGAGCTGCTCGTGCGTCTTCGTAAGGTTTTCGTGCGCCTGCATCAGCGCCTGGTTCAGATCCTGCAGCGCCTGCTCCGCCTTCTTCCGCTCGGTGATGTCGGTCGAGATGCCGCCCACCGCGTAGACCTCGCCATCAAGGTCGCGCATCGGGAATTTCACCGAAACGTAGGAACGGTCGCCGCCCGGGAAATGCAAAGTCTCATCGAACTGGATCGGCACGCCGCGCTCCAGGACTAGTGCGTCGTTTTTCCGCAGGCGCCTGACCACTTGTTCGTCGCCGATCACCTCTAAGTCCGTCTTTCCGATGATATCCTCGGCCTTGAGGTTGAAGAGTTCCTCGTAGCGGCGGTTGACCATGATGTAATGGCCGGTGATGGACTTCATATACATCGGCTGAGGGCTGTTATCCACGATCTCCTGGATGCGGTGCTCGGAGCGCCGCACCGCCTCCCGCGCCCGCTCCTGCTCGGTCACATCGCGGTTGATCCCGAGGATTCCGTAAACATTCCCTTCGCCGTCGCTCATTGGAACCTTGGTCGTGAGAAAATAGCGGATCTCCCCGTCCGTGCCCCGCACCGTGCTGTGAGGGTTGATGACGGTTTTGCCCTCCTTCATCACCGCCTCATCCTCGGCGAGAAACCGATCCGCCTCGGCCTTTGGGAAGTAATCGTATGGCGTCCTGCCCGTTACCGCGTCGGGATCCGTCTCGCCGACGAGTTTCGCAAGTGAGCGGTTCACGACCATGTACTGGCCGCCGCGTTCCCGGATGTAGATGCTGTCGGGTATGCTGTCGAGGAGGGTGCGGAGGTTGTTGCGCTGCTTCTCCAGGCTTTGCCGCGCCACGGTCATCGCGGTGACATCGCTCGACACACCGAAGGTGCCGATGATGCGGCCGTCCTTGTCGCGCAGGGGATATTTCGAGGTGAGAACCCAGGCGTCGCCGCCGTCCGGCAGTTTCTCCCTCTCGATGAATCCCCCGCGACCCTCGCCGCTGGAGAGGATGCGGATCTCGTCCTCGCGGTTTTTCGACGCGCTCACCTCGTCGAGGAATTCCGCGTCGGTCATTCCGATCATGTCAGCGGCCGCCATGCCGGAGAAATCCGAGAGGGCCTTGTTCACTTGCAGGAAGCGCGAGTCCCTGTCCTTGAAGTAGATCCACGACGGCAGCGTGTCCATCAGCGCGTTGAAATAGCGCTCGATCTGATCACGCTCCCGCCGGGCCTGGCGGAGCTTCGATTGGCTCTCGTGAAGCTCGGCGCGCGCCGATCCGGCGGCACTCACCATCAGCATGATCAACGCCATCGAGAGACCGAGACAGCCCCACCGCAGCCACGGTGGCAAACCCTCTCCCACGGCCAAAGCCACGACAATGAGAGACAGTGCCGCCCCGAACAGCACACACATACGTTCCTTTCCAGAAAACATTCCGCCATTCAATCAGTTGGAGCGGATCTGGCGAGCGGTTTCGTTGGTTATTAACCTCCGAACGGATCCATCTTGGGAATCTCGATGGTGTCCTGCGGTTGGGCGATTACACCCTTGCCTTCCAGCGGACGCGGCTGGATTTTCACCTTCCAAGCCAGTTCTGCTTGGGAACATCGATGGTGTCATGCGGCATGGTGATGACGCCTTTGCCAGCCACGCCTTCGAGATCAATGACCTGCTGTTTTCCCTCACGCAGCAGGATGACCCGGTTCATCGCCCCGAAATCGCTGGGACCACCTGCTGCCATAACAGCTTGAAAAACCGTTAGGCCTTTCGCGAAGGGACGCGGGCCGGGTGCCTTCACGGATCCCCCGATGTGGACGGCTTGGGCGACGATGTCGTCTTGGATCTCGTTTGCGATCACCGCGATCGTGGGATCCGGAAAAATTTCCGCTTCCCGGTAGGCGTTCTCGATGGCCTTGGCGAGTTCGTCGGAATCAAGCCCGGCCGCGCGGATCTCGCCGATGAAGGGCATGTTCACCATGCCGTTTTTCGAGATAGGATAGATTTCGTCGATCTTGGCTTTCTCCTCGGCGGGGACACCCATGATCTTGATTTTCACCGATTGACCCGCCTCGATCTGGGAGTATGCCGGGGAGATCAGGCAGACAAGCGCGAGCAACAGGGCGACGAATGGTTTATTTTTCATGTGGATATGAATATACCAGCGGTTCGGCGAAGCAAGGCGAAACGTGGCGCCCATCGTCCGGTTGCGCGTTGTCAGTATCAATTCGTTTTCAAGAGCATCGGTTCCATCAGGCAGCCGAGGTCTTTGAAAAACTGCGGATCGCCGAGATTACCGAGGTGCCCGCCGGATGGCAGCCAAACCGCACGGTCGCCGAAAGTGGAGGTTATCCACTGCGCGTCCTGAGGGGAGGTCAGGAAATCGTTGCGATTGCCAATCACATAGACGCGATCATTCATGCGCAGAGAAGGTTGCATCGAACGGAGTGTGGTGGCATCGAAGAGTCGCTTCGCGGTCACTCCATTTTCCAGTTCCTCCGGCGCGAGCCAGTGATTGAGGTAATCGTCGAAACTGAAGTTCATCAGTTCGCTGTAGGAGTTCTCACGCCGCCATGAGGATGTGGGCGAGGAAACGAGATCCGAAGGCGTGCGCCGGTGGATGCTATAAAGCGTGTCACGCAGGACTACCCGGAAGGCTAAACCAACGAGCAATCGCGATTCGTCCGAATCGAATGGTGGCACGCCCTCCGGTGGGCGCTGGTCGATCAATGCTGCCACTTTGTGAAATGTGTTGTCGAGACGCCGGGCGCGCTCTGCTTCAGGCCACGACGCAGGCCCAGCATAATACTCGTCGAGCGTGCGGTATGCCTGTCGCAGATCGACCGGGGATTGAATGGCAAGGTAGTGGTCGAACCGCACGGATCCTGGTGCGTGATCCGCCTCGGTGGCCGCCAGCTGCAGGGCGGCGAAGCCTCCGAGGGAAAACCCTGCGAGCACGCGGTTTGTTACACGGTCGCGATATTTACGATGAACCGATGCATCGATCGCCGTGAAAGTTGCCAGAAGATCCTCACGATCGTTCTCCGGATTGCCTGGCATGGACGAGGTGGATGCGCGTTCCATGTACTCCGGGTGGAAAATGCCAGAAATCGTCACCACCGAAAATCCCATCTCAAACATCGCCTCGGCCAGAACCATCACGTTGCCCGACATCCGGTGTGAACCGATTCCAGGGCTCAGGAAAACCAGCGGTGCCGGCTCTTTCTGCATCCACGCCTGGTAAGGGAGATCCTTACCCGTTTGTGGCAGCCGCACGAGGTGTCTTTTTCCGCGTGACATGAACCATGGATCGTTGGGTTTGTATCGCGCTGCCGCCAGCGTCTCTATCGTCGCAATATCCGGTGCGCCCCGCAGCGTCCAGTCAGGCGGGGTCGTCCGCGAGAGATAGGGCCACGCCTGGCGAACAAAGTCATAGGAGTCCGATTCAGTGCGCATGACGCTCGCGGCCTGCGGGATGATATCGCTCAACTGTTGCACCCGCGCCGCGTAACTCACGGTTTCCAAGCCGGAAACATACGTCACGGGATCACCCGCCACATCCATCACACGAGCCGGTGCCGCCACGTTGTCGCTCGGGCCGAGAAATGGCAGCACCACGTAGGTATCCGGCTGCCATCCCCAATGTTGGAACGTCTGGTTAAAACTTCCCTTGCTGCCCGGCAGATCCATGCGATCCGCCGCATCGAACAATCCGCCGATGCCGACAGTGGTGTTTGCAAGGAACCTCAATGACTCTTGGCCGGAATCGTTCCAGCGCCCCTGGAGGAGCTGGTTCGTGATGCGCAGCGGGCCGGTCAGGTTGTCGCGCACGTTGCCGATCGACCGCCGCACCGGTGTGGGGACGGCGGTAAGGTAAACGTTGGTCACCGGTTCCAGGATCCCGAGCGTCACGCCTCGGTTCAGTTCCCATGTCGCACGGTTCAATGGCTCGAGCGGGTCGGCCATGCGCTTCGTAGATGCCGGGTACATCGGAGGAGCCGGGGCGGTTCCGCCGCACGAAACAGCCAGGAAGGCCATAAGGGAGACAATTGGCGATTTCAGTCTCTCCAAGTGAAATTTACTTGCTCGCATGCATGCGCGGTAATTCACCGCCCAGCATTTGGCAACTTCTGAATCGGTCGAACGCTAGCCAGGCGAGTCCGCCTATTTGCCCTTTGCTGATGATCCAGGCATTTTCATCCGGTAAGCAGATCTGGGAGCCGCGGGTAGCTTCGAAAGAATATGATGTGGGTTCCACTTTACCTCTATCTTGGCCACCGATTAAAATCACAGCCAAGCGCGGGAATCGGTCGCTTGCCAGTTTCGAAAACGCGGATACGGTGCGTTTCCATGAAATCGCTGATTTTCCCAACCGCCCTGCTGTTAGGTCTTTCTCCGCTCTCGTCCGCGGGCATCGCCTCGGAACTCGTGAGCAAAGGTTATGAGCGCCCGGTGTGGGTGGGAGCCCCCGCTTCGGCGAAGGGCAAGCTCTGGGTCATGGAACAGGCGGGAACCGTCTGGATCATCGATCTGAAGACCGGCGAGCGTTCGGAGAAACCGTTTCTGAACATTACGGAAAAGGTCACTCGCAAGAACAACGAGCAGGGTATGCTCGGCCTCGCCTTCGCTCCGAATTTCGCGATCAGCGGCCGCTACTACGTGAACTACAGCGAAACGAACGGCGACACCCGCATCGACCGCTTCGTATCGAAAGACGGTGCGACGACCGATGAATCGCAGGGCGAGACCATCCTCAAGATCAAGCAGCCCTTCTCCAACCACAACGGCGGCTGGCTCGACTTCGGTCCCGACGGCTACCTCTACATCGCCACCGGCGACGGCGGCTCGGCGAACGATCCCGAGGACAACGCCCAGGATCTCTCCTCGCATCTCGGCAAGCTCCTCCGCCTCGATGTATCCGGAGAAAAGGGCTACAAGGCGCCCGCCGACAACGCCTTCGCCGGAGAAAAGGGCGCGCTGCCCGAGATCCACGCCATCGGCCTCCGCAACCCCTGGCGCTGCTCCTTCGACCGCGACACCGGCGACCTCTGGATCGGCGATGTCGGGCAGAACCATTGGGAGGAGATCAACGCCGTTCAAAAAGGGAAATCCGGCGGGCTGAACTTCGGCTGGCGGCTTCGTGAGGGTGATGTTCAGACACCGCAAAAGGACGTCGGAGGGAAAATGCCCAAGGCAAACCACGATCCCGTTTACGTTTACAAGCACGGCGATGGCCCCAGCGAAGGGCTTTCCGTCACCGGCGGATACGTTTACCGCGGCTCGAAGGTCGCCGATCTGAAAGGGCGCTACATCTTTGCGGACTACCAGAACCCGCGCATCTGGTCTTTTGTGCTGAAAGGCGGCAAGTCCACCGATTTCACCGACCACACCAGCGCGCTCCAGCCCGAGGGCGGACGCATCAACCTGATCCCCTCCTTCGGCGAGGACGCCGAAGGCGAGATTTACATCACGGATCACAGCGGCGCGGTGTATCGCATTGTCGGGAAGTGATTCCCTAATGCGCCCCCTGCGGCGCGGTGCTCTCGCTGATGAACGGGCGGAGGCTCGCATGGGCTCCTGTTAGATCTGGGTCTTCCTTGAACACCTTGTCGGCGCGGGCGCGAATAAAAAATGCCAAGATTTTTGACAGATTCGCCCACCACCCATGTCGGCAGTGGTTCAAAACTGGAAAGATGCGGGCTCAATATTCAACATACAAAGGGATCATACAAAGTGAGAATGATGCGGAGTATTTGGAGGGTGGGGCAGACAGGCGTCAGCCCCTCCCGGAGCTTTCGATGGCGAAGATGCTGCGTTGCCGGGTGAGGAATTTCACGGACGGGGCGGTGATCGGGAGCAAGGAGTTCGTGAACGAGGCGTTCGCGGGGGCGCGGGAGAGGTTTTCGGAAAATAGGAAGGACGGGGCGCGGCGGATGCGCGGCAGCGGCGCTCCGGCGGCAGGGACGCTGTCGTTAACTCCTGGTGTTTGTTTTTTCGGGTCAAGGCACCTCAGGTTGAAACCTACCCTTCGTCCCGAAAATTCCCATTTCCTTCGGCACAGTTTGAAGGAAGAGTGTGATGTATGGAAAAAAACTCAGCGATCAGGAAAGAAATCACCGCGTTCATGGACGGGCTGCGGAAGAGGAACAAGGGCGAGACCGAGTTCCAGCAGGCGGTGCGCGAGGCGGTGGAGACTCTCATCCCTTTCACGGCGGAGAACACGAAATACAGAGAAGCCTACATCCTGGAGCGGATGACGGAGCCTGACCGCATCATCACTTTCCGCGTGACGTGGGAGGACGACAAGGGAGGCATCCGCGCTGATCGAGCGTGGCGTGTGCAGTTCAATAACTCCATCGGCCCCTATAAGGGCGGGCTGCGCTTCCACCCTTCGGTGAACCAGAGCGTGCTGAAATTCCTCGGCTTCGAGCAGGTGTTGAAAAACAGCCTGACAGGTCTGCCGATGGGTGGCGCGAAGGGCGGCTCGAACTTCAACCCCAAGGGCAAGTCCGACCGCGAGGTGATGCGTTTCTGCCAATCCATGATGATCGAGCTTCACCGCCACATCGGCGAGGACGTGGATGTCCCGGCGGGCGATATCGGCGTCGGTGCGCGGGAGATCAGCTATCTTTTCGGGACATACAAGCGCTTGGAAAACCGCTTCGCGGGAATTCTAACAGGCAAGGGCTTGGCCTTCGGCGGCAGCCTCGTCCGCAAGGAAGCGACGGGTTACGGTGCGGTCTATTTCATGCGGCTCATGCTGGAGCAGGCAGGCGAGGGGATCGCGGGGAAAACGGCGCTCGTCTCCGGCTCCGGCAACGTGGCGCTCTACTGCATCGAGAAACTCATCGAGCTCGGCGCGACCGTGCTCACCGCCTCGGACTCCGACGGTTTCATCCACGATCCCCAGGGCATCACCCGCGAGAAGCTGGATTGGCTGATCGACCTCAAGGAAAATCGCCGCGGGCGCATCGCGGAGTATGCGGAGAAATTCGGCTGCGATTTTCATGAGGGCAAGACTCCGTGGGGCGTGAAGGCGGATCTCGCCTTCCCCTGCGCCACCCAGAATGAGCTGACGGAAGAGGACGCCGCCGCGATGGTCGCCAACGGCGTGCGGGCGGTAGCCGAGGGCGCGAACATGCCCTGCACCGCGGAGGCGACCGAGATCTTCCTTGCGAACGACGTTCTCTTCGGTCCCGCCAAGGCGGCAAACGCGGGCGGCGTGGCGGTTTCCGGCCTGGAGCAAAGCCAGAACCAGCTCCGTATCAGCTGGAGCCGCGAGGAGGTGGATCAGCGACTCACGAGGATCATGGAGGAGATCCACACAAAATGTGTAAGATACGGAGCGAGACCCGGGAAACCCGTGGACTACCGCGCCGGAGCGAACATCGCCGGTTTCGTGAAAGTGGCAGATGCGATGCTGGCCTATGGGGTGGTGTGAAAAAGGTGCGGCGGGGAGCTTCGGTACCAGATTTGCGTTGACCTCAGCGTCCGTTTTCAACAGATCTTCATGCGTGAAAACCCTCATTAGTTTGGCCGCTGTCCAAGCGGCGCTCATCGCGTCATCCCAAGCCTTGATCATCTCTCTGAATCCGACCCCGGGCATGGACGCCAACGCATTGTCAGGCTTTCAGTTGGCGGCAAATTATTGGCAATCCAAGCTCACCGACAATGTCACGGTGAATATTGATGTCGGCTTCAGCGCCTTGGCTCCAAACGTCCTCGGCAGCGCTGGCTCCAACAGCGCAGGATTTCTCGTCGCGGATATCCAAAACGCCCTGATCGCAGACGCAACCACTGCTACCGACGCGCTGGCCATCTCCCATCTGCCAACCCTCTCAGGTTCAGGCGGTTTGAGTTTCCTCACCCAGGTGAACACCGAAGCCGGCAGCCTCGTGGTGAGCCTCGATAATGACAATTCCGGCAACAATCGTGTCCTTGATATCAACACTGCGAACGCGAAAGCCCTCGGTTGGACCGGGGCGGTTCCTGGGGCCGCAGACGCTTCGATCACTTTCAGCTCCTTGTTCTCCTGGGACTTCGACCAAAGCAATGGAGTGGGCGCCGGATTGCAGGATTTTGTCGGCGTCGCGATCCACGAGATCGGCCACGCCCTCGGTTTTGTCAGCGGAGTGGATACCGTAGATTCCGCGATTTCAGGGATAGTCGGGGAGGCTCCTCCCTTCAATGCCCCCTTTGATTTAGAAAATTTCCGCGTCTATTCTGCCCTCGACCTGTTCCGCTACAGCGCCCCCGGAACGCTCAATCTGGCCGCGGGCTCTGCGTCGTATTTCTCGCTGGATGGCGGCACCACCAACCTCGGGCTGTTCTCCACGGGATCGACGCATGGCGATGGCCGGCAAGCCAGCCATTGGAAGGATAATCTGGGTCTCGGCATCATGGATCCGACCGCCAATCCGGCCGGGCAGATCAATACCCCGTCCGCTTTGGATTTGAAGGCCTTTGATGCGATCGGCTGGAATCTCATTCCCGAGCCGTCCACCGCCCTGCTTGGTTTTTTTGGTGCCATGCTGGCATGTGTTCGCCGCCGCCGCTGAACCAAGCGGCAGACGGTGGATCTCACGGGCTCCATCCCTCTGCCACGAATCGCTCGATCCACGGTATCGCTGCACCGCCGGATTCCGGAGTTTTCCACATCAGCTCAAGCGTGACGGGAACGCGCCGGTTCTCGGCCAGAGGTCGGAGTGTTTTCGCCACAGCTCCGGCAGCGACGATGAGTGGCTGGGGATGGTCGCGGTGTTCGATCAGGAAAAAAGTGGCGGATTGCTGGAGTCCCGGCGGCCTGTCGGTTGTTTCCGATTCCCGGAGGAAAACGCGCATGGTCTGGGGCGCGGCGGGCTTGTTTTCGAGAAACTCGATCCAATCCATTGTCCCGTAAGCCGTGAGGCTTTCCCAATCGACGGCGAAGCGGCGGCCGTCCCAAACAGCCGCGACGTAGTATCGCGAGCCGGAGAAGGGCTCGACCTCGAACATCACCATCGGTTTCCCGTCGAAGGTCGCGGGCTGGCCGGGCGAGACCCTTCCGAGGGTGGGGAAGGGGTGGCCGCGGGTTCCGTGGTAGTCCTCGAACATCAGTCGCACACGGCTGGCATCGTGGACGAGGGTGGCCTTGGCGGGGAGATCGGGTGCTTCGAAAAAGGCCTCCAGCGCGGCGAGCGCAGCGGGTTCCATCGGTTCGGGTGGTTCTGCGTAAGGATTGGGATCCGGGATGGGCTCCGGAATTTTTGCCTCCGGTTTCCGGTGGATCATGCTGCCGCCGACAATGAGGACGATGGTGACGACGTAGGCCGCGAGCAGTAGCATTCCTTTGACGGATTTTACGAATCCTTCTCCCCGGTTCTCATCCGACAAACTGTCCTCTTCCGATTCCAAACGTGAAAGTGCTATCAGCGCTTTACCCTCCCCGCAAGCGGGATGCGCGGGCTCCGTGCGCCTCCACCACAGTCAATCTTGCACCTTGCAATCCGCCGGCACATCCCGGAATGTCCCGCGCCGCAGAGCGTTATGCCCGAAGCCACCGCCGAAGAGACCCTATTGCTTGTCGATCCCGATCTGGACTTCCTGGATTGGGCCACGAAGCATCTTGCCGCGAAGGGGCTGCGCATCCTCCGCTGCGATGACGCGGGCAAGGCGATCAAGGTGATCGAGAAAACCCCGGTATGCGTAGTGGTCGCGGCGGTCGACCTTCAACCTTTCGACGGAGTGGAACTCCTCGGCCGGATCCGCGCCCAAAGCCCTGAAACATTGGTCATCCTCACTTCCGGTTTCCCCACGACAGGTCAGATCATCGAGGCCACGCAGAAAGGCGCCCACGACGTGCTGCGCAAGGAGTCGCTTTCCTTCGAACTGCGGCCGGTGGTCGAGTCGGCGCTGCAGACGGTGGAGGACAGGCGCAGCGCGGAGCGGCCGAACGCGCAGTTGCCGAGTTCGGACGGACGGGTGAAGATCATCGGGGTTTCACGCGCGTTGCAGGATGTTTTCAAACTCGTGGGGCGCGTGGCGAGATCGGACGCGCCAGTCCTCATCACCGGGGAAAGCGGCACCGGCAAGGAACTGGTCGCGATGGCGGTGCACGAATACAGCCCGCGCCGCCAGAAGGAGATGATCACGATCAACTGCGGTGCGATCCCGGAAAACCTCCTCGAAAGCGAACTCTTCGGCCATGAAAAAGGTTCTTTCACCGGCGCGATCGCCCGCCGCGCAGGCCGCTTCGAACAGGCGGATGGCGGCACGCTGTTTCTCGATGAGATCGGCGACATGCCGCTGTCGATCCAGGTGAAACTGCTGCGCGTGCTGCAGGATGGGGGCTTCTCGCGCGTCGGTGCGAACGAGATGCTGAAAACGGATGTCCGCATCGTCGCGGCGACGCACAAGAACCTCGCCGCCGAGGTTTCCGCCGGGCGCTTTCGCGAGGATCTTTTCTACCGGCTCAATGTCGTCGAACTGCGCATCCCGCCCCTGCGCGAGCGCCCGGAGGACATCCCGCTGCTGGCCGAATATTTTCTCCAGCGCATTACGAAAAAAAACGGCATGGCGCGCATCCGCATCTCCGGCGAGGCCATCGCCTCCCTCTGCACGCACCACTGGCCGGGCAACGTCCGTGAGCTGGAGAATACGATCGCCCGCGCCTGCGCACTCGCTTCCTCGCAGATCCTTTTACCCTCCGACATCCCCCTCGCCTCCGCGCCGATCCGCACCTCCGCGCTCGCGCACGGCCTGGATCAGGTGATCAACGCCGCTCCTTCCGATGTGCCGCTCATGAGTTGGGTTGCCAGACAAGTCGCAGGACGCGTGCTCGACCAATCCGACGGCGATTTAAAGGAAACCGCACGCGCTCTTGGCGTGGAGCTTGCTGATGTGAAGCGCATCCTCTCTTCCAAGGACTGACATGCTCCACCACATCGACCATCCGCTGATCTCCGCCGAGCTTACCTGTCTCCGGGATCCGGATTGCCCGAGCCCTGAGTTCCGCCAGCGCGTGCGCCGCATCGCCTCGCTGATGGTGCCCGCCGTCACCGCCGATCTGCAGCGGACGGTGGTGCCTTGCAAGACCCCGCTGGAGATTACCTCCGGGGAAAGCGTCGCCCGCCCCATCATCCTCGTCCCCATCCTCCGCGCGGGCTTGGGTTTCCTCGATGGCTTTCTCGATCTCATCCCGCACGCGGCGGTGGCTCATATTGGTTTGGCGAGAAACGAGAAAACCCTCCTGCCCGAGTCCTATTACCTCAGGCATCCCACGGAACTCGCCGAAGCCGATCTGATCCTCCTCGATCCCATGCTCGCCACCGGAGGCTCCGCCGTGCAGGCGATCACCACCCTCATGGAAGCCGGTGCGAAACGCATCCGCTTCGCCTCCCTGCTGGCCGCGCCGGAAGGCATCGCCGCCTTGGAAGCCGCGCACCCGCATGTCCCCATTTTCACCGCCGCCATCGACCGCTGCCTCAACGACAAAGGCTACATCCTCCCAGGCCTCGGCGACGCGGGCGACAGGCTGTTCGGCACGATCTGAAGGCGCGCCTGATTTTTTTACCACTGGATGCAGTTTTATCTTTTCTTTTAGGGTCAGTCTTTTAGGGTCAGGTTCCTCATCGCGACATTTGTCTCGACGTATTACCAGTGATTGATATTTTTCTTTCGTGCCTAGAACTTTACGACACCAGTATCCGGGAGCAATATACCATGTGATGGCACGCGGAGATGGCGGGAAAGTCATTTTCGAGGGCG
>JAYTOE010000081.1:0-14779 GCA_043747935.1 Akkermansiaceae bacterium
TTCGAGGTGGCGATGTGTACACGCCTCGCCGGAATGGATTCCGTATTCCTGCCCTTTAACAAAGGCACCAAGGACGGCGGCGCGGGCAACGACGTGCCGGATGACGGCTCGCACCCGACCAGCTACCTCTGGCGCGAAGTCTTCGCCCGCGACACGTGGCTCAATATCCTCGGTCGCTTCGTCCACCTCCAGATCAAGGAAAAGGAGGATTGGCAGGGCAAGAAATACAAAGCCGAGTCCTTGATATTCCCCCGGTATCACCAGTGGGACGTCGTGACCCTGCTGGTGACCACCGCCGCCGACGAGGGGCCGGGCGAATGTTATCTCGTCCAGCACTCCGCCGGATCCGGCAAGTCGAACTCGATCGCCTGGGCGGCACACCAGCTTTCCTCGCTCCACACACCGGCGGGCGAGAAGCAGTTCCACTCCGTGATCGTCATCACTGACCGCACCGTGCTCGACGACCAACTCCAGGACACGATCTACCAATTCGAGCACCGCGAGGGCGTGGTGGGCCGCATCAACCGTGAGGAAGGCGAGGGCACGAAATCGCAGAAACTCGCCGAGGCGCTGGTGAAGGGCCAGCCGATCATCATCGTCACCATCCAGACCTTTCCCTTCGTGCTGGAGGAGATCCAGAAGAACGCCACCCTCAAGACCCGCAACTTTGCCATCATCGCCGACGAGGCCCACAGCTCGCAAACCGGCTCGACCGCCCGCAAACTCCGCGAGGTGCTCATGGCGGAGCAACGCGACGAGGACGAGGAGGAAATCAGCGCCGAGGACATGCTGGATCTCGCACTCGAAGCCCGTCGCGGCTCCAAAAACCTCAGCTACTTCGCCTTCACCGCCACGCCCAAGCCACGGACGCTGGAACTCTTCGGCCGCCTGCCGGATCCCACACGCGCTCCTGCCAAGGACAACCTACCCGAAGCATTCCACGTCTATTCCATGCGTCAGGCCATCGAGGAGAAATTCATCCTCGATGTGCTGCGGAACTACACCACCTACGGCACCGCCTACCGCATCGCCCAGATGTCCGCCGCCGCAGACGAGGAAGTGGACAGCAAGAAGGCAAGCAAGGAACTCGGCATCTGGATCAAGCTCCACCCGCACAACATCGGGCAGCGCGTTCAGATCATCGTGGAGCACTTCCGCAAGCATGTGCAGGGACTGCTCGGCGGCCAAGCGAAGGCGATGGTCGTCACCTCCAGCCGTATCGAGGCGGTGCGCTACAAGCTCGCCTTCGACAAATACCTCACCCGCCTCGGCTACACCGACTTGCAGGCCATGGTTGCGTTCTCCGGCGAGGTCATCGATGCCGAATCCGCAGATTTCCCCCTCACCGAGCGCAACATGAACCCCGGCCTCAAGGGGCGGGACATGCGCAAGGCATTCGACACCGGCGACTATCAGGTGATGATCGTGGCGAATAAATTCCAGACTGGCTTCGACCAACCTAAGCTCTGCGCCATGTATGTGCTCAAGCGCCTCAGTGGTGTGGATTGCGTCCAGACGCTCTCCCGCCTCAACCGCACCTATCCGGGGAAGGCGGAAACCGGCACTTTCGTCCTCGATTTCGTCAACGACCCGCAGGAGGTGCTGGATTCGTTCCTCAAGTATCACAAGACCGCCACCCTCTCGGACGTTTCCGATCCGAACCAGGTCCATACCCTCTTCGACAAGCTCGGGGCCGAGGGCATTTACCAGTGGAGTGAGGTTGAGCAATTCGCCACCCTGTTTTTCAACAAGAAGAAAGGGGATATGGCTCTCTCCAGCATCTGCAAGCCCGCATGGGATCGTTGGCGGGGTCGCTACCAGCAGGCGATGAAGGATCTCAAGCAGGCGACCGATCTGCTGAAACGGGCGAAGAAAACCAAAGACGCCGTCCTCATCGCCAACGCGGAGTCCGAGCAACGCGACGCCAAGGGTCGGAAAGACACACTGGATCTCTTCAAGAAGGATCTCGGCACCTTCACCCGGTTTTACGAGTTCTTGTCCCAGATCGTGGACTACGACGACAAGAACCTCGAAAAACTCAACCTTTACGCTCGCCATCTCGCCCCGCTCCTCCGCGAGGAAAATCCGGATGACGACACGCCGGATCTCACCAGCGTGCAACTCACCCACTACCGCCTCCAGAAGCAACGTGAGCAGGACTTGATGCTCAACGATGCCAAGGAAGACTCCACGCTTACCCCCGGCGCGGAATTCGGATCCGGCCGCGCCCGCGACAAGAAGCTGGAAGCCCTCTCGCAGATCATCGCCCGGATGAACGACCTCTTCGCTGCGGATGACCTCAGCGATGTGGACAAGGTGAGCTATGCCCAAACCATCCTCGCCAAGATCCGGGAAAACAGCGGCGTGATGGCCCAGGTGCGCAACAACACCCCGGAACAGGCGATGCTCGGCGATTTCCCGAAAGCCGTCGAGGAAGCCGTCCTCGCCAGCGGCGACGCCCACCACGAACTGATGGCGCAGTTTCTCGCAAACAAATCCGTGCAGGTCGGCTTTGCCCGGATACTGCTGGATATGCTTTCCAAAACCGCATAGGTGACTAACCGCCCCCGTCCCCACCTTCGACGACCTGGATCTGGACCGGTAGGCATCGAGGTTCGGCATGTGTCGTGAAAAAGATTTCATTTGTCGGAAAAAATTTGCAAGAGGCGAGTAAAGCTGCGGGTAGATGGCAGTTCACCAACGAACCAACGCCATCTTATCCATGCCTACACCAACCGATGACATTCAAGCCGTGGAGAAACTCGGCGAATCCAGGGACGCGATCGTAAAAGAGCTGCGCAAAACCATCATGGGCATGGAGGATGTCATCGACGAGATGATGATCGCCATCTTCGCGCGGGGCCACTGCCTGCTGGTCGGCGTTCCCGGCCTGGCCAAGACGCTGCTCGTCAGCTCACTGGCGAAGACGATGTCGCTCGGCTTCAAGCGCATCCAGTTCACGCCTGACCTCATGCCTTCCGACATCACCGGCACCGAGCTCCTGCAGGAAGATCCCGAGACGCACCGCCGCAGCTTCAAGTTCCAGAAGGGCCCGGTTTTCACCAACCTTCTGCTGGCCGACGAGATCAACCGGACACCCCCGAAAACGCAGGCGGCGTTGTTGGAAGCGATGCAGGAAAAACGCGTTTCCTCCGGTGGTGAGGACTACAAGCTCGACGCGCCTTTCTTCGTGCTGGCCACCCAGAACCCGATCGAACAAGAGGGAACTTACCCGCTGCCGGAAGCGCAGCTCGACCGTTTCCTGTTCAACATCATGGTGAAATACCCGAGCCATGCCGAGGAGCTCGACATCATGCGCAGTGTGACCACCGATGACGAGCCGGTGACAAACCAGGTGGTCGATGGCCCGACGATCCTGGAGTTCCAGCACCTCGTGCGCCGCATCCCGGTGGCGGACAACGTTTTCGAATACGCCGCGGCTCTCGTGCGGGCGACACGCCCCGGCCAGCCAGGCACGCCGGATTTCGTCAACAAGCTCATGTCATGGGGTGCAGGCCCGCGGGCATCGCTCAATCTCATCGTCGCAGGAAAGGCACGTGCCGCCCTGCGCGGACGCTGCCATGTATCCATCGAGGATATCAGGGAGCTTTGCCTGCCCATCCTGCGGCACCGCATCATCCCGAATTTCGCGGCACGCTCGGAAGGCATGACCTCCGACACCCTGATCGCGAAGTTGTTGGAAACGATCCCTGCAGGAAAATAGGAATCAGGGGACAGGAGTCAGGGGACAGGAAGAAAGAAGAAGGAGTCAGAAGATGGCGGTGCAGAACGTGAAAGAACTGGAAGTTTATCAAAAGGCCTACCGCCTCGCGATGGAGATATTCCATATCAGCAAATCGTTCCCGGCAGAGGAGCGTTATGCGCTTACAGGCCAGTGTCGCAGATCATCCCGCTCCGTCGCCATGAATCTTCGTGAAGCATGGGCTAAGCGCCGCTTTGAAGCACACTTCATCAGTAAGTTAACCGATTGCGACGGCGAAAATTCTGAAACTGATACCTCTCTCGATTTCGCCCTTGATTGCAATTACATCACGACAACTCAGCACATCGAACTGACAGCTCTCAACCGAGAAGTTGGCCGCATGTTAGGTTCCATGCTTACGAATCCCCAAAAATTCCTAATCCCCCGCGCGGCTCCCCGACCCCTGACTCCTGACTCCTGATTCCCGTCCCCTGAAAAATGTCCGAACATCTGCCAGAAACCCAATACCTCGATCCTGAGGTGTTGCAGAAACTCGGTGACCTCGAACTGGTCGCGCGCGAGGTCGTGGAGGGTTTGCGGGTGGGCAGCCACCGCAGTCCGCTGAAAGGTTTCAGCACGGAGTTCGCGCATCACCGCCAGTATTCCCCGGGTGATCCGATCCGCTCCATCGACTGGCGGGTTTTCGGAAGGACGGAAAAATATTTCACGAAACTCTACGAGGCGGAGACCAATTACGACTGCCATATCCTGATGGATTCCAGCGCCTCGATGTCCTACGGCTCGGGAAAAGTCAGCAAGCTGGAATACGCGAAATTCCTCGCGGCCTCGATCGCCTATCTGGTCCTGAAGCAGCGGGATTCGGTCGGGCTTTCCGTTTTCGATTCGGCGGTGCGGGCCTACATGCCGCCCCGCTCGTCGATGAGCGTCATACTTGAGATCGACCGCATGCTGCGGGTGACCCAGCCCGAGCCGAAGACCACCATCGCGAAGCAGCTCCATGACATCGCCATGCTGATGAAGCGCCGCTCCTTCGTGGTGCTGATCTCGGATCTTTTTTCGGACGTGGACGACATCATGGCGGGGCTCGACCACCTGAAATTCGACGGGCACAACGTCGTCGTGATCCAGACGCTCGATCCCTACGAGCTGCAGTTCCCTTTCAAAGGCACATGGCGTTTCGAAGGGCTTGAGGGCGAAGAGCCGCTCACCACGCAGACCGACAGGATGCGCGAGACTTACATGGCCGGGTTGGAAAAATTTCTGGATAACCTGAACACAAGATGCGTGGGCAGCCACATCGACTACACCCTCGCCAACACGAAAATGCCGCTTAACGCGGTTCTCAGCGAGATCGTCCTGAAACGCCAAAACCTCAGCGCCCCATCGGGTCAAGCCCGCTCATGACATTTCTCAATCCACTGCTTCTGATCGCAGGCCTGGGAATCAGCCTGCCCATCCTCGCCCACCTGCTGAACCGCTTCCAGGTCCAGCACACCGAGTGGGCCGCGATGCAGTTCCTGAACCAAAGCGTGCGGGTGCGCTCGCGGCAGATCAAGCTGCGCGACCTGCTGCTGCTGATCCTCCGTTGCCTTGCCTTGCTTCTGCTGGTTTTCGCCTTGGCGCGCCCCGCATGGAAAGGAGGCTCAGCCTCGTGGTTGCCCGGTGAGAGCCGCGCGGGTGTGGTCATCGCCCTCGATGGCACATTCAGCATGCAGGAAGCAGCGGAAGGAAGCTCACGTTTCAGCCGCGCGCTTGACCAGATCCGCGTCATCACCGGGAAGATCAAACCCGGCGATCCGGTCACCTTGGTCATGCTCGGCGGACAGGATCAGGTGCTCGTCCGCAACATGGCTTTCGATCAGGCACGGATGGATGCGGTTCTGGAAAACCTGAAGCCGACTTCCGACTCACTGGATTGGGAGGGTGTTCCGACGCGCCTCAAGGCACTGGCGGAAGACATGGAAGCGCCTCAGAAGGAGATTTACATCGTCACCGACGCCCAGGCGCGGGATTGGAAGGATCGATCATCCGAGTTTCACGACGCCCTTACGAATCTTGGCCAAAGCGCCAAGGTGTTCATGGTGCCGGTATCCGGCGAGCCTGCAAACCTCGCGGTGACTGACTTGGATCTCGTTTCTGGCTCTCTCCGCAAGGGAACCACCGCCCGCTACCAGGCAACGGTGAAAAACTGCGGCGAAGCACCGGCTTCTAACATCACCGTGGAATGCCGTGTCGATGACGTGCAGATCGACACCAAGATGATCCCGCTGATCAAACCCGGCGAATCCGAAACCGTTTCGCTTTTCGTGCCTTTCCACAACGCCGGTCCAACCCGCATCACGGCGGAAGTGACGGGTGACTCGCTGCCTGCGGACAATGTCCGGCGCACCGTCGCGGTGGTGCGCGACCGGGTATCCGTGCTCTGCGTGGACGGCTCATCCGGTGATGCCGGACGTCTCGTGGTCGCCGCCCTGCTGGCCCGCGCCGATGGGGTGCAAAGCGAGGACTACATTGTCCGCGCGGTGCCGTGGCTTTCCCTTCCCGCCGAGAATCTCGAGCAGGTGGACGTGATCGTTTTTGCCGATGTTCCGGAAATCACGGAGGAGCAAGCCGTGCAACTCACCCGCTTCGTGCGCAAGGGCAACGGGCTCGTCTGGTTTGCCGGTGACACTGTGAAGGCGGGCGCATGGAACGAGCGTGCCGCCAGCGGCGAAAATGCCTTCCTGCCCGCCCGGCTCGGCGCGGCGATCAATACGAGCGACGCCTTGGGCGCGGGCAAACCGCTCGATCCGGGAATGCCCGACCATCCGGTATGCCTTCCCCTGCTTTCCCTCCCGGAGGATCTTTTCAACGAGACCCGTTTTCTCCGTCAGTTTGAGGTCGAGCCGAGCGCCGGGAGCTACCCGATCCTGCAACTCGCCGGCAGCGGCGCCCCTATCCTTCTCGAGCGTTCGCTCGGCCGCGGACATGTCTTCATGTTCACGACCACAGCCGAAACGTCATGGAACAACATGGCGCTCACGCCGGTCTTCCCGATGGTGATGCAGCAGATCGTGACCTACCTATCGGGTCGCGAATTCGAGCGGCCGCGCATCGTGGGCGATTCGCTCGCGCTCACTTACGTCGAGCAACCGGACGCCAGTGATGCGGTCTTCGAAACCCCTTTCGGAGAAACGATCACCGTGCCGGTGCGCGAGAACCGCGGGCAGTATGTGGCGCTGCTGGAAACGGCACCCGAGGCGGGATTTTACGAGGCGCGCGTCAGCGTCCAGGATTCCGGCCTGCCGATCGCGGTGAATGTCGATCCGTTGGAATCCGATGTCGCCTGCCTGCCCGAATCCGAGCTTCGCAGCGATCTCGAGGGTCTCGGATTGGTCGTGGCATCGAGTGACAACGACCTCGTGGCGGCGATCGAATCAAACCGCACCGGTCGCTCCGCCTGGCGCTTTTTCATGATCGCGGCACTCGCCCTTCTTGTCATCGAAAGCCTGTTTGCAGACCGCCTCATGTCACGCGGCAATAAAAAGCAGGAAAACCCCGCCAACCCGGAGCCGCAGATTGCCTGAAGCCATACTTATGAACCTTGGATTCGACGAATTCTTCTGGGCGCGCCCGCTCTCAACACCGCTCATGCTCGCGATCTTCGCGGCGGTGGTGCTGCTCAGTATTTTCCTTTACCGCCGCGCGTGGGGCTTGCCGATGTGGCTGCGTGTCCTGCTCGGCGTGGCGCGTCTCCTCGCGCTCACACTCGTCGTCGCCTCGCTGTTCGAGCCGACCGGCGTGTTCAATGAATCGCACTCCCAGACCCGCGCCCTGCCTGTCCTGATCGATGTCTCCGAGAGCATGTCGATGAAAGATCCGCGCAAGAATGACGGGGACGTCGCCGATGCCGCAGCCGCGCTCGGGATGCTGGACGGAAAGGACATCGAGCCCGACCGCGTGGCGATGTCGCTCGATGCGAACCAGCGCCAAGCGATCCTTTCCGCCTCGCGGCTCGATCTCGCCCGCAGCATTCTAACAGATTCGGCGAAGCCGGTTTTCCAAGGTCTCGGCGAGTCATTGGACATCAGCTACCACAGCTTCGGCGGCTCGCCGAAAATCATCAGCGATGCCAGCACGGTCAGCGCGAAAGATCTCGCAAGCCTCATCGCCTCCGAGCCATCCACCTCCATCGCCGCCTCGCTGGAAGCCGTGGCGAAATCGGGTGCGAACCCACCGGCCGGCATCATCCTGCTCACCGACGGCATCGACAATTCCTCCTCACAAAGAACCGAGGCCGTCCTCCAGGATCTCGGCGCACGCGGCATCCCGGTTTTTCCCGTGCCGATCGGACTCACCGATCCTGACGACGTCTCGATCCGCAACATCGTGATGCAGGAAGTCGCCTTCTCCGGCGACAGCGTGCCGGTGAAGGTTCAGTTGCTTTCGAAGGGCTACGAGAAACGCACGGCGCAGCTCACCGTCACCTTGAACGACCGCCAGATTGCGCAGAAACGGATTCGCTTTGAGGGCGGGTTGCAGTTCGAGGACATCGATTTCAACATGGATCTCTATGAAAAGGGCGCTGCCCGGATCGCGGTGTCCATCGAGCCTTTCCAAGACGAGGTCTCCGTCGCCAACAACCGCGTCGAGCGCAGCATCCGGGTGGTCAACGAGAAGGTGAACGTGCTCTACATCGAGGGCAATAATCGCTGGGAGTTCCGCTACCTCAGCGCGATCCTGAAACGCGACCCGCGCCTCAACACCACCTTCATCGCCTCTTCGGCCGGCCCCGAGTTCGCGCGCAACTCGCCGGAGCACATCGAGCGCTTCCCGTCGAAACGTGAGGATGCTTTCAAATACGACCTCGTCATCCTCGGGGACGTGGACGCCGCCTTTTTCACACCCGAGGAACTGGGTCTGTTAGAAGAGCTGATCCGCGACCGGGGGGGCTCGCTTCTCGTGCTTTGCGGCCCGATGAACACGCCCTCCTCATACGCCGGGACGCCGGTCGAAACGATGCTGCCGGTGCGCTTCGATCCGGACAGTAAATGGGATCTCACTCCCGAAGCGGTCTATCCGGTGCTCACCCCCGAGGGACGCAGCAGCATGGTGATGGTGCTTGAGAACGAGACCGAGGAAAACGACCGGATCTGGAGCCGCGTTGCCCCGCTCGACCACCTTCCCCCATTGCTCGGCGCGAAGCCCGGTGCCACCGTCCTTGCCACGCTTTCCGATGCCACCGGCGGGGCGCAGCGCTACCCGCTGGTCGCCTGGCACCGCTACGGCACCGGCAAGTGCATGTCGCTGGCCACCGACAGGCTGTGGCGCCTGCGTTTCAAAACCGGCGACAAATACCACTGGCGCGTTTGGTCGCAGAGCATCCAGTTCCTCACGCTCTCGCGCCTGATGGGTGAGCACAAGCGCATCCGTCTCGAGACCGACCGCTCGACCTATCACGACGGCGAGCAGTCGCGCCTCTTCGCCCACGTGCTCGATGAGGACTACGAACCGGTGGTGCAGAACTCGTTCGAAATCACCGTGAATGGTGTCGGTGAAAACGCGCTGAAGGAACGCGTGAGCCTCCAGCCAGACCGGACATCGCCGGGTCTTTACGAGGGTTACTTCACCGCGCCGGTGCCGGGACGCTATCGACTGGAAGCCAACGAGGACGACCAGGAGGTTTCCAACACCACCGAATTCCAGGTGTCGGTTGTGAACGAGGAACTGAACGATACGAACATGCGCCTCGAATCGCTGCAGCGTATCGCCCAGCTCACCGGCGGCAAATGTCTGAGCGTAAGTGATCTTCCGAAACTAAGTTCACTGGTGAATACGGAACCGGTCATCACCACGGTGCGCTCGGAGCGTCCGCTTTGGGACAACGGGCTGATCGCCGCGCTGTTGGTCGGACTGCTGGGGATGGAGTGGTTTTTGAGAAGGAAACATGATTTGACCTGATGACTGAGGACACACACAGCTCTTTGAACCAATGCCTTCGCGCGGTTTGGCAACGCAGGCAGCGGAAGCACCTTGTCGCCGGCCTGCTGGCCTTCGCGCGTTGGTTCGTCCCCCTGTTTTTCGTCGCGGTCATCATCGACCGCTTCACCTACCTGCCCGGCTGGGTGCGGGCGATCGTGGCGCTTGCCCTTCTCGTTGCTGCCTCGCGTCAGGCATGGCGTCACGGATGGTCGCTCCTGCGGGGATTCGATGCCACACGCTCGGCTCAGGAAATTGAGCAATCCGTTGGTGGAATGGACAGCCTGCTGGTCACGGCGATCCAATTCAATAAAAGCGGCGCGGCTCCCGGCACCTCGGCGGCCATGTGGGAGTTCACGCAGCGGAAGGCGGAAGCTGCGGCTGGGAAAGTTTCACCGAAGGAAATCGTAACCCTGCGCGACCTCAAAAAGCCCATCCGGATCGCCGGTGGACTCGCTGCTGTTTTGCTCGTCCTCTCTATCCTCAACGGGCCGTTCCTTGCGGCCGGGCTTGGCCGCATGTTCACCCCGTGGCTGACCATCGCTTACCCGACCAAGACGAAAATCGCGCTCGGCGCAGGAGACCTCGTGGTCAAGGAAGGCGCAGCGGCCAAGGTCGAAATCCGGCTCTCCGGATCGGTGCCGAAGACAGCCAAGCTTTCCCTGCAAACCGGCGAAGGAAGTCCACGTGACATCGAGCTCGAGGTCACCAATGGCATCTGCACTTACGAGATCGCTTCCGCATCCCGCAATTTCACCTACCGCGTCAAGGCAGGCGACGCACGCAGCGACTGGCGGCAGGTGCGCGTGATCCCGGCACCGCGCCTCGCCAAGGCGAAGGTGAACCTTGATTTCCCCGCCTACATCGATCGCCCCACCGAAACGGTCGAGGCACTCACATTGACCGTGCCGGAGGGAACCAAAGTCAGCTGGCAGCTCACGCTCGACACGCCGATCCGTGAGGCGACGCTCCACCGCGACGGTGCCGAAGACCTGCCGCTCGAAGTCGGTGCGGATGGTCGCACACTCACCCTTTCCGAGGCCGCCACGGCCTCGCGCGGCTACAGCTTTTCGTGGACGGAGGATAAGCATGGCTTCGGTTTCACCAGCCCGCGCTATTTCCTCCAGGTCGCATCCGACCAGGCGCCGCGCGTCGAGCTGACCTCGCCCGAGGGCAACCTCAATGCCATGCTTGGCCGCCCGCTCGGCCTTGAGGTGCGTGCGCAGGACGATCACGGCATCGGCACCACCTCGATCACCTACCGGGTGAATCGCCGCCCGGAAATAACCATCACCCTCCCAACCCCTGTGCTCAGTGGCGAGGGTTCGCAAAAGCTCGACTGGGACTACCGCAAGGAGCTCCCCGACCTGCAAGTTGGCGACTCGGTTTCCTTCGTCGTGGACGTGGCAGACAAATACCCCGGCGAGGGTGGGGCGCACCGCGTTCGCACCGAGTCGAGACGCATCACCTTCCTTTCCCGTGAGGAATATCTCGCCGCGATCACCAAACAGATGGAGCGTCTGCTAACCCGCGTGCGCACCCTTTACCGTCAGGAGCGCGCCGCCCACGAACTGGTCTTCGCCCTCGATCCCACCGCCGACAGTTTCATACCGACCTGCCAGCTCGAAGCCATCCGCCAGGAAATGGTGCGCGAACAACTCACCTCGACAGGCGACGAGGTGCAAACCCTTATCGAAGACCTCACCGCCAACCAGGTCAGCGATGCCGTGGAAAGCGATTCGCTCGCCGCACTGCGCGACTCTTTGGGCAAAATTGCCACCGACCACGTAGCCCGCGCCGCCGATCTTCTCCGCTCGCAGGTCGGCGCGAAAACCCGCGACCCGCAACCTGCCATTTCCGCTGTGAACGAAGCCGCCCGCGAGCTGGCCGGCCTGGTGTCGCAGCGTGACATCGAGGCCGCCCGTGAGGTCTTTGCCCGCGAGACCCACATGCTTGCCCGCGAACTCGCCGGGCTCCGCCTGCGCCTCATCACCGCCACCCCGGATCAGGCCGAGGCCTTGGCGAAGGCCAACGAGGAGGTCGCCATATGGACCGACGAACTCCTCGACAAATTGACCAAGGGCATGCGCTACGACAAGCGCCCGCTCTCCGTGCTCGGACTGAACCGCCGCATCTACGATCTTAGATCCCGCAAAATCACCGACGGCATCCGCAAGTCCGCCACGCTTGTGCGGGAAGGCAAGACCGCCGATGCCGCCACCACCCAATACCCGCTCATCCGGCCTCTTCTTGAGGCGGAGTTCACGATGCGCTCCGGTTCCGAATTTTCCGTGATCCAGGATCTGCGCGAACACATCGCCGCACTGATCGCCGATCAACGCGATCTTCTCGCCACCTGTGAAAAAACGGCCGACCTCGCCGGGAGTGCTCCTGAGTTGAAGAAACGCCAGGCAACTCTGCGCGATGCCCTTGTTCTCGCTACCCTTCCGGCCATCCCAGCCCCGCGCACCCGCCTGTTCGATCTGGCGATGCCGCCCGCACCTCCCGCCGATGAGATGCGACTCCGCGCCGAGACTCTCATGTCCGAGGCCATGGCCAAGATCGAAGCCGGAGCCAAGGACGACGCGGTAGCCGCTCAGCGCAAGGCGCTCGAATCCCTCAGCGAATTCGATACCATCCTCTCCCGCTGGTCTTCCGAACTCGCCCAAAAATCCCTCGGCGTTTCCTCGCTCGTGTCCGATGCCACCAACCGCGCCGGCGTGCTGGAGCAGATGGAAACCCGCCAGATCAACCTGCTGGAGCAAACCGAGGAGGCAGCGCTCGATGGGAAAAATGCAGAAGCTCTCACCGGGGAGCAGCAATCCCTCGCGACGGAGATCGAGGATTTCCGCAAGGAAATCTCAGGAGGCGAATCCGGCCCAGCGACGGAAGTCCTGCCGCTGCTAGGCCGGCTCGAAGCCGTTGCGAAAGCCATGAACCTCGCCGCCACCGCCCTGCGTGAAAAGCGCACCGAGGACGCACTCGAGCCACAGGAGGCCGCCGCCGCCGCCCTCACCGAAGCCCGTGCCCTCGCCGAAGGACAATTGCTTCAGGTTAGCCTCCTCCAGCAACTCATCGCCTTCGAGCAATCGGTGGGCAAGGCCAGCGAAGGCATGGCCGATATCGTGGGCGGCCAGAACGACCTCATCACAGCCACCAAGGCGGCCGACGAGGAGGGACTCAAGGCATTGCTCCCTCCGCAGAAAAACCTTCTCGCATGCCTCACCGACATTGCACCCAGCCTCGATGTGGTCGCCGCCCGGCTCGATGTCGGCACGCCGCTGGTGTTCGCCGCTTCGGATGTCGAGGATGCCCTCCCTGCCATGGAGGACGGCGATGCCGAGGGCGCAGCCGAAATCCAGGGGATCGCCGTTGATTCGCTGGCCAAGGTGCAGGGACTCGTCGCCGAGATCGCGTCACAGACCGGATACGTCGCCGAAATCGTGGAGTTCCTCCACGAAGCCCAGTCCGACGCCGCGCTCCTCACCTTCCGCCAGCGCCAGCTTCGCGAGAACACCGGGGCAAAGGACGCGCTTGCCCAGCAGCAAGCGCTCGCCTCCGAAACCGAGAAATACGGCAGCACACTTACCCAGGTCGCGGGCACCATTGATTTCGGAAAACTCGACGAGAAGAAGAAGGAGAAACTCGGCGAGATCGATCTCACCGTCGATTTCAATGCTCCCGCCATCCACATGAAGAAAGCCGCCGAACTCCTGCAGTCCGGCCAACCCGCTGCGGACGAGATGCTCACCGCCGAGAAAGCCCTGAACTCGAATTCGGAGCAACTGCTCGTCATCATCCAAATGCTCAACGGTCTGCCCGGCATTGAAGTGACCAATGCCGATCCGGCGGAGCTTCATCGCCTGATCGGTGTCCTCGACCTCGCCAGCAAGCACCGCAAGCTCCTCCGCCAAACGCAGGGCACCGAACAAAAGGATCTCCCCGCCATCGCCAAAGCGCAGACCAAGCTGGCCGAAGCCGCCGCCAAGCTCACTGTGGCTGAAGCGGAAGGCCCATCCATCCACCCATTGCTGGTCGCCGCACATGAGCAGATGGTGACTATCGCCGGATCTCTCAGCGCTTCGCAAAAGGCCGACGCCAGCCTTGCCCAGCAGGCTGCAGACAAGACCCTCCGCCACTTCATCATCGAGCAAGCCCTGATCCTCAACACCGCGATACCGCCCGCCTCGGCTTCCGATCCCGTGGAAACGGAATCCGAAACCAGCGACCTCTCCGAGTCTGACACCGTCGGCTTCGTTGCGGATTTCGTGAGCGGCGAGGCGCCGAAGGACAAGAAGTCCGAGTGGGAAATCCTCGGCACCCGCAACCGGGCCGCCCTCAACCAGAATTTCGCCCGCGAGCTTCCGCTCGAATACCGGGCTACACTTAAGAACTACTACGAAAGGGTCGCAAAATGAAAACAACCGCCAGCAAGAGCCAATTTCATCGGATCATGGGGCTTGGCTTTGCCATCGCCGCCCTGCTCCCCATCCATCTAACAGCTCAGGATACCCCCGGCGAAGTGGCGCCGGCTCTGGCGGTTCAGGGAGATAAGCCGGAGGACGAGGAAGGCGCTCCCGAACTCACGGAAGCCGCGGATCTCGCGATTGAGAGAGGCCTTCAATATCTCCTCTCCACCCAGAACCCCAACGGCTCATGGACTTCCGGCGGCGGCAATTTCGAGATCGCAGGCACCTCCCTCGGCCTGATGGCCTTCATGGTGAAAGGCGAGTTCCCGGGCTTTGGCCGGAACGGCGCGGCGCTGGATCGTGCCAAGGAATTTCTCCTCAAGAAAGCCGAGGAATCCTCCACGGGCTACATGGGCGGAATGTATGAGCACGGGCTGTTCACACTCGCCATGTCCGAAATGTGGGGGATGACCAATAACGTCGAGGACAACAAGAGGATCCAAACCGCCCTTGAGCGCGCCGTGCAGGTGATCCTGCGAGCCCAGAGCCCGCTCGGCGGCTGGCGTTACCACGCTCGCCCCGACTGCGGACAGGACACCTCGGTCACCGCCATGGTTTTCGTTTCCCTCGCCTCGGCGCGCCAGGCCGGCATCCTCATACCCACCGAGACGATCGACCGCGTGGTCGG
>JAYTOE010000082.1:0-11441 GCA_043747935.1 Akkermansiaceae bacterium
TAATACGTGCCCATCCCCCCGTGGCCGACGAAGGATAGGATTTCCAAATGGGGGATTTGTTCCTGCAACTCCGCGACGGTGGGCGGGACGAACTCGGCATCGAAGTAAGCGACTCCGGATGATGGCGGTGTGTCTTCGGGACTGGTCATGAACGCGGAGGAAGAGTTTGGCGGAAAGGAGCAGTGGAAAGAACCACTTCGTCATTTGAATCATGAATTTCGGAGAAGCACAACAAGACAAAAGCCACTACATGGCAGGCTAAATCACAACGCGCGGGGAGGAACTCAACGACAAGCTCTTCGCGGAGGACATGGACGGCGGCGTTGGGGAAAAGGATGTTGCCGCCGCTCGCGAGGCCGCCGATGTGGTCGATGTGCGAGTGGCTGAGTAGGGCGTGGGTGACATCCGCGAAGGCGATCCCGACGGAATCCATCGCCTCGGCGAGCCAGCCGTAGTTCGAGTTCTGGTGCGGGCCGAAGCCGGCATCAACAAGGATGACCTCCTTGTCTTTCCGTAGGAGCAGGATGTTCACGTAGAGCGTCATGTCATCGGGGCGCTCCCCGAGGGCGGCGAGCGCCTTTGACATCTCCGGCCGATCGGCTGGCGGCCACATCTTGTTGGTCACGCCCTTGGTGAAGGTGCCGTAGCCGTCGCTGATCGACCACGCCTCGAATTTTCCGATCGAGAACCGGTTTCGCGATAGGGCGTAAAACCTGTCGGGGGCTCATTCCCCTTCGTCCGCCGGGGGGCTAGGGCTCAGCCAATTGCTGAGGAAGATTTCCCATTCCCTTTCCCATTTTTCCTCATCGCCCTGGATGCGGGCGATCGATGCGCGATGGAAGGCGGAGCCGGCGAGGGGGAGCTTGCGGCTTTCGAGAATCCGCAAGGAGAGCAGGGGGTCTTGGTCGGGCGGGGTGCGGCTCTGGAGTTTGTCCACGAGGTTGGCGAAACGGGTTTCGAGGAACTGCGGTCGGTCGTCGCCCTTGGGTATGTGGAGGGAGCGCGGGGCTCCGAACTCGATGACGGGCTTGTCGTCCGTGTTGAGCGGATATTTTCCGAACAGATCGGCGGCGGGGGTGAGGTTGCCGCCGTAGAAAAGCAGGATGGTCTGCGAATTGAAGGGCAGCATAAGATCCTGCATGTCGAGGTAGGTGGCACCCTCCACCGCCTGCCGCTTGTCGCGCTCCGCATCGAGGTCAGATGCGGGCAACGGGGTGAGATCGGCATGTCCGACGAGCGCCGCGATCTCCGCGCCGGGCTGGAAGTTTCCCCGCCAGAGACTGACCCGTGGAAATACGGCAAGCATAGTACGTGCGATGATTCCGAACTCCCGCTCGGATATCTGATAGAGCGGTAGCCACTGGACGAAGACGCCGCCGGGCTTGAGGCGCGCGCGGACGGTCTGGAAATGTTCGCGGCTGTAGAGGCTGCCCGTGCCACGCCCGTACGGGAGGAAGAGATCCGCGTTGATCATCGAGTATCTCTCGCGATCCGCGAGCAGGCGGTTGCGGCCATCGCCGACGATGACCTCGGCGCGGGGATCCGTGAAAAGGCCGTTGGTGAGGTCGAAGCCGTCCGGCCCGGCGGTGAAGAACCGTTTCGACGCCTCGACGACGTGGGGCGAGAGCTCGCAGGCGACGACCCTTTCGACCTTCGGGAAATCGTTGCGACTCAATGCCTCGCCCGCGGTGATGCCGGTGCCCATGCCTAGGAAAAACACGCTGTCGGTGGCTGGCCATGCGAGCAGCGGGATCCGCGCCTGGAACATCTGCGAGCCGTATGCGCCCCACGAGCCGAGGCTGTAGTTCGAGTTGACGCGGATGCTGACGTCGTCCCTCGAATCCCTGACCACAGTGACGGTGCCGTCGCTGCCTTCCCATTTCTCCAGCACCTCCCCGGCGGTTTCCGCGCCGGACGGATCGGGGAGCCGGGAGGGATCCAGGCCGGTGAGCAGGATCACAAGCATGACGAGCGCCGCGATCCGGGCGGAAATGGCGACGGCGTTTCCGGCGGCGGGCAGAACCACGGCAATCAGAAGATAGATGGCGGAAAGCAGTTGGATCGTGTGCCAGATGCCCAGCGTTTCGAGCAGCAGGAAACCCGCAGCCAGCGAGCCGAGGATGGCACCGACTGTGTTGATCGCGGAGAGCATGCCGATGCTTTTCCCGGCGTGGGTGATGGAGCCCTCCTCACCTTTCATGAGGAAGGGAAACACCGCCCCGAGCGGCAGACAGGCTGGCGCGATGGCCGCGAACCCCGTGCCAAAGAGCCGGAGCGCGTACGCCGCGAAAGAGTGATCCGTGTCCAGCATGGTCATGCCCCGGGTGATGGCCATGGTGAGCAGAGGCGTCACGGCGAGGGCGGCACCACCGAGGGCGAGCAGCCACATGAGAACCTGCGGGGCGGGCATCCCGCCGCGTGCAAGCCGCGAGGCGAGCCATGCGCCCAGCGAAAGGCAGGTCAGCACCACGATCAACACCGTGGCGAAACTGTAAACGGAGTTCTCGTGGATCTGCGCCAGCATCCGCGTCCACACCACCTCCAGCGCGAGCAGGTTAAAGCCGGAGACAAAGGCCAGCGCGGCGATGAGCGGGCGGGGTATGGTGGGCTTTGAAGCCGCCTGCGGAACGGCACGGCGGGAATGATCCGAAGACGGTGGATTTTCCGAAGCGGCTTGGAAGCGCGCCTGTTTGGAAAGCCGGAAAGCAAGCAGGGCGGCCGCGATGGAGGCGGTCATGGCGGTCACGCAGGTCAGGCGGATGCCGAGCAGCCAGATCAGCAGGAAGGCCGTGGCGAACGCTCCGCAGGCGGTGCCCAAAGTGTTGACCGCATACATCCGCGCCGTGATCGAGCCGAAGGATTCCTTCCGGCGGATGATCGCCTGGCCGAGCAAGGGCAGCGTGCCGCCCATGAGGAACGAGGCGGGGAACACGAGAAGCAACGCCGCAATGAGCTTGAACGCGTTGAGCGCGAAGCCCTTGCCGTGCAACATGGGAAAGACCTGCGGGACGACGAAGGGCGCGATCAGAAGCGCAACGCCCGCGGCGGCGATCCCGAGTTCCAGCCACGCGTAGGTGCGCAGCGGAGCGGTTTGGTTTTGGCAGCGTTTCCCCCAAAACCAACCGCCCAACGAAAGGCCTCCGAAGAACACCGCGAGCATCAGCGCTGCGGATTGCGAGGTGCTGCCGAGAAGGAGGCTCGCCTCACGCATCCACAGGATCTGATAGATCAGGCAGGCGAAGCCGGAGAGCCATACCATGATCCAGATCGTCGCGCCTGGTGCTGGCGGCGGTGGCAATGGTTCAACCGCCAAGCTCTTTCCGGGAGGCGGCGGGCCGGGTTTTCCGGAGGGAGTTTTGCGTTTCATGGGACAGCGGCATCCGGTTGGTGGGGAATGCATCTCCCCACGGCGGACTGGGGCTGCAAGCCCCTAACATGGGTCACTGCCTCACGTAAATGTGGAATCCGCAATGCCAGTCCTTGGAAACTTCGGCGGTGGCTTCCTCCTCGGTTTGAGGCACTGCATTGAAACCTCCGCGCTCGATGATGAGGAAATCACGACCCGCGATTTTCCTTATCTCCATCTTGAGCGCTTGGTCATCGTTCACTCCGACAAGCATATCGCCCGACCAGAAGTAGCCGCTGAAGAACCGGGATTTCGCAAGTTTACCCTGATCCAGAAATTCAAGCACATCCTTGGGTTTATCGATCTTATCGGGGCCCTTGCCGCCATTCTCCTTCATGAAATTATTAATAGATCCTTCAATTTCCGATGGGTTGTTAGGCTGGGGATAAACCGCCCATGCCCAGGTGCCGATGATGGCGGGGTTCGGCGTGAAATTTCCGCTGTAAGAATACCTGTCGGAATCTTTTCCGCTGATGTGCGAGACCAGTGTGGTGCGGGGGAGTTTATTCACGTATTCGTCTCCGCCCGGTAATGATTGCAGAACGCTTCCGATGCGGGAGCGAACCGTATTCGCACCGTTCGCCATGATCGCGCCTGTGTTGGGTTCCTTGAGCACACCCGGCATGGCTGCATAGGTTTTTTTGATCAATGGATCGGCGAAAGCCTTCACTTCCGGACTGGCTGTTTTCAGCGCATCGGCGATGGCTTTCGTGCTTCGATACGAAGCCGAGTCCACGCGGAAAGAGGCGGCTTTATCGACGATCGCTGGCAGCACTGCTTTGTGATGCGCGGGATCGGTGGAGATTTTGGCAAGTGCGCACACTGCGGAGGTTTGCAGCCACGTACACTTGTAATCGAGGAACTCGAGCAGGCGGTCGCGGTGCTTCGCGATGACGTCCGGGTTGGCGCGGGTGATCGCATCGATGGCGTGGAGCGCGACCCACCACGATTCTTCGGGGTTGTCGATCATTCTGCCCGCCAGCTCATACATCTCTGGCGTCACCTTGTCGGCGGACAGGGGGCTGCCCTTGAACATACCCGTCAGAGCGAGAAGACCCGCTTGCCGCAATCGCGGATCCTCCGATTTCAGCAGGGGAACCACGAGCTGCACCTTGCCTCGCTTCACCACCTGATCCATCGCCAGGCTGCGCAGGTCGTATTCCGGGTGCTGGATATAGCGGAGCAGGGTCTCGTCCGTGAGGTTCGGATCGTTCATCCGGTTGATCACGGCAAGGGAGGCGTCCGTGTCGACTGCTTCCTTTAGAAGATCCTCGATGGTGAGCGAGCCGCCCGGGATGGGCTCGATGGAGTGAAAGGCATCGTCGGCCGCGTTGCCCCAGGGGCGCGGCAGGGGCATGGACTTCGCCCATATGCTGCGGGGCGCGCCGAAAAGCTGCAGATGTTTGCGGGGATAGGTGTAGGTCAGAGCGAAAAAGGTGCCCCAATCCATATCATCCTCGGTGGCGGAGCGGTCATAACGGTCATCCATGCCCGCGATGCCGATGCTGCCATCATAGCGACGGGACAGATCCAGCACCCAGCGGCGGGTATCGAGATACGAGCGGTAGGGCGTCGGGCGCTTCTCGCGCATCTGGCTCACGGCGGCATGGTGCCAGATCTCGCCCATGCCTCCGCCGGTGTGCGCGGCGTGGAACCAGTTCGTGGCATAAAAGGCTTTCATGGCGGAGTTATCGCGTGCCTTTGCAAATACCGATTTCTCGCCTTCCGGAGAAATCATCGCCGCCGCACCAAGGCCGTAAGCCAGACTGCTGGTCTTGCCGTTGTCGCGGAAACCACCCTCGGGCAGCGTGTTGCCGTAGGCCACGTTGCCGTGTCCGGCGAAGCGGTAGAACTGGGAAAACGCCTCATCGAACATGTATTGATCCACCTCCACGCCGCAGAGCTTGGCCATCAGCAGGAAACTCATGCAGTTCACGCCGGAAGCATGCACTTGCCCGGTGCCGACGGAATAGGTGAAGGCCGCCGGCGCACCGCGTCCGCTCCAGCCGCCGCTATACATATGCGACTTCAACTCCTCGGTCATCTGTTTGATTTCCGGCAGCACGCTTTGGTCGCCGGTGCGCAGGTAGTATTCGCAAAGCCCCGGCCCTTTGTAGCCTCTGTCCCAGTTCATCCCGGCGTAGCCCTTGAGGTCTTTCATCCAGCGCTTCACCACCTCGAGATCCTTTTCCTCACCCGTGGAGAGCAGGAAAATGACGGATCCCCATTTCGGCTGATCCTGTTTCGCGATGAGATCGGCCAGGCTCCTGACGATCTTATCGGACTTCGGGCAATTCTCTGGCCACGTTTTGCTGTAAGCTCCCATGACGGGGATGTTCACCGTCACGTCACCGGCCCCTTGGATTTTCAGGACAACTTTTCCGTCCTTCGCCTCGGCCTCGGTGACGATGTCGCCGAGGATGATGCGCGGGTCGGTGTCCTTGAGCGTCACGCCGTTGATGCTCTCGATGATCTGGCCTTTCTGAAGCTTGCCTGTTTTCTCGGCGGGAGAGCCCGGCTCCACGTTGTTGATCTGCATGGTCATGCCCGGGCGGCCCAGGCTGATGCCGATCCCGACCGGACCAAGATTTCTAACAAGCCACGGCCCCCTGTCGGTAACGTTCGGGAAGGGATTGAAGATCGGTGTGTTGGGAGGGGTGTAGTAGGCAGGCTGTGCTCCCTGTTGTGCCGGAGCGTTGCTCGCGGCGAGTGCGAACACCCATGCGCATGCGATCCGTGAGTGATGATGAGTGACTGTTTTCATGACATGGTGATTCCTGGTGATGGGTGGCTCGGTTTTTGGAACGCGTCGTTCCACATGCCCTTCGGCACGATGTGATATCGGTTTCCCGCAAACTAGGGGATTTGGCCGATAAGGAAAGTGAAAAGGAGAATGGATGTCGCAAGAAGACGCGGAAGATACCGAGCGATAAGCGGAGATTCCAGCCGCCCGCGCCATCGGGAAGCCTCCGCGCTTGCCAGCGTTCGTCCCGCCGCCTATTACCATTCACCCGGCGGCGGGAAATCTCCTCCCGCAGCGCGATCCGGGCCTGTAGCTCAGCGGTTAGAGCAGGGGACTCATAATCCTTTGGTCGTGGGTTCAAACCCCACCGGGCCCACCCGTTCTATAAGGGATTGCGGGGATTCCTGCATGCTGAAAAAATTGCCTAGGGCAATCATAGGCCACTTTTTAAAGCACCATTCCGTAGGACGTGTGGGCGTGAAGGATGCAAGCCGCGAGGTTGTCGTCTGGGTCAAATGGTGGCGGCAGGAGATCACTGCGGCAGCATCCCTGAGAACCTTGTCGAGAGTCAGCTATTCGGTCACAAGAAAGGCTCGTTCACGGGTGCGGCCACCGACCACGAAGGCAAATTCAAATCCGCCGACCGAGGCGTGCTGTTCCTCGATGAGATCGGCGAACTTCCGCTTCCCGCACAAGCGAAGCTGCTCCGTGCCCTCGACCAAGGCGAAATCGAACCCGTCGGCTCCTCCAAACCCGTCAAAGTCAACGTGCGCGTCATCGCCTCCACACATCGCAATCTCCAGTGAATCACACCCAAAATTCCCTTTCTTTTCGTCAGAAATTGTTACATCATTTCTGACGAAAGGATAACCGCCATGAACAAACACGCCGACTCCATCGACGCCGCCATCCTTGACCGCATCCGGTCGGGGTCGAAGGATCGCGTCTGGACGCCCCAGGATTTCCTCGATCTGGGTTCCCGGGCGGCGGTGGACAAGGCGCTTTCCCGCAACTGCAAGAAAGACTTCATCCGCCGTGCGGGCCGCGGGCTATACAACGTTCCAAGGAAGCATCCCGCGCTCGGTTCACTCGGCCCCAGCTACGACGCCATGCAGGATCTCGTCCAACGCAAGGCGGGCGGCGACGTGTTCCCCACCGGTGCCCACGCGGCCAATGTCCTTGGCCTTAGCGACCAGGTGCCGATGCGGAGCTGGCATCTCACCACCGGCCCCAGCCGCCGCATCTGCAGCGGAAAATCGGAAATCGTCCTGCGCCACGTTTCCCCGCGTTTTGTTTCCACCAAGAACCCGAAGAGCGCCCAGGTCATCCTCGCCCTGCGCTGGATCGGGAAACGCGGTGTGGATGACGACGTCATTTCGAAGCTGCGCCGGAACCTGTCCCCCGCCGACCGCGCGTCTCTTCCCGCTGATGCCGCCAGCGCTCCCGCCTGGATCGCAGACATCTTCCACCGCATTGCCATAGACACGACTGCCGCCTGACCATGGATGCCCTCCTGAAGCTCACCCCCGCCGACCAGCTCGACGCCTACGTTGAGGTGAACCGGGCAATGGGGCTTGATGCCGCCAGCGTGGAAAAGGACTTCTGGGTGTGCTGGACGCTGCGCGAAATTTTCTCGAATCCGGACATCGGTGGGCACATCACGTTCAAAGGCGGCACTTCGCTATCGAAGGCTTGGAAACTCATCGAACGCTTCTCCGAGGACATCGATCTCATCGTGGACAAGGAGGTTTTTGGCTTCGGTGGCGACGCCGCTCCCGACAAGGCACCCAGCAACAAACAGCGCAAGGCCCGACTCGAAGCGCTCATGGACGCCTGTCGCGACGCTCCAACCCACCCTCGCGTCGCGAATCCAAAGCGCCCTCGGTGAAACCGGCTGGCAGCTCGAAGTCGATCCCGACATGCCCGACGGCCAATGCCTGCCTTCTTCACGAGGAAACCTTCCGACCTACGGGCAAACCGCGGAAATTCCGCATGGCTCGCCATTACTACGATCTCTGGTGCCTCCTTCGCGCCGGCATCGGCGATAAAGCCCTCTTCTCCCATCATCGGCTGGAACTCACTTACCAGAGCAACCTCAACGACCTGCTCGCCGACCACTCTTTCAAATCGATCACTCCGGCGGTGGTGCAGGACAAGCTCCACCTGATCCGCATCAAGGGGAACCACGCAGCCCACGGCACGCTCCATCCCACCACGCCGGGTCAGATGACCGGTATCCTCAAGGAAGCCTTCGATCTCGCCCAGTGGCTCGCCCTCTCCACCGGGATCATGCGCCGCGACGAACTGCCAGCCTGGCAGGAGCCACTCGCCCTCACCGGTGATTCGAAATCACAGCTCCAGCGCGAGAAAAAGGCAGCCCTCCAGAAACTCGCAGCGCAGGAAGAACTCATGGCGAAACTCCTCGCCGATCTCGAAGAAGCCCGCTCCCAGGCCGAGGCATCCCACACCACTGCCGCCGAGAAAGCCGTTTTGCTCAATCAGGCGCAGCAAGCCGCCTCCGCCCTCGACTTCAGTGAGGAGGAAACCCGCTTCAAACTCATCGACGAACTGCTTGCCAAAGCCGGTTGGAAAGTCGGTGCGCGCGGTCAAAACACCGATGAGGTGACCCAGGAGCACCCCGTCCTTCACCAGCCGGTTGCCAGCGGCAAAGGCCGCGCGGACTATGTTGTCTGGGATCCCGACAACGGTCTGCCGCTCGGGGTTGTGGAAAGCAAGAAAACCGCCGAGGACGCCGCCAAGGGCAAGATGCAGGCGAAATACTACGCCGACGGCCTGGAGAAGGAATACGGCCAGCGCCCGGTCATCTTCTACACCAACGGTTATGAGATCTTCATCTGGGACGATGCCAAGGGCGAACCTCCCCGCTCACTCTTCGGCTTCTACTCCCTGGACAGCCTGCGGTATTGCATCTTTCAGCGGAACCAGCGCGAAGAAAGCCTTGGTGCGCTTTTCCCGAAGGAAGCCATCATCGACCGCCTCTATCAGATCGAATGCGTCAAGCGCACCTGCGAGAACTTCGACAAGCGCCGCCGCCATGCACTCCTGATCCAGGCCACCGGCACAGGCAAGACCCGCGTCGCCGTCGCCCTCTCGGAACTCATGATCCGCGCGAAGTGGGGAAAACGCATCCTGTTCCTCTGTGACCGCCGGGAACTCCTCAACCACTACCCGAACAAAGCCCAGAACCTCACCGCAGCCTGAATTGTCCCAATCGCTCCATCCCGCAATCCGACCTGTGATTCCTGCCGCATACATCACCGAGTGGTCCCAGCAATGCCAGAGGATTCCAGCGGCACTATGCCGGAGGAATTCGCTTGGCGAGATCTTGGCGCAAAGTCTCCACCACTTGGCCGCTCAAGCGAAATCCCGTCTGAGCCAATCTGAGGAAGGCATCTTCGAAATCGATCAAACCAGCCGCTGCGGCATCGGTCAGGAGGCCCGCCGTGCCGGTGATTCGCAACCCGAGCGCATTTGCCACCTTGCGACCGCGTTTTTCATCGAGAACCAGCAGGCTGCTGTGCCGGTGTTCCCACGCCAATGTGATGGCGGAGGCCTCTCCGGGATCCAAGGCGGCCGTTTCCTCAAGATAAGGGATTTCGTCCGGAACCACCGAGATCCAATCCGGCATCGCCGAAATCAGATTTCTCAGATTCTCCGGCGCACCCGGATGAACGGCTTCGCACCGAATGGTCTCCGTAATGGTCACCTTGCCGTAAAGCCTGTGGAGCAAATCCAGTTCGCCGATTTCGGCCAAACAGGACAGGACGGAATTGTCGCTGACAACGATCACGGGATGGCGTTCCGGAATTCGAACGAACTGCGGACATCCTGCAGAATCTCCTCAGCCGAATGTCCCGGCCAAACGCCATGTTGCTTCAGCACGGCCTGCGCTTCCCAGCGCGATCCCAAGTCCAGCATCCTGCGGACCTGTTCCAGCGACAGCACTTCCTTCGCATACGCATCCGCCGCCAAGGCTTCGAGAGCGGCGTGGCCGAGGTTCTGGAACTCGTTGCCCAGCTCCGCCGCCAAATCGTCAGGGATGTTCACAGTCAGAGTCATCGCCCAAGAGGTTATCCCAACTGGCACCACTCCGCAAATACGAAAACTTCCCGACACCTTCAGCTTCTAGCTCCAGCATTCCCGCCAAACACCGCTCACACGGCACTTCTCTCTCTCTTGTTTCAGCTTTTCAGAATCTCAGCTTTTACCCAAATGACCCTCGCCACCGCATACCTGCGCTGTAACCCGGAAGGCAAGGGTTTCATTTTAGAACTCCGGGATGACGAGGGCCGGGACATTTAGGAATTCTTCGAGAAGAAAGACCATTACTCCGAAGGCTATGGAATTCCGGCGGACGGATGGCTTGATGGTCGGTTTCCCATCGAATTCGCCGGATTGTTAAGTCCCGGGAACTCGACCCGGACTCTCATCGGTATTCCCAAGTCTTCGCGCGCCACATTCAAACCCAGTAAAATCCGTATTCCTCCGGATCATACCGATCATCTGCCCGATGAATTGGACTCAAATGCGGAAGCCGGAGGATCACGGCCTTATAGCCACTTCGCCATTTTCAGGAATACCAAGCTGATGATGGTGAACAAGGGCGTGAAGGAGAAGCGACGGCATTCTTTCCTCGGCGAGACCTCAACCCCTGTTCCTATACGCCGCCATGGCGCTCTGGTAAAACAATGCCGCCGCGTTCCGGATGACTCCATTCAGCGTGGTCCGGACGCTGTTCGCATCCCTTGATTTCTTCGGTGATGCTGTTTTGGCGGATCGTTTCTTTGGCACGTCGTCTCCCTGTGGAGGCAGCGCGCTGTGAATGAACTTCTCCTTGAATCGCTCGACGGCAGATGAATCGAGTGCCCGGATGCGACCAACTTTGCTCTACTCACAGATGCGCTTCAGGCATCGGACGTAACGCTCCACCGTGACAGCGGCCGGCGGGGAGTCCGCCGTGGAAACCACCTTGCGGTAGATTTCGCAAAATTCGTCGATGGTTGGGTCTTCGGGAATCTCATCCCGCCTATTCCCATGGAGCCGGATGGCCGCCTCGAATCCCCGGCTCTTGATGTCGGCCATGATTGTGATCGCCTTCGACTTGGCCTTAGGCTGAGTGGTTTCATCCGTCGTAAAACGACGTCGCCTTCCATCCACCATCAATCGCACCGAGTAATCTGGTTAAGGACACCAATCACACCAACACCCTGACCCTTTCCGGCGCAAACACGGGCTTCACCGGCGCTATCAACGTGAACGCAGGGATTCTGG
>JAYTOE010000083.1:0-14627 GCA_043747935.1 Akkermansiaceae bacterium
ACGGCTACCGCAGCTTTGAATTGCTGCAAATCACTCTATTCCATACACTTGGAAAACTTCCCGAACCAAAATTCACCCACAGATTTTGCTGAAGAGCCGCTTTTTGCATCCTGGCGGCCTTGGATCGGCGGAAAGTTTGCCCACAGCTTTCGCTATGCGGAGCGATGTTTTCACATCCGTCCTTTCGAGAAAGCGCTCGGCTTCCGAAGAAAACTCAATCTTGTAGGATGCCATCCTTCATCACCCTTTCCTTGAGTTTCTTCATCACGTCATCGAAAGGGATGCCTTTCTCGTTCCTCATCCGGGCGATGGCGGCGAGGTCTTCGAGATCTTCCATCATCTCCTCATACTCGGCGATGGGTAGAACCGCCGCGATTTTTTTGCCTTTGGCGTCGGTTACAAACTGCGTGCTCATGGTGTCATGCTAGGTGAAAAGCCCTGATGGCGCAAGCTCCCGGAAAACTCAAAGTCTGCGCCATGTGAAGCCGTCCTTCTTGATCATCTCATCCGCTTCGCGCGGACCCCAGGAGCCGGCGACGAATTCGGCCATCGGCGGCTTGTTGTCGGACTCGTGCCAGGCGTGCTCGATGTGGTCGATGAAACGCCACGCCTCCTCCACCTCATCGCGGCGGGCGAAGAGGGTGGCGTCGCCGGCGATGGCGTCGAGGATGAGGCGCTCGTAGGCCTCGGGGCTGCCTTTGCCGAAACTGGTGGCGTAGTGGAAATCCATCTTCACCGGCTCAAGGCGGAGGCTGGTGCCGGGGATTTTCGAGACCATGCGCAGCGAGATGCCTTCATCCGGCTGGATGCGGATCACGAGGACGTTGCCGCCGGGGACGCCGCCGGGCAGCGCACCGAAAAGCACCGAGGGGGCATCTTTGAAATGGACGGAGATTTCCGTGGATTTTTTCGGCAGGCGCTTGCCCATGCGGATGTAGAACGGCACGCCGCTCCAGCGCCACGTATCAATGAGCAGCCGCACCGCGACATAGGCCTCGGTCTCCGAGGTGGGGGAAACGCGGTCTTCCTCGCGGTAACCGGGGACGGCGTTGCCATCGACGTGGCCGGCGGTGTATTGGGCGCGGATCACGTTTTCCGCGACCTTTTCCGGCGTGTCCCACTGCCGCAGCGAGCGGATGACCTTCACCTTCTCATCGCGGACGCCGTCGGCGGAAAGGTCGGTGGGCGGCTCCATGGCGACGAGGCTGAGGAGCTGGAGCAGGTGGTTCTGCACCATGTCGCGCAGGGCGCCGGCCTTTTCATAATAACCACCGCGACCACCTTCCATGCCGAGGTTTTCCGAGCAGGTGATCTGCATGTGGCTGATGTAGCGGCTGTTCCAGAGCGGCTCGAAGATCGCGTTGGCAAAACGTAGCACCATCAGGTTCTGCGCGGTCTCCTTGCCGAGGTAGTGGTCGATCCGGTAGGTGTCCCTTTCGTGGAACGTCTCGCTCACCACCTTGTTGAGGTGCTTCGCAGTCTTGAGGTCGGTGCCGAAGGGTTTCTCGATGATCACGCGCGCCCAGCAACCGTCCTTCGCCTTGTTCAGACCCGCGATTTTCAGGTGGACAAGGATGTCGTCGAAAAACTCAGGCGCTGAGGCGATGTAAAACAGGCGGTTGCCCTTGCCGCCGCGGCCGGCATCGATCTCATCGAGGCGTTTCGCCAGCGAAGCGTAGCCCGCTTCATCGGTGAATTCTGAGCAGTGATAACTGACGCTTCCGATGAAATTTCCCCAGATCTCGGGATCGTGGCCGCTGCGGGAAACTTTCCGGTTCAGTTCCTCAAGGCCGGTGCGGAACTCATCATCGGCTTTTTCCCGGCGGGCGAAGCCGATGATGTTCACGCCCGTCGGCAGCTCGCCGTCCACCGCGAGGTTGTAGAGCGCGGGGATGAGCTTGCGGTGGGTGAGGTCTCCGGTCGCGCCGAAGATCACCACCGAGCATGGCTCGGGCCGGTTGCGGGAAACGAGGTCTTCGCGGAAAGGATTCGACATGGCGGTGCCGGGAGTTTCGACAAATGCATTCATATGGCAACGCGAAACCGGGCGGGAAATGGGATTCGGCGGGGACTCGAATGGCAGGATCGCGAAAAAGCCACCGTCTCCCATGGGACTGCCTCGCGCCGCTGCTGGAACAAATCGCCTGATGCGCGGGCTGGGCTGATGGACTGGAGCTGGAGAAAGCCGGGGAGATGTGATTTAGCGCGGACTGACCCCACCGAGACCCCACCGATGACATCGAGCAGCTCAAGGCAGTCCACAGCAAGACGCACCCTGCGGAAAACCCTAGAAAACCGGACTAGCAAAACCAACAGCCGCCGCTATCTTAAAAGCATGACTGCGCAAGCCATACTGCAAAAAAGCGTTCGGTACAACCGGGGAGGCGAACCGCTCGAAGTGGTCATTCCTTACGGGGAGTTCGTCGAGTTCATAGAAACCTATGGCCTCGATCTGGGCGATGACGAAAAGCAAGCCATCCACGAAGCCCGGGCCGACCGTGAGGCGGGGAGGACGGAAAATTTCGTCAGGCTCGAGGATCTGGAGAAGGAACTTGGCATCTGATGCGCGACGTTGTCTTTCATCGCCGCGCCGCCCGGTATGTGGCTCGCATGCCGCGTGACCGAGCCGTTCAGGTGCTCGATGCCCTTCGGGAAGTCGCGAGCCTGGACAACATCACAGAGCATACCAACCTCAAGCAGATGGGCGGTGATATGGCGGGATGGTCACGCCTGCGGGTGGGCAGCTATCGTGCGATCCTGCAAGTGACCCTAATCGAAACCGCAGAAGTGCTTTACGTGGATGCCATCGGCCCGCGTGGCGACATCTACAAGGCTTGAAAAACCTCCTTCCCCTAAAATGTAATTTAGCGCGGACTGACCCCACCGACGAAAAAGCCACCGTCATCCCATGGAGCGACCTCTCACCGCTTCTCGCACAAATCGCCTTATGCGCGGGCGGGGCTGATGGACTGGAGCCGGAGAAAGCCGGGGAGATGTGATATAGCATTAGTCGGACTGCCCCCCCATATTTTTGCATCGACAGCCTCCGCCCGCTTTATAGTTGCCGCAGCATATGGTAAGTCGTTTTGTCCATATCCCTGCAAACGCATTCCTGCCCCGGCAAAATCCAACGGATTTTGCCGCTTGCCGCTTGCCGCTTGCCGCTTGCCGCTTGCCGCTTGCCGCTTGCCGCTGAAGGCCGCGCCAAGGCTGGCAACCCGCCTCTACCCGCCCGGCACCGCTTGTGCCGGGTATCGCTGTTTTCAGGGACTCCGCCGCAAGGCTCGCTGGCTTACCGCGTGCTTCACCTGTCCTGCGGGCATTCCCTCATCCCCCCGCCTTGGTTTGCAAACCACTCACCTCACCGAATCCATACGATCACGAATCTCCCCATGCCACCCATGAAATCAAAACACATCCATCCACCCGGCACGCGAAACACGCCAGCATTGGATCATCCCTTCCCTTCGTGCTTCCGCCTTTCGCTTGCAGGATTGGCCTGCTGCTGCTCACCGGCACAGTCCACGCCGCCGGGCTCACTGCCTCCGACGGCGCGGCGAATGATCGACTTGGCACTTCCGTGAGTCTCTCGGGCAGCATCGGCCTCGTCGGGGCTTCTCTGGACGATATTGGGGCCAACAGCAACCAAGGCTCGGCCTATGTCTTTCGCAGTCTGGATACGGCCACGGGCAGCACCACCCAGAACGTCAAACTCACCGCCTCCGACGGCGCGGCGGGTGATATCTTCGGCGAATCCGTGGGCCTGGACGGCGATCAATTCGTGATCGGTGCCTATGGCAAGAACTCATTCACCGGAAACACCCTCGTCATCAACGGCGCGGTGACCAGCACCTCGGTGGTGGTGAATGGCTCCTTGTCCGGCAGCGGAGTCATGGCGACTGCGACCCTCAGCGGCTCGGGATCGATCAATCCCGGCAATAGCCCGGGCGTCATGACCGCCGCCGCGACGGATCCCACCGGTGGATTGGACTACAACTTCGAGTTCACCGCGGGCAACACCCTGCCGACCTGGAATGCCCCGACCGCTAGTGGCAACGATGTCCTGCGCCTCACCACCATCCCCACGCCATTCACCGCGTCCTTGTCCGCCGCCAATGAGGTCAACATCTACCTCAACGCAGGCGCACTTCAGCCTCGCCACCGTTTCCCAGCCAGCGGATTTCGGAGCCGGAATGGTGAACGGCTACACGATGCAATTCACCGTCGTCCCGGAACCCGGCACCTGCACGCTTCTCGGCCTCAGCCTCGGTGCGCTGCTCATCCGCAGGCGCCCTAAGCTGGAATCGGAGAGGATTTGAACAGGAGCGAACGGAGAAAACAGCGCGGTGGGGTTTCGGTGGGGTAAGTCCGCGCCATCTCACATTATTGAATCGGCGGCAGTGGTTCGCGGATTTCATGGCGAAATGAATTCGGCGGCTCCGAGCTTGCTGTAGCTCCGGGTGCATGTTGTGTTGGGGAATGCGCGAGAACCCTTTCAAAAATCTCCCGCTTTGCGCGGCCCTGGCGGCGCTGCCCGCGCTTTGCTCCTGCGGAAGCATGGTCGGGCCGAGCACCCAGAATTCCGGGCCGAAGACGGTCACCATGGATCCGATGCTCGCCGGGAAAAGCCTGGCGGAAAGCAGCTTCCGCGCGACTTTCGTGGCCGCCATCCGGCAACCGGTCACAAGCGCAAGGCAAGGCCTCGCGGTGCTCTGGCACAGGCCCCGGGAAATCGTCGCGGGCAACCTTCCCGTCGATATCGAGGCGAAGGACGCACTTACGGAATCTCCGGGCACAGCCGGGTTCGAAAAGTTGCTGGATGAAATGGGCTTCCCGAAACCCCAGAACGGGACGCTGAAATGGCTCGTTGACGGGGATGGCTTTTTCCCCGAGCTGGATCGCCAGATCGCCTCCGCCAGAAGCTCGATCAATACGCAGATTTATATCTTCGATAATGATGACATTGCGGTTCGCTACGCGGACAAGCTCAGGAAACGTTCGGCCGACGTGAAGGTGCGGGTGATGTTCGACGACTTCGGCAGCGCATCAGCCCACCTCTCCAGCCCCAGGACGAAAGTTCCGGCAAGTTTCCAAGCGCCGCCGGACATGAGGGTCTATCTGGAAAGCGGATCGGATGTGCAGGTCCGCAGGACGCTCAACCCATGGCTGGTCGCAGACCACACCAAGCTCTTTGTCTTCGACGACCGCACAGTGATCCTCGGCGGGATGAACATAGGCCGCGAATATTTCAACGAATGGCACGACCTGATGGTGCGGATCGATGGCCCGGTGGTCGCGCACCTTGCGGATATGTTCAGCCGTACGTGGCGGCAATCGGGGCCGTTGGGTGATCTCGCACTGCTTTCTGCGCCGAAACAATTCGATAAACCGCAAGCGTCTCCCGGCGGGATCCCGCTGCGCGTGCTGCGCACGGATCCGGGCGTCGGGCGCCACGAGATACGCGACAGCATGTTGCTAGCCATCCGGTCTGCGAAGAAGCGCATTCTCATAGAGAACCCTTACTTCGCCAGTGACGAGATTCTCGCTGCCGTCCGGGCGGCGGCGATGCGGGGCGTGGACGTGCATGTGGTGCTCCCTGCGGAGGGCGATTCCGTGATCATGGATGCGGGCAACCTCGCCACGGCGCGGATCCTCATTTGGGCGGGTGCAAAAGTTTACCGGTATCCACGTATGACGCACCTCAAGGTCATGGTCTGCGACGATTGGGCCACGGCAGGTTCCGCCAACCTCGACACCCTCAGCATGCGGATCAACCGGGAGCTGAACATCGCGTTCTCCGACAAGGCCGAGGTGGAGAGGCTGATCGCGGCGGTCTTCACGCCGGACATCGCCCGCTCACGCCGCATCCGCATCGGTGAAACCAAGGCCGCGCATGCCGATCTCGCGGAAATTTTTGCGGATCAGCTTTGAACCTCACGGCACGACGATGCTGTGCCTTTCCCAGAACGCGCGGAGATCTCCCTCATCGCCCTTGAAAACGTTCCGCTCCATGGGGTGGGCGATGTTTCCGAAAAAGCGCGGGCTGCGCCATGAACCGGTGTCGTAATGCTTGGCGCGCGACGCCCCGTTTTCCCAGACGACACCGCCGTATTGCCACATGCTCCAGCCACCCCAGATGCCGTAAAGTTTGCAAAGGCTGTCCGGGGTCAGTCCGCCGCCCATCGCGCGCTCGGTGCCGCCCGGGCCGTAGAGCGCGAGCCAATACGGCGTGCGGCGGATCACGGCTTTTTGCTCCGGCGTCGCGTTCCTCAGCCGTGAGCGCAGGCCATCGCTGTTTTCCAGATACGTGACCGGATACACGCCCGTCCGCTGGTGCACGCGCTCGATGAATTTCACCAAGCGATCCGGCGTGGAATGCGTGTCGAAATCACCGACCAGCAAAATCCGTTTCCCGGAAATCCCCCTCGCCGCCGCCGTCGCGCGAACGCGGCTCACGAAGCTGTCCGCCTGCGCCGCCGGATCCTGATTCATCGTCACGAAATGGTAGGCACCGAGCATCATCCCCTCGCGGTTGGCGGATGCTAGGAAATCGCCGAACTTCCCGTCGAGCTCCGGCCCTTTCGCGGAGCGGGCGATGAGTGCCAGGCCGCCGTTCCTGCGGAGCGCGGCAACGTTGTGCTCGGAGTAGCGCTCGCCGCCGCGCTGCACTTCCTTGGGATCCCAGCCGGAAACATTCAGCACCGCCGGTGAGCCGGAAACGCTCGTGCCACCGAAGCCGCCGCCGCATTGCGTGAGGAGCGGGATGAGAAGAAAGGGCAGCAGGCGGATCATTTTCATCTTTCCAGCAGACCACCAAGACCGTGCTCCCGCAAGCGGCGAATGCCGACGCGCACCTTGTGATGACCGCCGCACTCGACGGGAGCGCGGCGTGATGAGCCTGCGGTAGGGATACAGCCCATAGACCCGATGGGGCGAGGGGGTAGCTTGGAAGGTAACACGGAGGCACGGCCATTTCGACCGCCGCCCCGACCACCACACCAACACATACGAAAGACCAACTCATGAACACACTGCAATTCAAAGGCGACTGGAACATCATCAAAGGCAAGCTCATCCAGAAGTGGGCAAACCTCACCGACGACGACCTCCAGTACGCCGAAGGCAAGAAAGACGAACTCATCGGCCGCATCCAGAAGCGCACCGGAGAAACCCGCGAGGCCGTCGAGAAAGCCCTCAAGGAAAGCGACTCCACCGGTTGCTGCGGCTAGGTCACATCCCACCACCCGTCATCATGAAAAACAGATACGCACTTCTCATCATCGCCGCCTGCATCCAGCCGGCGCTCGCACAGGATGTCGTCGAGGAAACCGTCGTCATCCCCGCGCTGCCCGCCGGCGAGGTCGTCAAGGAGACGGTCATCGAGAGAACCCCGAACGGGGACATCGTCACCGAGACCGTTGTCCCGCTCAACCCGCCGCCCGCGTACGATCCCGCCTTCGCAAGGCGTCACCTTCTGGTGCTGCCGCGCGATGCCGTCGCTCCCGTGCATCCTCCTGGCACCGTCGTGGAGACCACGGTGACGAAAGACTACGTGGACGTCCCGGGACAGCCCCGCCGCGTCTATAACATCGAGCGCAATGTCGTCATCGTGGAGGGCAAGGAGCTCCCCTACATCACCATCCCCGTCCTTTTCGAAAAGGAAACCGCCAAGCTGCTCGACTCGGAATCCCGCGTCGCGCTCGCGGAAACGGCCTCCGCCATCCTTGAGGTTCTCAAGACCCAGCCCACCGCCGTCTTCGACATCGAGGGCCACACCAGCACGGATGGCACGAACGAGTTTAACCTCACGCTATCCGGAGACCGCGCCCGCCGCGTTCACCTGGAACTGACGCAGCGCTACCTCGTCCCCTCCGCCGCGCTCAGCGCGCACGGCTACGGCGAAATGTTCCCCACCTTCCCCGAAGGCACCGAGGAACAGATGACGCAAGACCGCCGTGTCCTCGTCGTCCGCAAGCAATAACCTCCCGACTAGCCGCAACACAACACAAGGCGCCCAACGTTCCGACGTTGGGCGTTCTTCGTTTCATGTCCCGGACACCCCCGAACTTCCTCTTGATTTCAAGGCATGGCAGGGGTTTTCTCTAGGTGCAGCGTGTGAGGGGCATTAGCTCAGTTGGTAGAGCGTCTCGTTCGCAATGAGAAGGTCAGCGGTTCGAATCCGCTATGCTCCACGTGCTTCCCTTGGGATTTCCGAACCCGGAACAAAATCCGTGTTCCGAACGCCCTCACCCCAGCGGGTTCACCAGGCCGGTCTCGCGGATGTAGAAGTCCGGGTTGAGGTCTGTGAGGGGGGCGCGGAGTTTCTCGATCTCCACCCCGAAGAGGGAGCTGAACTCGTCCCCAAAATCCTCCACATCATGGAAACCGCCCCTCCCCTCCCCCACGGCGTCCCCATCCTCGTCGAGAAAGGCACCGGGAAAAACTGGCTGGCGGCGCATTGACAATACACAGCAATACAGCTACCCGTATTCCCATGAAAGCCACCTTGGAGATTCCAGATGATCTCTATCGCAACGTAAAGGCACGCAGCGCCTTGGAAGGGCGTCCCGTCAGAGCTGTCGCCGCCGAACTTTTCGAAAAATGGCTCTCCGGGGAAATCGAAACCACAGCCAAATCCCCGAAACCCGCCGCCCTCCATGCGGAAGCAGCCAAAGCCTACCCTTGGCTGAAGATCGCGGCTAAATATCCCACAGGGGGATTGAGCTATGAGATGGAGGACATCCGTGAATCCATCGCCTATGGACGAAGCACCACTGCCCCCTTCTAACAACCATGGCTTCCTTCTCCCTCGATACCTCCTTCGTCCTACGCATCCTCACCGAAAGCCCGGACTCCCAATTGACCCTTGCCCTCTCTTTCTACGAGGAGCAACGCCAATCCGGAAACCCACTGTTCATCTCCGACCTCGTGCTTTCCGAATGCTATTACGCGCTCCAGTTTCATTTCGGCTTCACCAAGGCCGATGCCTTGGCGGCGCTCAAAGTCCTGACCGCGGAATCTCCCGTCAACATCACTCCCTCCGCCCGGGTTGTCTTCGGCCTTCCGAACCTTTCCCAAATGAAACCCGGCTTCATCGACCGACTCATCCACGGAGCAGCCCGGGAAGAAGGACAAACTTTGGTGACCTTCGAAAAAGCCGCGAAAAAGCTTCCTGGTGCCTTGGTTCTCGCAGCAACCTGAACTGAGAGACTTTTTGAAATCCCCGCCCCCATCCCCGAATCATGACCAATCGTCGCCAGTTGTCCCTTGAAGTTGCCCAGATGGGCAAGGTCTGGGTGGCTTCATTCACTCTTCTGGGCATTTCCGCCATCGGAGCTACAGAGTCGGCTGCAATCAACGCTGTCTTGGATGCCTTCAAGACGCACAACCTTGGAAGCGCAGCTGCTCCTGAGGATTGCGAAGCTTGCAGCTGATTTCCCCCATCCGGGGCAATTTTGCATGCGTCCCCAAGCTGTCTTCAAACACAAGCCTAGATGAAGAGGCACAGCGAAGAGGAAAGGGACTTCCGGCAGCGGATCGTGGTGGGGATTCGGTGAATAGGGGATGGGATGCCGAGGGCTTGGCTGCTCCCTCACCCCAGCGGATTCACCAATCCGGTCTCGCGGATGAAGAAGTCCGGGTTGTGGTCGGCTCACTGAACATGAAGCCCCACCAAGCCCTCTATCGTCATGTTCTCCTTGATCTTTTCGTGTGAGATCAGGGCGTAATGCCAAGGCTTGCCGCCATGTTTTGCATTGTGGCCGCTGGCACGTTCGCACCACCTCGTCGCTGCTTCCATTTTTGCGATGACGTTAGGATCCTCCATGTCCTTTTTCGCCTTGGGCTCCAGCATGTAGATCGCAGTCTCGGTCTCCACGACGAAGTCCGGCTGATACTCGGGGTGGTCTGCTCCGCTTTTGTAGTAGATCTGGAACTGCCCTTTCGCGGGCTTGAACCATTTGATCGCCTCGCGCTCCAAGATCACGGAAAGCACACGCTCCGCCTCGGAATGGAATTTCTGCACGGCGTATAGGCATTTTGAAAAGCCGCCGAAGAGGTATTTCGCCATGTTGCTCTTGTCGGCGGGCGATACGCGGTAATCCAGATTCTTCTGCCTGTAGTTCACCGTGTAGGCGCTCGGTTTCAGCTCGGTGAATCCTTTGCTGATCTTGATCTCATAGCCGGAGATTTCCTCACGGTAATGCTTCTGCATCTGGCCGTGGATGAAGCGGGCGATCTCCTTCTGGTGATGATGCAGCACCTGCCACACCTCCTCTTCCGGCAGGTAGCTCTTGAAATGATTCACCGTCTGCGTGGCCAAGGTGTAGAGCAGATCGGCGTTCGCATCATACGAGATGTCATCGAAGTCCACCAAGCCGCCGACCACATAGTTCTCCATCCGCAGCTCACGGTATCCATCGCCGCTCACGGTCACGGCCTCGCCGATGTCGGTGTGCAGGTTATGAACCCAGAGGTCTTTCGATGGTGCGGGATAACGCAGCGATTTTAGATCCAGCTCGAAGGACTCGAACCAGCTTTTCACCTCGCCTTGCGGCACAACGAGAATCCGGGGAATCGGGATCATTTCCCGCACCATCAGCGATGTTGTCCGGCTGACGATCCCGGCGATGTCCGGTTGCTCGACGATGCCCTCCAGCTCCCCTTGCTGCGGACGGTACAGCGCGGCCACTTCCTGGATGATGGCACTTTGGATCGCAGGCGTCTCCAGCGCGGCCATGGTTGGCACTTCCTTGGGTTTTGCTTCCAGCCTTTTGATCACCTCGTAGGCGATTTGCGCGACACGCTGCTGCGCTGCTGTCTCGAATGCCGGCGCGATTTCCCCGCCCGCAAGATGGGTGCTCTCCGTCGTTTGGGCGGGCTTCAATCCCAGCTTGCTCGCCATGTTCGATTGGGAAACGACCGTCTCCGTCCTGCTTTCGATGTCATTGCCATCCAGCTCGATGAGATGGAGTTTCTTGATCGCGGAATCCGGTTTCCTCGCGTCATCCACGATCTCCTGGAACTTGTCGTGGGCGATGATGCTGAGCCGATCCACGGCGGCGACTCCGACACGCCTGCCATAGGGCAGGCGCAGCCCGCGCCCGATGGATTGCTCGATGAGAATCCGCGCATTGGCCGCCCTCAGGGGAACGATTGTGTAAAGGTTCGTCACATCCCAACCTTCCTTGAGCATGTTGACGTGGATCACAATCTCCGTGGGATCTTCGTTGTGTTCCACGGTGAGGAGATCCGCGATCATTTTTTCCTCGTCCGCGCCCGTCTTGCTGCTGTCCACCTGAATGACCTTGTCCTTGTAGCGGCCTTCGAAAAAGTCATCCGATTGGATCATGTCGAGCAACTGCTTGGCGTGGGTGGTGTCGCGAGCGATCACCAGAACGAAGGGTTTCACGATCTTCACATCCGCCTCGCGGGCGTAGGTTTCCAGCAGCACCTTGGTCTGCTCGTGCATGCGGACACCGTCCATCAGCTTCATCTCCTCAACGGCGGCGGGCGTCATGCCCTTCGGATCGAAGTTCTTTCGCGTGACCACGGCGGGTTCCTTCACGAAACCATCATCCATCGCCTTGCCGAGCGGATAGTCGAGGATCACGTTCTTGAACGGGATCGCACCCTTGGGGCTTTCCACAAACGGCGTGGCCGTGAGCTCCAAGCCAAGCACGGGCTTCAGCTCGTTGATTGCCCTCACCCCGGCGCTGGCGCGGTAGCGGTGGCTCTCGTCCATGATCAGCACCAGATCCGGCAGACCGGCGAGGTATTCGAAGTAGCTCTCGCCGATGTATTCGCTGAGCCGCTTGATACGCGGAGCCTTGCCGCCGCGCACCTCGCTGTTGATCTTGCTGATGTTGAAAATGTTGATCTTGCAGCGCAGCACCTGATCGAAAAGCGTCCCCGCCTTGGCCTCGTAATCATCGCCGGTGATGATCTCCGGCGCGTCCGTGGCGAATTCGGAAATACCCTTGAACACATACTTCGCCGTGTTCGGGGTGAAATCCGCGATCAGCTTGTTGTAGATCGTCAGGTTCGGAGCCATGACGAAGAAGTTGTTGATGCCATGCTCCAGATGCAGATAGGCGATGAAAGCCCCCATCAGCCGCGTCTTGCCGACACCGGTCGCAAGCGCGAAACACACGGAAGCGAACTCACGCTCGAAGTCCGTCACCGTCGGAAACTCGGCGCGGATCGCAGCCAGCGCGGCCTCGCGGTCGATGTTCTTGGTCGGCGGCGCGATCTCGGTGATGCGATGCAGGATCTCCAACGAATCCCGCTGGGGCTTGCGCAGGCTGAGGCGGCCGGAGATGGCGTTGACGTGTCGGTTCATGATTTCCAAAGCGGGTGATTGCGCCAATCGGCGGGATGTTCGATGGCTTCCAGAGCGGTTGCCGACTCCTGTCCGGATTTCACTAGTGGCGCTGACTTCACAGTCCAAAGCGCGGGCAAAAAAATACCTCCCGAATTACGCTTGCAAGCAGAGGCGCGGGAGGTTTGCTGGGAGTGATAAACCACCCGCATGCGATTCTCGCAAGTGTAAGTTTCGCAGGTTCTGCGAATTCCGGCTGATATGGGGGTGAGTTTCATTATGGGTGATTAACCACAAAGAACACAGAGAGCACAAAGGAATGGTGTTTTGGGTCTTGGTGTTGATGGGAATGAGAGAGAATCACAGGGCGAATTTTTTGATTTCGAAGCGGTATGACCCGAAGTTGATAAGCAAGCCGTGTTTGAGGCGTGCGGATTTTAGGTAGCCCATGATTTGGGCGACATGTTCGTTCGCTAGCATCTTGACTGCCTTGAGTTCCAAGATCAGCCAGCCATCAACCAAGATATCCGCGAAATATTCTCCGATGACGGTTCCGTCCTCATCGTAAACCGTAATAGGTTCCTGTTGTTTCACGGTAAGCCCCATTTTAATCAGCCGATGAGCGAGCGCGTTCTCATAGACCTTCTCCAAATGCCCGTGACCATGATATTCATGAATCTCGTAACTTGTTTGCCTTACCCGGTCACACAGCGCCTTCACCTCTTCATCCGTTTTCATTTTTTGTGATCTTTGTGTTCTCTGTGGTTAAAACAATTCCTGCTGTCCCGGCTCCGGCGGGGCCTTCGGGAGGTTCTCGACTTTCAGGCTGTAATCGTCCTTGCCCCACTCGCAGCGGGTGAGGACGGCGTTGGGGATCTTTTTCACGGTGAGGTTCGGGTAGCCTTCCTTGCGGCCGCGGAAGGCGGAGCAGACGACGAGCAGGCTGCGCTCCGGGCCGACCTCGTCGCTGAGTTCCTGGAGCTGGTCGTGGCTCAGGTTCGCGGTGGTGGTGTAGATGAAATCCCGCTCGGTGCTATGGCCGTGCTGCCAGTAGAGCGAGTCGCTGGGCTCATAGGAAAATCCCTCCAGCTTGCAAACGGCCTCCGCCAGCATGGCGGCGTTGTATTCCTTGGACACCACCCAGTTGCCCCACTTGTCCTTCTCCAACAGCGAGGGCGCGAGGCGGAAGTAGCGGAAACCGCCGCCGCCCTTCCAACCGACCGCCTGCGTGATGCCGCCGGGGTCTTCGCCATCGACCACTTTCTTCAATCGCGGCATACAATGCGTCTCGCAATGCTCACCCAGCTCGATGCCGATCCACCGCCGCCCCATCTTGTGCGCCACCGCCGCCGTCGTGCCGGAACCGAGGAAGGAATCGAGAACGAGATCGCCGGGGTTGGTCGCGATGTGGAGGATTCGATGAATTAGACGCTCTGGCTTTGGCGTGTCGAAAAGAGTCTCTTTGGTAAAGATAGACAGCATCTCTTTTTTGGCCTCATCGTTATGACCGACTTCATCATGTGGCCACCAAGTCCACGGAACCGCGCCGGAAACCTCGGAAAGATATCGAATCGTTGTCGGCTGACCGTTGCCGTCTTTGCCAAAATAGATGCGACCTTCCGCTCTCAGACGTTCGAATGCATCTTTGGAATATCGCCAGCAATTGCCCGTAGGAGGATCAAAGGTTTTTCCACTCGGCGAAACAATCGAATAGAATTGAGATTTTGTTGCGTGACCTGCCTGAGCCGTAATTGGAATGGTCCGCCACGGACCTCTTGGGTCGTTACTCGGATTCTTATATACCTTTTTTTGTTCAGCTGTCAGCGGAAGCAGATTGCGGCTTGTTTTGAATGCATCTCGCGATTTGGCATAAAGCAGAATGTATTCATGCACATCGCCAATAGCCTCCCTATTTTCCCTCGAATATCGCTTCTGCCAGACGTTCGATGCGACAAAGCTTTTCCGTCCGCAGACCTCGTCCATCAAGACTCTGAGGTAAGGCATCTCATAGTCATCTATTGAAATCCAAAATGATCCATCATTCGAAAGTAAGCGCCAAAGGATGAGTAGGCGTTCCCGCATCAAGGATAACCATAACGAATGTTCTAATCCGTCATCATAGTGCTCAAACGCACTCCCCGTGTTATAAGGTGGATCGATGTAAATGCATTTCACCTTCCCGGCGAACTCCTGTTCCAGCGCCTTGAGGCCGAGCAGATTGTCCCCGCGGATGAGCATGTTGTCGAAGATATCGCCCGGATGATTTGGCCACAAAGAGCACATAGAACTCAAAGAAGAACCCAATTTC
>JAYTOE010000084.1:0-5851 GCA_043747935.1 Akkermansiaceae bacterium
CGCGCAATGCCCAAGGTTTTTCAAAATCCGTGACTTTTCCGCCGTATGTGCGAGAGATGCGGCGATGGAAATGCGGAAGGATGAGGAGATTGCGTTGCGGCTCAGCGTGGTGATGGGCTCGTGGTTCTTGTATGCGGGCGGGCTGAAGATTTTCTCCAGCGGCCTGGAAAAGTTCGCGGTGGACATCGGGAATTACAAGCTGGTGGGCGAGGGTATGGCGGTGGCGGCGGCGTATATCGTGGCGTGGGTGGAGGTGGTGGCGGGGATTTGTTTCATGCTCGGCGTGCTGCGGAAGGGCGCGTGGCTCGCGATGTTCGGGCTCGTGGCCGCTTTCAGCGTCTCGGTGGGGGCAGCGTGGTGGCGGGGGCTGGACATTTCCTGCGGCTGCTTGGGTGGCGCTGAAAAAATTTCCTATTGGGCGAAGGCGGCGGAGTTTGCCCTGTATTACGCGGTGCTGGGTTACCTCGCGTGGGTTTTCTGGAGGAAACCCGAAAGGGTGTAGGGGAGCGCACGCGCCCCCGCGTGCTGTTTCCGGCGCCCTCGCCGGAAACTTGGCTGGAGATAGGGTGGATGATTTTCCTGTAAACGGCGCACAAGATTTTACCGGCCAGCGGAGAGCGAGGGCGCACTCCGCGACACGCGGGGGCGCGTATGCTCCCCCGCGCAGGAGTTTGCTTTGCGTCCGGCGGATTTTCGGGGAGAATGGGGCATGCGTTTCACTGAAAAACTGCAACTGCGGGTGGAGTCAACGGGTTCGAGGTTGTGCGTGGGTCTCGATCCCCGCCCCGGCGACCAAGGGGCGGCGCACGCGAAGGATTTCCTGCTGCGTGTGATCGCCGAGACCTCCGATCACGCTGCCGCCTTCAAGCCGAATATGGCCTACTTCGAGGCGATGGGCATCGAGGGCATCCGCGTCCTTGAGCAAATCCTCGCCGCGATCCCGGCCGGCATCCCGATCATCCTCGACGCGAAACGCAGCGACATCGGCGAGACGCAGAAATATTACGCGCAGGGATATTTCCACGGCTGGAACGTGGACGCCGTCACGCTCAACCCCTTTCTCGGATACGATTCCATCGAGCCGTTCCTCGATCACCCGGGCAAGGCCGTCTATCTCCTCGCCGTGACCTCGAACCCCGGCTCGGCCGATTTCCAACGGCAGACGCTCGCCGATGGTCGCCAGGTGTTCGAACTCGTCACCGCGCTCGGCGAGCGGGCGAAAAACGAGGGCCGTGCGACGGATGTGGGATATGTCGTCGGCCTCACCAACGCTGAGGCCGTGCTGCCGAAAATGCCGGACGCGCCGCTGCTGGTGCCGGGGCTCGGCGCGCAGGGCGGGGATCTCGCCGTGTTGGCTGGCGCGAAACGGAGGGCTCCCGATGTGATCAATGTCTCGCGCGGCATTCTCTACGCCGGGGACGAGAAAAGCTTCGCCGAGCGCGCACAGGAATGGGCGGCGAAAATCGCACTGGGTTACGCTTAAACCTGCGAACGGGAAAAGAACCACGGATGGACACGAATTCACACGGATGTCGGATAGCTCGCCGCCCTTTTTACTCAATCATGGCATTCCTTTTATTCGATCTATCAACTCCAGCTCCGCGATCCCTCCGCGACCTCCGCGCCTCTGCGGTGAAAACTTCCCATCCATGAGCAAGGATCTAACAGGCAACGGCTACTCCGGCCTCGCCCCCCAGAAAGGCTGGCCCGGCAGGAACGCGAAGTTCCTACGTCACCGCATCGTGCCCGGCATGTTCAAGAAACTCGGCGGCAGCATCCTCGAACCCGTCCTCACCGCCCCCGAAGGCGACCGCGTGCGCATCACCTGGATCGGCCACGCCTCCTTTTTCCTTCAGTTCGCCGGAAACTCCGTGGTCGTCGATCCGAACTGGGCGATGTGGCACGGCCCGGTGAAGCGCCAGCGCCACCCCGGCCTGCGGCTAGGGGATGTTCCGGAGGTCGATCTCGTGCTCGTCACCCACGCCCACTTCGACCACCTCCACAAGCCCAGCCTGAAAGTCCTGCAAGCGAGCGAGGGCATCGTGGTGCCGAAGGGTAGCGCCTCGCTAGTCCGAAAACTCGGTTTCCCCGCCGTTCATGAGGTCGCGATCTGGGATGAACTGGACATCCGCGGCATGAAGGTGATCCACACGCCCTGCCATCATTGGGGGGCGCGCTACGTCCACGACACCCACCGCGATTACGGCGGTTACATCGTGAAGGCAGGCGGGAAAAGCGTCTTCCATTGCGGTGACAGCACCTACTTCGACGGCTTCACGGAGATCGGGAAACGCCATGACATCGATATCGCTCTCATGCCTATCGGCGCCTACGATTCTCCCAGCGGTCGCGACGTCCACATGAATCCGGAGCAGGCCGTGCGTGCCTTCGCGGATCTCGGCGCAAAAGTCCTCATCCCCATGCATTACGGGACGTTTCCGCTGGGCAATGAAGCCCTCCACGAACCTGTCGAGCGCCTGCTTACGGAGGCCGACCGCCTCGGCATCAGCGACAAGATCCTGATCCCCGAGGAAGGTGTCGGCATCGAGTGGTGACGCGAAGCGCAAGGAGCGGCTGCCTCCGGCTGCCGGACTATCAAGGAAATCGCTCGGGTTTCCGGGCAGCCGAAGGCAGCCCCTCGTGCGCTGCGCGGCTCAGAAATCGAACAATAAACCCTGTGGATCGTTCTTCGGCTTCACCGCCGTTTCACCGAGTCCGCGGACGGCGAATGCGATCCAGCGCGCCATCAGGTCGGGGATGTTTTTGGAGGCAGCTTCCTCAACCAGCGATTGCGCAAGGCCGGCCTCGAAGAACGCCCAATCGGCGGCGAGCTCTTTCGCGGGCGTTGCCGGCAAAGCCTTGGCGAGTGCGGCGAGAAAACGCCGGGTGACCTCGCGCCGCGCATCCCGCATCGCCTCGGGCAGCGCCTCGTCCGGCAGGGACAGGATGCGCCCGGCGAGCCGGAAAAAAAGCGGGCCGTCCATCGCGATGCGGGCGGCGGCAGGTTCGAGCGCGTTCACGAACGCGGCGACCGTTTCCTGCGTGGAAACCTGTTTCCCGGCGGCATCCAGTTGCGCGAGCCGCTCGGCGCAGAGCGGCTCGAGAACATGCGTCATCACCAGCGCCAGTAAACTCTCGCGGCTGCCGAAGTGGTAATTCACGGCGGCGACATTGGCCTTCGCCGCCCCCGTCACATCGCGGATGGAAACGGAATCGAAGCCCTTCGAGGCGACCAGCCTCTCGGCGGCATCCAGCATCGTCCGTTTCGCCCCGGTTTCAGGCACTTTCGTCACACGCACACCAACAAGCCAATCGTCCCCGCTTTCTTTGTCAATCACCGCTTGCTGGGGAGCACACGCGCCCCCGCGTGTCGCGGAGTGCGCCCTCGCTCTCCGCAGGCTGGAAAGATCCTGTGCACCGTGAAGTTGAAAATGCGTCCTACATATCCCCGGCCAAGTTTCCGGCGAGGGCGACGGAAACAACACGCGGGGGCGCGTGTGCTCGTGCGCCGAATCCTCGGTTGCCGACCGGCAAAAGTGCAGTAACTTCCCGCCATGCTCCACAGAATCATCATACCCGCCATCGTCATGTGCTCCTCCGCCTTCGCCGCCGACATCACCCAGATCCCGTTCGCGACGGCGGATGGCAAAAATGCCAGCCTTGCTGATTACAAGGGTAAGGCCGTCCTTTTGGTCAACGTGGCCTCCAAATGTGGGTTCACGAAGCAATACGAAGGGCTCGAGAAATTGTATGAGGAGAAGAAGGCCGACGGCCTAGTGATCCTCGCCTTTCCCTGCAACGATTTCGGCGGGCAGGAGCCGGGCACGATCGAGGAAATTCAGGAGTTCTGCAAATCGGAGTATGACGTGACCTTCCCGATCATGGGCAAGATCTCGGTGAAAGGGGAAGGGCAGCACGAGCTTTACAAGGCGCTCACCGGTCCGGATGGCGCGTTTCCCGGTAACGTGAAATGGAATTTCGGCAAGATCCTCATCGATAAGAACGGCAAGCCCGTCGCCCGTTTCGAGTCCGCCACCACGCCGGAAAGCGAAGAATTGAAAAAAGCCATCGAAGCTGCATTAGCAGGCTGACAAACAGCAAATTCCTGCTCAATTTACACCTGTTATGAAATCAAAACTATCGATCTTACTCTTCGCCTTAGCCAGCCTCACATTGCTCGGGCTTTCCTCTTGTCTGCCCTTGGTCGCCGGAGCGGCGGCAGGTTATGTGGCTCACGATGAAGGCTACCGGGTGACGAACCCGATCAAAAAAGTGGATGAATAATTGCCACGTTTCGTAGGCCAAGAACGTATTACTGACGCTCAAAGCGCTTTGATCGCGGTCATGATGCGGTCGGTGAGGGCTTGGTAGCCTCCCTTGGCGGAATAGGCCTTGAACTCCTCGGGCGAGAGAATGATCGGCGGGCCGATCTTCACGGTGATGCGTGCCATGCTGATTTTCCCGGAGCCGCGGGGAAGAGCCTTGTCCGCGCCACGAAGTAGCGGATGGCGTTGATTAGGAATGCAAGTGCGGGATACAATGCCCGTTTCCGCAGCCTGAGGTGAAGGATTTCAGGGTGGCGGATATTTTTGCTTGTCATAAGGAAAAAAGCACCAGATATATTAATCATCCATTCACGTGGATGGGGCTTTAGAAAACCTCGAACGCAGCGGTCGGCATCGACCGCAACGATGCCGCCAAACCGACCGAAAGGCCGGGGAGGCGGTGGCGCATGTCCAAGCTGCTTGCCTACGGGGAGGCGACCAAAGGCCATCGCGGTCGACTGCGTTCGGCTTTTCTAACTCCCCGTCCACCTGGAAGGAAACACCGTAGACCATGAAACCGTTTCCTCCCCTAACAGCAGTCTTCACCGCGTCGCTCTTGCTGGCGCACGCCGAGCAACAACCCGCCCTCCTCACCGAACCTCCAGATGGCAGCGAGGCATCCGCGCCGGAAGTCCGGGCGGTGTTCGCGCCCGCCGAGGTTCTCGAAACCACTGTCATTCATGAAGGCGGAAGGGATGTCATCGTCCAGCACCTCGCGCTTGATCCGAACGATCCCATCATTCCGGTTTTCCCCACTCCGCCCACGGAGCCTGCCGAACCAGCAGACACCGCTGACTCGACCGAGCCCACTGAGTCCACCGAAGTTGTCGCGGCGGAAATTCCAGAAGCGACACTCTCGTATCCGCCCATCATTTCCGCGACGGTATATCCCGGCCCGCGCACGTTCCTAAGCTGGACGCACGTTTCCGCGGACGGGACTTCCCGCGAATTCTCCGGATGGTCGAACATCGACTTCAACCACCTCGACTCCACCAACGAAATCCTCGGAACCGACGGCAACCAGCACACGTTCATCATGGGCGTAGGAACGGAAAGCGAAAGCGATGCAGACCACCAGCCGCCGGACTTCGCGACAGAAGCCCCCACCTTCATCCCGGACGGCGAAATCCCCGCCGAGGCGCTTGTCGTGGTGGATTCCCTCCACAAGATTTACGCCACCGAGGCCGAAATGCTCGCCGAAGCCTACGCCGGGCGCGAGGCCGCGCACCTCGCCGAAGACGCCAAAGCCGAAGAAGAACTCGCCAACCCGCCGCCGCCGAAGGATCTCATCATCCGCTACCGCATCGCCGAAACACCTTTGCCAGCGACAGCGGAAGGAGAGGCGCAATGAAGCGTCTTCTCATTCCCTCCGCTGGCCTCTGGCTTCTGGCCGCCGCCCCTGCCCACGCGCTGATCGACATCAACACCAACGGCCTTTCCGACCTCTGGGAAAAAGCCTTCAATGCCAATGCGCTCTTCTCCGCCGCGAACCCGGATCATGACCCGGCCGCCGATCCTGACGGCGA
>JAYTOE010000085.1:0-4368 GCA_043747935.1 Akkermansiaceae bacterium
CAGCTCGCCGAGCGGGCGGATCGCTGTTTCCCCACGTGAGATCGCCTGGAAATGGGATTCGACATCGTGCCCCAGGGAGGAGAGCGCGCCGAGGCCGACGATGGACGTGTGGGAATTGATGCCCTCCGGTAACAAGCCCAGCGCGGACGGCAACCCCAAAACCGGATCGCGTCCGCTTTTCCGCCTTTGCTCTTCCGCTGCGCGTGCCTCATAAGCGGCGTGGCGATGAAGTCCGTTCTGGAAACAATCAATGGTGGAGCGGAATACCTCGGCAAGCGCGGGGTGGAGGACGCGCGCCGTAACATGGAGCATTTGCTCGCCCACCGGCTCGGCTGCACGCGGATGCAGCTTTACACGCAGTTCGACCGCCCGCTGGAGGAGGAAATTCTGGCACCGTTGCGTGAGTTCTTGAAAAAACGCGGCGAGGGGATCCCGCTTCAGCATTTGTTAGGAAGCGTCGGATTCCACAGCCGGGATTTTCTCTGCGACGCCCGCGCCCTGATTCCGCGCCCGGAGACCGAGGAGCTCGCCGAAATGATCCTCAAGCTCCTGCCCGGCTGTCCGCTTGAAATGCTGGACATGGGCTGCGGCTCCGGTGTGCTCGGCCTCACCCTCGCGGCGGAGCGGCCTGACTCGCATGTGACCCTCGCGGACGTTTCCGAGGACGCTCTTTCCCTGACGCGGGAGAACGCCGAGAAACTCGGCATCGCGAACATCACGATCGTGCGCAGCGATCTTTTCTCTTCCATCCGCGGTGCCTTCGACCTCATCGCCGCGAACCTTCCCTATGTCCCGGCAGGCGAGGCCGGGGAAATGACGCGCGAGCTCCACCACGATCCCGCGCTCGCGCTTTTTTCCGGAGCGGACGGGCTGGATCTGCTGCGGCGCTTCGTGCCGGAGTCCTTCAGTTTCCTGAAACCCGGCGGCCTGCTGGCTTTGGAAATCGGCCACGATCAGGCTTCCCAGCTCCTCGCCTCTCTGGAATCCTCGGGCTTCGCGGAAACGGAAATCCGCCGGGATTTCTCCGGCATCGCCCGATTTCCCTTCGCTAGACACCCGTAAGAAATACATCATCCAATGGATAAACTCGTCGTCCACGGCGGCTCCGTCATCAAGGGAGCCATCAACATCTCCGGTTCCAAGAACGCCTCGCTGCCCATCCTCGCTGCCGCCATCCTGACCGGTGAGGACTGCATCATCCGCCGCGTGCCGGATGTCTCGGACACGAATTACATGATCCAGATCCTCAGCGCCCTCGGTGCGGATGTGGAGCGATCCTCCGGCACCGTCCGCATCACCTGCGCCGATATTTCCGACGAAGCTCCCTACGAACTCGTCCGCCGCATGCGCGCCTCGATCTGCGTGATGGGGCCGCTGCTTGCGAGGAAAGGGCGGGCCGTCGTCTCGCTGCCGGGCGGCTGCGTGATTGGCGATAGACCCGTTGATCTGCACCTGAAAGGCATGGCCGCGCTCGGCGCGAAAATCGAGTTCGAGGGCGGCAACATCATCCTCACCGCCCCCGACGGATTGCGCGGGGCTGAAATGGATCTGCGTGGCGAAAGCGGCCCCACCGTGCTCGGCACCGACAACGTGATGATGGCCGCCACCCTCGCCGAGGGCATCACCGTCATCGAATCCGCCGCCGCCGAGCCGGAGGTGCTCGACCTCGCGAATTTCCTCAACGCCATGGGCGCGAAGATCACCGGCGCGGGTACTAGGCGCATCGTAATTGAGGGCGTGAAGGAGCTCAAAGGCGTCGAGCACACCGTGATCCCGGATCGCATCGAGGCGGGCACTTTCATGGCCGCCGCCGCCATCGCCGGCGAGGGCGTCACCCTCCGCCGCGTGAACCGCGACCATCTCAAGGCGATCACCGAAGCCATCGTGAAATCCGGCCACAAGGTCACGTTCAACGAAAAGGGCGATTCCTGTTTCATCGAGCGCGGAGAAACCCTGGTAGGTGTGGATCTGGTCACCGCGCCGTTCCCGGGTTACCCGACGGACATGCAGGCGCAGATGACCGCCCTGCTCGCCACCACGCCCGGCATCAGCTTGGTTAGGGACACCATTTTCCCGCAGCGCTTCATGCACTGCGCTGAGCTTAAACGGATGGGCGCCGACATCAAGGTGGACAACGGCAGCGCCATCATCCGCGGCGTGGAGCAACTCTCCGCCGCCCCCGTCATGGCCTCCGACCTGCGCGCCTCCGCCGCCCTCGTCCTCGCCGCCCTCCGCGCCAAAGGCACCACCGAAATCTCCCGCCTCTACCACATCGACCGCGGCTACGAGCACATCGACGAGAAACTCATCGCCCTCGGCGCGGACGTCGAGCGGGTAAGGGTGTGAAATCATCCGGTAGGGCTGACCCGGCTCGGTCGGCCCATTTCCAAAACCAGACGTATTGCTCCATCCCGCGGGAGTGAAATCCCGGAACAAAAAAGCCCGCCGCACGTCCCCAACGGTGAATCCCCCAAAGGATTCACCCTGGTAAACGTCGCCTACCATTCACGCGCCCCAACGTGGGCGCACGGAACCGGGTTTCCCTCCGCTTGGTGATGCCAAACTCCGTGAGCCCCCTTGGGGCGCTGATGATTTTCCGGTTCGGATTCCAGGGTGCCTCGGGGCACCCTTCGCTATCACCGTAAGCCCCTTTGGGGCAGAAGACTTCAAAATATCCACCGGTAAAAATCACACCCGAGAGTGCTTCCAGATGGCTTTCTGAAATCCTGGCTGTTAGAAGCATGTTCTCATGCCCGAAGAAGATCCAGCCCTGCCGCCTGATCCGGCTCTCCTCAACCGCCAGCCGAAGTGGTTCAAGCCGGTGTATTACGGAGTGATTGTAGCTTCGATCTTGTTCTTGTTAGCGTTACTGACCGCTCCCATGACGATTCGTTCGCGAAAAAAAGCCGACCAAACCGAGGCGATCTCAAACGCCCGCCAGATCGGAATCGCATTGCTTGAGTTCGAAACCGAGTATGGTGCGTTCCCTAGTGCAGCCACTCAGGCCCAGGTTACCACGAACTTCCCGACATCCGTCGTCAAAGGTTCGGTAGGCGCCGATTCCAACGGGTTCTTCAAGCAACTTTTCGAAGTCGGCCTGACCGAGTCGGAAGCAATGTTCTACGCCAAGGTCAAGGGTTCCAGAAGACCGGACGGAGACATATCCACCAATGCCAAAGCGCTGGAGAAGGGCGAAGTCGGCTTCGCATACATCACCGGCCTCTCCTCCTTCGACTTCCCAAACACTCCCATCCTTCTCACGCCCATGATCCCCGGCACAACCAAGTTCGATCCCAAGGCTTTTAAAAACAGTGACAATGCCGTTGTCCTCCGCTCCGACAACTCCGTCAGCAGCTACAAGATCGAAAATGACGGTCGCATCTACGACAAGGGCATCGATCTCCTCTCAGCCAAGCACCCGGTCTGGAAAGGCAAGAAGCCGGACATCCGGTATCCGGAGTGAGCGGGTGCGGGCGTGAGGAGAGCCTGCTTCCAGCTGGCTTTCTGAAATCCTGGCTGCTAGAAGCATGTTCTCATGCCTGAGAAAGATCCAGCGCCTCATCGCCCACATTTTCCCATCAAGCCAAAACCCGATTGGTCCAAGCGGGTAGCATTGGGTATCGTATTTGCAAGCCTGCTGCTTTTATGCATCATCCTCATTTTGCCGATGGTGGTACAAATGCGCAGGGTAAGCGGCTCTGAACAGAAGGAGGCGGTCAGCTACGCCCGCCAGATCGGCTTGGCATTGCTTGAATTTGATGACGAATACGGAACCTTCCCCTCTGACGCCACGGCGGCTTCTGTCACGGAATCGTATCCCTCCCATGGCTTCGATCTCACCGGCAAATCATCCAATGCGATGTTCCGTCAACTCATGGCTGCAGGTATGTTTCGCCAACTCATGGCCGCAGGCTACACCCAGATCGAATGGGTGTTTTACGCGAAGGTGAAAAGCACGAGAAAGCCTGATGGCAACACCCTCCCCGGCAAAGCCTTGGAAAAAGGCGAATGCGGCTTCGTTTACATCTCCGGCCTCACTTCGAAAGAAGATCCAATCACCCCCATCGTCCTCACCCCATTGATTCAAGGGACAACCCAATTCGATCCCCAGCCATTCAAGGGCAAAGCCATCGTCCTATTCACCGACAACACCGTCCGCAGCTACAAGATAGAAAAAGACGGCCGCATCTACGACAAGGGCATCGATCTCCTCTCCCCCAAGCACCCGGTCTGGAAAGGCAAGAAGCCGGACATCCGGTATCCGGAGTAAGCGGGTGGGTTTTGGAAGAGGTGAACCACGAAAGGCACGAAATACACGAAAGGAAAGCGACGGTTGATAGGCCGCGCTACGGATATCACCGCGTCACG
>JAYTOE010000086.1:0-28173 GCA_043747935.1 Akkermansiaceae bacterium
CAGCGCGATGTCCGCCGTCTCGATGGCGGTATCACTGCCGATGGCTCCCATGGCGAAGCCGACGCTGGCGATGGCCAGTGCGGGCGCGTCGTTCACGCCGTCGCCGATCATGCCGACGTGGGTGTATTGGGCGACGAGCTTTCTAACGTGATCCACTTTTTGATCCGGCATGAGGTCGCCGATGGCTTCATCGATGCCCGCCTGTTTGGCGATGGCGGAAGCGGTGCGCTGGTTATCACCACTGAGCATGATGACTTTTTCAATGCCAGCCGCGTGGATGAGACGGAGCGCCTCTACGACCTCGGGCCGTAGCGTGTCGGCGATGGCGATGATGCCGAGGATTTTTCCCGGGCACCCTTCGTGCGGCGCGTGACCGAGGACGGCGAGCGATTGTCCATTGGACTCGATTTCGGAAAGAAGCGCTTCCACTTCGGGGGTGCAGACGCCGGTGTCGTGCGCCATCCGGTGGTTGCCAATGAAATGGGGGTGACCGTCGATGGTGGCGCGGGCGCCCTGCCCGGTAACGGATAGATAATCGGCGGCAGGTTCGAAAATAAGGTTGCGGGAACGCGCGGCGTCCACAATGGCGGTTGCCAGTGGATGCTCGGAGTGGCTGTTGATCGAAGCGGCGAGACGGAGGACATCGTTTTCCGAAAGTTCACCAAGGGACGTGATGCCGGTGACCTTCGGCTTGCCCTGGGTGATGGTGCCGGTTTTATCCACGGCGAGGGCGCGAAGTTTTCCAACCGCTTCCAGATAGACTCCGCCTTTGACGAGAACGCCGCGCCTTGCCAGCGAGGTGAGGCCGGAGACAATGCTTACGGGTGTGGCGATGACCAGCGCGCACGGACAAGCGATCACCAGTAAAACGAGCGAACGGTAAACCCATGGATTCCATGCCTGCCCCATCAGCAGCGGAGGAATGACGGCGACGAGGATCGCGGCGGCGAAAACGGCAGGCGTGTAGATCGCGGCGAAGCGATCCACCCAGCGTTGGGTCGGCGGTTTCAGCTCTTCCGCCTCACCGACGAGTTGGATGATGCGGGCGAGCGTGGAATCTGCGGCGGCTTTGGTCACGCGGACGGTTAGGGAGCCTTCCTGGTTCACGGTGCCTGCGAAAACAGGATCGCCGTGCGCCTTATCAACTGGCACGGACTCGCCGGTGATCGGTGCCTGATCGACGGAGGAATTCCCCGAGACGACCTCGCCATCCAGCGGGATACGGCTGCCGCTTTTGATGCGGATTTCTGAACCGATGACTACCTCCTCCACGGCAGTTTCTCGTTCATTTCCATCCGCCCCAATGACGATGGCGGTGGGTGGCGATAACGTTAAGAGCGCTTGCACCGCGCGGCGGGCGCGGGTGGCGGCCCAGGATTCGAGGAGTTCTGAAAGGGAAAAAAGGAACACCACTGCGGCGGCTTCCCCGTGTTCGCCGATGATCCATGCGCCCGCGACGGCCACGGTCATGAGCACGTTCATGTCCAGCTTCCACTTGAGGAGAGCTTTCCATGCGGCTGGGAAAACCAATAAACCACCGGCAAGCGTCGCAGCGGCGAAGGCGGCTGTTTGGAGCCAGCCCAGACCCATTTCCATCCATCCGAGCACCAACCCTATCCCTGTCAAAATGCCTGCGGCGGCGACAAGCACTCCCTGCGGCAAGGGGCTTTCATCATGGCCGTGCTCGCAGCCCGAGCATGACGGCTTCTCAGTTGCAGGTTCTTGGGTGTTCGACATAGGATCAGCTGTGGCAGGTAAAAGAGAAAGCCCGGAGATCTTGCGATTCTCCGGGCAGGTAGGGATCTCAAAGATCAATGATCGTGTTTTTCGCCGGGCTTGTGGGTGTGTCCTTCGTGACCCTTTTCCTCGCCACCGTGATCGCAGGTGCAGGCGTATTCTTGGTGGGAGCATTTCGGGCAATTGGCCATGTTGAGGTTGAATTTCTCGGTCACGGACTTGGCATCCGGCGTGGTTTTGATCTGGAGGACGACGGGCAGGCTTTCTCCTTCGGCCACGACTTTGTCGGAGACGAGTTTGTCGCCGTCTTTGGTGAAGGCGAGTTTCGTCGGTGCCGAGCGGTCGCCCATCGTGACGGTGACCACCTGGGCGGCGGGTGCGATGACCTTGCCCGCATCGTCGAGGAAGCGGATTTCGATCTTCTTGTCCTTGGTGACGAGGAACTCCGCGTGGGGTTCCACGGAGTCGATGATGCGACCGCCGTTAGGGGCTTTGATTTCCGCCGCAGAGGCGAAGGTGAGGCTGGCGACGAGCGCGGCGATGGTTGCGATTTTAGTTTTCATGATGTTTGTCTTTTCTATCGTTTCTTGTTTTTTGTTTTGCAGAGGCCGGTGCGGCGGCGCGATTTTAAGACGCGCCGCCCCAGCGGAAATTCAATGGGATGCAGCGGATTCCTGTTCAATGGATTTTGCTGCGGCCTTGCGGCCGATGAGCCAGAACATCGCGGGAGTGATGGCCATATCGAGGAAGGTGGAGGAAATCAATCCGCCGACGATGACGACAGCGACGGGGTGGAGGATTTCTTTCCCCGGCTGATCCCCAGCGAGGACGAAGGGGATCAGCGCGATGCCTGCGGAAAGCGCTGTCATCATGACGGGGACGAAGCGTTCCAAGGTGCCGCGGATGATCATTTTCTTGGTGAAATTCTCACCCTCGTGCTGCATGAGGTGCAGGTAGTGCGAGATCATCATGATGCCGTTTCTGGCAGCCACGCCGCCAACGGCAATGAAGCCGACGAGCGTAGCGATGCTGATATTATTCAGCTTGAAGTAAGTGAAAACCAAGCCGCCCATGATCGCGAGCGGGATGTTGATCAGCACCTGCAGCGCGAGCGAGGAACTCTTGAAATAGCCGTAGAGCATCATGAACACCGCAATTAAAACGATGGATGAAAACAAGATGATGCGTTGGGTGGCTTCTTTCTGTGCCTGGAACTCGCCCTCGAAGGTAATGAAATAGCCTTCCGGTAGTTTTACCTTCGCATCAACTTCCTCTTGCAGCTTCACCACCAGATTGGAGACATCCCTGACGCTCGGCTTGATGGCGATGGCGAAACGGCGCTGGCTGTTCTCGCGGAAGATCACGTTGGGTCCTTTCGCCTCGCGCACATCCGCGATGAGGGAAAGGGGGACGTGCTGGTTCTCCGACACCTGGATGGGAAGCTGGGCGATTTTTTCTGGCGAATCCCGCCATTCCAAAGGCAGCCGTGTCACCAGATTGATGGATTTCTGGCCATCCCGCAGCTCGGCGACTTCCTTGCCGCCGACGAGAGCGGAGAGCTCCTCATTCAGCTTGCCGGGGGCGATGCCGTAGGCGGTGGCGCGGTCGCGGTTCGCCTCAATGCGGAGTTGGGGAATAGAGGACTGCACATCTAACTTGGCATCCTCAAAGCCGGGGATGGTCTTCGCGACAGTCTGAATCTCGATGCCGATTTCGCGCAGCTTCGTGAGATCCGGGCCGAAGACTTTCACAGCAACGGGCGCGGATACTCCGCTGAGCATGTGGCCGATGCGGTCTGCGAGCGGCCCGCCGACGACGGCGAAAACGCCTGGGACGGTGCGGACTTTCGCGCTGAGTTCTTCGAGGATCTGCTTGCGGCTGCGACCTTCCTCCTCGGTGAAGTCCACGTCAAACTCGGCGGTGGAAACTGGCACTACGTGGTCACCACGCTCGGCGCGTCCAAGGCGACGTCCGACCTGGCGGACGCCTTTCACAGAGAGGATCTGCTGTTCGATGACATCGGAAATGCGGTTCATTTCCTCCAATGAAGTTCCCGGCGCGGAGGTAGCCGCGATGAGGGCTGTTTCCTCCTGGAACTTGGGCAGGAAGTCCTTGTTCATGATCGGATAGAGCGAGAACGAGGCGATGAGCATGATCAGCGCAACGGTGAGAACCATTACCGGCTGGTTCAGCGCCCAGCGCAGCAAGGTGTGCTCCAGCAACCATTTCAGCCCTCTCACGAATCGGCCGTCCTTGTGCTCGTGGCCGCCCTTTGGATTTAGCAGGAAGGAACAAAGTACGGGAATCACCGTGAGTGAAACCACGAACGAGGCAATCATCGAAATGATGGTGGCGATGGCGATCGGGGCGAACAATTTCCCTTCCACGCCGGTCAGTCCGAGCAGTGGCAGGAAGACCAAGATGATGAGAACGGTGGCGTAGAGAATGGAGTTTCTGACCTCTCCTGAAGCCCGGGCGATGACGGATAGGCGCGGGTGCGGCTTCTCCAGCGCTGCGTTTTCCCGTAATCGTCGGAAAACGTTCTCCACATCGACGATGGCGTCATCAACAACCATGCCGATGGCTACGGCGAGGCCGCCCAGCGTCATGGAGTTTACGCTGATGTCGAACCCCAAAAACACGAGCATGGTGATGCCAAAGGACATTGGCATGGCGGTGAGCGTGATAAGAGTGGTGCGGAAATTCAGCAGGAAAAGAAACAGGATGATGGTCACCATGATCGCGCCGTCGCGGATGGCCTCCATGAGGTTGCCGATGGCGTGGTCGATGAAGTCCTTCTGTTGGAAAAGCAGGGTGGTTCCGACGCCTTTGGGGAGAGTCGTTTCCAACTCGGCGAGAGCGTCGTTGATTTCCTTGGTCAAGGTTCGCGTATCGAATCCGGGGGCCTTGGTGATGGACATGATCACGCCATAGGTCGGTGAGGTTTCCGGGGTCTTGCTGACGGTGGCGTCACCGCGCATTGGCTCGATTCCCCAGACGACATTCGCCACATCGGAAATGGCAATGGAGCGGTCGTTGGTTTTCTTGATGACCGTGTTGGCGATGTCGCCTAGTTCCACGGTCATGGCGAGATTGCGCACCATGATTTCGGTCGGGCCAGTGTTTAGAAATCCTCCGGTGGTGGTGTTGGTCGATTCTTCGGCGGCTTTTTCCAATTCCTCATAGCTGACGCCGAGCGCCTGCATTTTGTAAGGGTCCGGCTGGATTTCGATCTGCTTCACACCACCACCCATGTTGAGGATTTCGGCGATGCCGGAAACGCTTTGAAGGCGGCGCTTGATCGTCCAATCCGCGAGTGAGCGGACTTCGCTGGGCGGCAGGTAGCCAGGCTCGCCCTCCTTAATGGTGGAGCGCACGCCGACTAACAGGATTTCCCCCATCAGCGAGGCGACGGGAGTCATGAAGGGTTCAACGCCCTCGGGCAATTGCTCGCGCACTCCCTGGAGTCGTTCCTGAACAAGCATCCGGGCCTTGTAGATGTCAGTGTTCCAGCCGAACTCGGCATAGACGAGGGACAGCGAGACGTCGGAATTGGATCGCAGGCGGGTAAGGCCGGAGACACCCATCAGCGCGCTTTCGATGGGCTGGGTGACGCGGGTTTCCACCTCCTCCGGCGCGAGGCCGGGGGCTTCGGTCAGGATGATGACGGTGGGTTTCGTCAAATCCGGCAGCACCTCGACGGGAAGCTGTGTTGCGGTGTGCAGGCCCATGACCATGAGCAGCAGCGACACGCAGATGATGATCGCCCGGTTGGCGAGCGACCAATGAATCATTTTATTCAGCATGGGTCAGTGTTTTTCCGGGTTGGTGGTGGAAGGAGCGGTGGTTTCCTCATCGACCGGAGCACCGCGCATCTTGGTGATGAGCGAGGCTAGCAGTAATAGGAACAGCACGCCGCTGACATACATCCAGATCGGGCTTGCGCGACCGGAAGTCTCCGGAGGCAATCCGGAAGCGGCTCGTTTCTTGGCTTCCATTTCCGCCTTTTTCTCAGGTGTCAGCTCGCCACCGTCTTCGGCGTGCTCGTGGCCGTGGGCGGCATCCAGCGCATCTTTGAGCGATACCCCGCCACCGCCAACGAACGAAAGCGAATACGCTCCCTTGGTAACGACTTCATCGGCGGGGAATAGGCCGGTGACGATTTCAACCATGCGGTCATTCATTTGGCCGATCTGCACCGGCGTTTTGACGAACGCATTGGGAAGATCGAAATGTTTGACGTAAACAAAGCGATTGCTGGGGTCGCCTTGCAGGGCGGCACGCGGCACGCTCAAGACGTTTTTGCGTTGGTCGAGGATGATGGAGAACTCGACCCGCATGTCCGGGCGCATTTTCAGGTCGGGATTTGCGACCTTGAAAATGGCATCAATGGTGCCGCTTTCCCGATCCGCCGAGGTTCCGAAGCGAATCATCTCGCCCTCCAATGGCTGGTCGCCAAGGGCGGAGACACGGATGTGAGCCTTGCTGCCGGCAGCGAGCTTGGCTGCTTGGTTTTCCGGGACGCGGGCGATGGCATAAACCTCAGTCAGGTCGGAAATATCGAGCAATTCCTTATCGGGTTCGACGGGCTCGCCAATGTTGATGTGAGACTCAACGACCAGACCGCTGATCGGTGAGTTCAATTCGATGACGGGCGGAGGGCTTCCAGGTTGGCGGCTTTCCACGCGGACAAGGATCTGATCCTTATCCACCGTGTCGCCTTCCTGTACCTCCAAGCCGATGACACGGCCTGAAATACGACTGCTGAGAACGCCGTGGCGCTCGGGGATTTCCGCGATGCGACCCAAGGCGAAGACAGTTTCCTCGAAGTCGGTTTCCTCGGCTTCGACGGTTTCGATGCGGAGGTTTTTCACGCCGGTTTCATCGAGGACGATGGGTGCTGAGCTTTCTGCGGCGTGGATGTTTGGAATGATTGAAAATAGAATGATTAGATGAAATTTCATGGGAATAGTAAGTTTGGTTGGTTTGGGCACGGCGGTTAGAAGCCGCCGCCACTGGCGTTTTCTAGGCGCACGCGGGCGAGGTGGAATTCGCGCAAAGCGTCGAGCTTTGCGGCGGAGAGTTGGAGACGTTTTTCGCGGGAGCGGAGGACGGATTGGATTTCGCCCTGGCCGTTGCGGTAGGAGTCCTCGGCGAGTTGGGTTTGCTCGGCGGCGAGGGGCAGTAGGGTTTCGTCGATCTCGTCGATCAAGCGTTTCCATTCCGCCATTTCGGCGCGCGCGGCTTCGGCCTCAAGGTGGATGCCGCGCCCGAGGGCGACGACCTCCATTTCCTTGCGATTCTTGCGGGCTTCCGCTTCCTGGATATTGCCTTCGTTCTTGTTCCAGAATGGCAAGGCCATTTTGAAACGCAGGCCTATGATCGCCTCGTTATCGAAGCCATCGGGGGCGTCCTCGGTGCGTTCGGCGGCGGCAAAAAGCCCGCCTTCCACGTCATCGTATCGGCGAGCCTGTTCGAGAGCCACGCCTTGGGCGGCAGCCTGTGCGTTTAGCTTGGCGGCTTGAAAATCCGGGCGATTGAAAGGATCGACAGGGATCGCGCGGAGGAATGGAGCGGGCAGGACACCGCTGACATTGAGTGATTCCCCCGGCCTCATTCCGAGCAGGGGCTTCAGTTCGCCGGCGAGCGCGGTTTCGCTGGCGTCAAGCTGACGGATTTCCATCGAAAGGCTGGTCGTCTCCAGTTTCGCCTGGCCGGCATCAAGTGCCGAGCCTTCGCCTTTCGCGACGATGTCGGACAGGAAATCCGAAAACTCCTTGGAAACGGCGGTCTGCTCCCGCAAAAGCACTCGGCGTTGGCGGGTTGACAGGAGTTTCACAACCAGCACCCGTGCCTGACCGATGAGCTGGCGCTCGACTTCGCGGACTTCCGCTTCGGAGGCTTTCAGTTCGCTGAGAGTGACATCCTTTTCCAAGCGAAGGCGGTCGGTGACCGGAAAACGTTGGGAAAGGCCGATTTCGAATTTCCCCTCGCGGAAACGGGAGTTGTGTTCGAGGGAGGAGTCGATTTCCGGATTCGACAGGCGACCGGATTGGTTCATGCGGCCGAGCGCTTCCTTGATGCGGAAACGAGCGGCGGCGAGGTCTGGGTTCTGGGCGCGGATCCGCCCGGCTATGCTGTCGAGCGTGACGACCACGGAGGGTTCGGCGAGGAGAGTTTGAGCCACAATGGCGTAGGCCAACAGGGCGTAGAAATGCAGTTTGGACATGGTGTAGGTTGGAATGGTGGCTTTCCCCAACGAGGGGAGTCGGCACGGATTGGTTGAGCTTGATCGGGTTTCCCTATGGCATCATGCCGTGTAGGGATATTTACGCCGCGCCACGAGGGCACGACGGAGCGTCGAGATTGGACGCTCAGATCAAAGGCGGCTTATCCAGCGCGAACACCGGCTCATCAGGAGCCAAGGCGCGGTCAGCGGCAATTTCCACCAAAACGCATTGGAAACCGATGCGCAGGGAAAGGGAATCCTTAACGCGGTCGGCGCTAGGGAGATGGCAGCAAGCGTGATGGTGTGGCTCGGAGTCCGGGCTATCGTGATCGTGAGGATTCCCTTGGTTGCCGTGATCGGAATCGCAATGGGAAACACACTTGTCATTTTCGCCATGTAAAAAGCCATGAACCATGCCCGCGCTCATCCCTGCGAAAACGCAGAGAAACAGGAGTATGCGGGCAAATCGAAACACGATGGGTTGATAAGTCGGGTATGTGACCATGGAAAGTTTTTTTATCAATTTCACGCATTATTCCATTCATGAGGTGTGCCGCTAGCACCCGCACACGTCCCGTAAGTCTATGGAGTTACGGGCTTGACAAGTGCCCGGTTGCCTGCTGATCTCCGCCCCGGGCGGTCGCAGCCCTTAATGAGCATACAGAAGGTATCTTCCACACCACCGGACATTCCGTCCCTAGCTCACCTGCAGTTTCCAACCTACAATCCCCATCCTCATGGATCTCACATCACCCCTCTGGTATTTCGCCTATGTCACCGTTTTGATCGGCCTGGCCGGTTACGGTTCGCATCGCCTCACGATCATTTTCCTCTACCTGAAGCACTCGCGCAATAAGCCAGTGCCCCTGCGTGAGTTCCAGGAACTGCCGCTGGTGACCATCCAGCTCCCTGTTTTCAACGAGATGCATGTGGTCGACCGCCTGCTCGATTCGGTTTCCAAAATCGATTATCCCAAAGACAAGATCCAGATCCAGCTTCTCGACGACTCCACGGACGATACGGTGGAAATCTGCCGCGCAGGGATCGCGCGCCTCGTCGCACAGGGTTTCGATGCCGAGCACATTCACCGCACCGACCGCACCGGCTACAAGGCCGGCGCTTTGGAAAACGGCACGCTTTACGCGAAGGGTGAATATCTTTTCATCCTCGACGCGGACTTCGTCCCGAACGCGGACGTCTTATTGAAGACGATTCACTACTTTTCGGACGACAAGATCGGCATGATCCAGACTCGCTGGGGTCACCTCAACCGCACCTATAACGTCCTCACCCGCATCCAGGCGATGTTCCTCGACGGACACCTTGAGCTTGAGCAGACCGCTCGCAACCGCTCCGGCCGCTTCTTCACATTCAACGGAACCGCCGGAATCTGGAGGAAATCCTGTATCGCCGACGCCGGCGGCTGGGAGCACGACACCCTCACCGAGGACATGGATCTCAGCTACCGCGCGCAGCTCAAGGGCTGGCGCTTCATTTTCCTCAACGACGTGGAGACTCCGGCCGAACTGCCCGTGGACATGGACGGATTCAAGAGCCAGCAGCACCGCTGGACGAAGGGCTCCATCCAGGTTTGCAAAAAGGTGCTTCCGGCCATCTGGAAGAGCAAAGTGCCCCTTTTCGTGAAAATGGAGGCCACCGCCCACCTCACCTCGAACTTCGCCTACCTGCTCCTGATCTGCCTCTGCTTCCTGATCTACCCGAATCAGCATGCGCAACCGGATTTCGGCAAGCTGACCTATTACATCATTAACATCCCGATCTTCTTCTTCGCCTCGGTGTCGGTGCTGCTGTTCTACCTCACCTCGCAGAAGGCGCTTCGCCCGGACACATGGTGGAAGGAGATCCCTTATCTGCCGCTGCTTCTCGCACTCGGCATCGGGATGTCGATCACCAATGCGAAGGCCGTGATCGAGGCGCTGTGCAACCACCAGACCGCTTTCATCCGCACCCCTAAATACGGCGTCGAGCTGAAGAATTCCGATTGGAAAAAGAGCAGCTACAAGGCGATCAAATCGCTGACGCCGTTCGTCGAATTCCTGTTCGGCTGCTTCTTCCTCTTCGTGGTCGTCGAGGCGGCGATGCAGGGGCGCTGGTCCTCCGCGATTCTTTTGCTTCCCTTCCCGGTCGGTTTCTTCTATACATCAGTTGCATCGTTGGCACGAATGCTGCCTTCCATGTCCAGTCCCAAGCCTGTTAAAACGCCAGCCGCCAATCTATCCGATCCACACTGACTCATGAAAAGAGGTATCACCCGCCTGCTTCTCCCCCTCCTTTGCATCATCCCGTTCCTGAATAGTTGCGGTCCGTCCGTGGACAGCCGCAACAAGATGATTATCAGTGTCCGTGACCAGAAAATGCTGCTCGTCCGCGACGGCGAACCGATCAAGGCCTACAAAATTTCCACTTCGAAATTCGGTCTCGGTGACCAGCCCGGCTCCAACCGCACGCCTCTTGGCAGGATGAAGGTCGCGAAAAAAATCGGATCCGGTTCCCCACCGGGTGCGGTTTTCAAGAGCCGCCGCCCCACCGGCGAGGTGCTTAGGCCCAACGCCCCGGGACGCGATCCCATCGTCAGCCGCATCCTGTGGCTGGCTGGAACGGATTCGAACAACCGCAACGCCTTCCGCCGTTTCATCTACATCCACGGCACCCCGGAAATGTACAAACTCGGACGTCCGGCGTCTTACGGGTGCATCCGCATGGGGTGCCGCGATGTCGTGGATCTTTACAACCGGGTCGGGCAAGGCGCGGATGTTTATGTGGTTCGTGGTTCCCTACCGGGTTCCGCAGCTCCCAAGACAAATAATATCGTCGCCCGCTAAGTGAGGTTTTTCCGAAAACATCAGCTTGACAGATAGAGCCGGGCTCTACTAGTTTCCCGCCCCCTGATCCGAAACGGATCAACCCTAAATTTCAAATACCATGGCCAACCACAAATCCGCAATCAAGCGCAACCGCCAGACCGTCGTCCGCACCGAGCGCAACCGCGCTGAAAAATCCCGCATGAAGACGATCCGCAAGAAAGCCATCGCCGCGATCGGCTCCGGCGACAAGGACGCAGCCGCCAAGGCAGCTTCCGAGTTTTCCTCCGTGGTGGACAAGGCGGCCAAGCGCAACCTCATCCATCCGAACAAGGCGGCGAATCTCAAGAGCAAGACCGCCAAGGCGCTTGCCGCGATCGCCTAATCCCCATTTCCGGCTCCGGGAATTTTTCCCGAAGATACACAAGCGGGCCGGACAACCGGTGCCGCTTTTTCATTGCTCTAGCTATGCCGACACCTCCTTCCAATCGCGCCGAAACCGCCGCTAAAATCGCCTCGAACCCCACGAACTACAAGGTTTGCGAGGGTTGTGATTCGATTGTGGGCAAGGCGACCGCGATCTGCCCGAACTGCCACAGCTTCCGCTTCGATGCCGAGCCTCAGGCGGTCGTGAGCCATGCTGTCATGCTCGGCAGCCGGGAACAGCGCTCCGTCACGGCGGATGATCTCTCCTGAGTTGGCTTCTAACATGCTTTTTTGTTGCTTCGGGTGAGCGCGGGGTGAGGATCATTCCTATATGAAACTCAAGTTTTGCGGAGCGGCGGGAACGACAACGGGTTCGCAGCATCTGCTGGAAATCAACGGCAAGCGCATCCTCCTCGATTGCGGACTCTATCAGGGGCATCGCAAGGATGCGTATGAGATCAACTGCTGCTTCCCTCACTTCGATCCCGCTTCGGTGGATGTGGTCGTGCTTTCCCATGCCCACATCGACCACAGCGGAAACCTGCCAAACCTCACCAAGAAAGGCTTCAAGGGATCGATTTTCACCACGAATGCGACCCGCGACCTCTGCCAGATCATGCTCCGGGATTGCGCGCGTATCCAGGAAAGCGACATCGACTGGCTCAACAAGCACCGCGTTCGCAAAGGCTTGGATCCGGTGGAGTCGCTTTATGACGAGGTGGATGCTGAAAAATGCCTGAGGCAGTTCGTGACCATTGGATATGAACGCCCGATCATGATTTCCGACGGGGTGGAACTCACTTTCGTCGATGCGGGTCACATCCTCGGCAGTGCCCAGGTGGTGCTGGACATCAAGGATGAGTCGGACGGAAAGAGGAAACGTTTCCTTTTTTCGGGCGATGTCGGCAGGGGCAATAACGAGGTGCTCCGTGATCCGGTGCCCGTGCATGATGTCGATTTTCTGCTCATGGAATCCACCTACGGCGGGCGCGAGCATGACATGGCTCCGGGTATCGACGACCGCTTTGGCGAAGTGATCCGGCAGGCCGTGAAACGCGGTGGGAAAATTCTCATTCCCGCCTTCGCGGTCGAGCGGACACAGCAGATCCTCTATTTCCTCAACGACCTTTTGCTGAAGAATGAGATCCCACACATCCCCGTATATGTGGACAGCCCGCTCGCGGTCAGCGCTACCGAGATCTACCGGTTGCATCCGGAGTCCTTCAGCGAGGAGGTCTATCACACGCTCTTCGAGAAGCAGAACCCCTTCGGTTTCGAGGAGCTCACCCTGGTTCGTTCCGTCAAAGGCTCCAAGGAACTCAACGACATTGAGGGCGTGGCGATCATCATTTCCGCCTCCGGCATGTGCGAGGCGGGGCGCATCCTCCACCATCTCCGCAACAATATCGAAAACCCGCGCACGACCATCCTCTTCGTCGGCTATTGTGCCGAGGGGACATTGGGTCGGAAAATTCGCGACGGCGCGAAGGAGGTGAACATTCTCGGCGACCCCTTCCAAGTGAGCGCTCGCATCGAGGCGATCGACTCCTTTTCCGGTCACGCCGACCATTCGGAACTGCTCGATTACCACCGCAGGATCACCGGCTCTAAGTCCCGGACATGGCTCGTCCACGGCGAACCCGATTCGGCCGCCAGCCTCCAGCAAGCGCTAACCGCGGAAGGCGCAAACGTGGAGGTCGGTCAGCTTGGGAAAGAGATTGAATTCTGACACTCGCATTGTGGGCAAAGTCGGGCTTGATATGCGGAGCTGATCCGACGCAGACTCCCGCCCCTTTCGCAGGGGAAAAACATCATGTCAGCCAACCAGGAAATCCGGGTCTTCGCCCCCGCCACCGTCGCAAACGTAGCTTGCGGCTACGATGTGCTGGGCTTCGCCATCGACTCTCCCGGCGATGAGATCATCGTCCGCAACTCCAGTAAGCCCGGCCTCCAGATCACTAAAATCACAGGTGACGGCGGGAAACTTCCTAAAAATCCGACCGAGAACACGGCGGGCGTGGCTGCACTCGATCTCCTGAAACACCTCGGAATGCTGGATCGCGGCATTGAGATGGAGATCCACAAGAAAATGCCCTTCGGCTCCGGGCTAGGCTCCTCTTCCGCCTCGGCTGTGGCGGGTGCCTATGCGGTCAATAAGCTCATCGGCGAGCCGCTTTCGAAGCGCCAACTGCTGCCCTTCGCGATGGCTGGTGAGGCCTCGGCGGACGGCGCATGGCACGCGGACAACGTCGGCCCCTGCCTGCTCGGCGGCATCGTTTTCATCCGCTCCAACGAAGAACTCGACATCGCCCAGATCCCCGCGCCAGCGAATCTCTGGGCCACCGTCGTGCATCCGGACATCGAAATCCTGACCAAGGTCGCACGCGAGATCCTCCCCAAGGAAATTCCACTTGTGAATGTTACCCAACAGATTGGTAACCTCGGCGGCCTCATCCTCGGCCTCATACAGGAGGACTACGGCCTCATTTCCCGCTCCATCCACGACGTGATCGCCGAGCCGCGCCGCCAGAAGCTGATCCCCGATTTTTACAAAGCCAAACGCGCCGCCATGGGTGCAGGCGCACTGGGTTTCTCCATCTCGGGAGCCGGCCCTTCCGTTTTCGCACTATGCGAGGGCGAGGAAATCGCACGCAAGGTCGGTGCCGCCGTGGAAAAGGTCTTCACCGCCATCCCCGTGAACTGCCAAGTCCACATCTCCCGGATCAACCCTCACGGGGTGCATGTGGTCAACTGAAGCGGCCTTCACCTGATTCACGTGAAATACCATTCCACCAACAACCCCGGCCATCAGGTCGATCTCAAGGAAGCGATCCTGCGTTCGCTGCCGCCGGACAACGGGCTTTACATGCCGAACACGCTGCCGGTTCTCGGTGCGGATTTCTGGGGAAAATGGCGGGATCTTTCGTTCGGGGAAATCGGCTTCGCCGTGGCGGACGCGTTTTTCGGGGAGGATGTGCCGGAGGAAAACTTGCGCGAGATCGTGGATGGCACGCTGTCCTTCGATGCGCCCGTCGTCACCATTGCGCCCGGCGACCACATTCTTGAGCTTTTTCATGGGCCGACGCTGGCGTTCAAGGACTTCGGCGCGCGCTTCATGGCGCGGCTGATGGCGCATCTCACGCGGGATGAGGATCGCGAACTCACCGTTCTCGTCGCCACTTCCGGAGACACCGGCGGCGCGGTGGCGTCCGCTTTCCTCAACGTCCCCGGCACACGGGTCATCATCCTCTATCCGAAGGGCAAGGTCTCCGGCCTCCAGGAAAAGCAGCTCACCGCCCTCGGCGGAAACATCACGGCGCTGGAGATCGAGGGCACCTTCGACGACTGCCAGGCGCTAGTGAAGAAGGCCTTCCTGGAGCGCGAAGTCGCGGAGCGCATGAACCTCACCTCCGCGAACTCGATCAACCTCTCCCGCCTCGTCCCGCAGAGCTTCTACTACATCCATAGTGCCAGACAGCTCGCCGAGGGCGCGGAGCCCGTTTTCGTGGTGCCTTCGGGGAACTTCGGAAACCTCACCGCCGGACTGCTCGCGAAGCAACTCGGCCTGCCTGTCCGCCATTTCGTCGCCGCCACGAACCGCAACGACGTGGTTCCCGCCTATCTGGAAACCGGCATCTACACGCCACGCCCCAGTGTCGCCACGATCTCGAACGCAATGGATGTTGGCGCGCCTTCGAATTTCGTCCGTATGTCCGCCCTTTTCGGAAACTCATGGGAGAAATTCTGCGGTGGCGTGAGCGGCATGAGATTCTCCGACGAGGAAACCCGCGTGGCGATCCGGGAGGTAAAATCCCTTTTCGGCTACGAAGTCTGCCCCCACACCGCAGTAGGCTGGCTTGCGGCGAAACACTGGCACGCTAGTCATCCCGGCAGTTCCACCATCACTCTGGCCACCGCGCATCCCGCGAAGTTTCCAGACGTGATGGATGCGGAGCTCGGAAAAGGCGCGGTGGAAATCCCCGAGCGCCTCGCGATCCTCGCAGATCGGAAAAAAGTGGCCACCACCTTGCCGAAGGATTGGGAACCGTTCCGCAACTGGCTCGCCGCGAACATCGCCTGAGCCCGGCCTATCGCTCAGCGAAACAGCGAGTCGATTCCCATCGCGGATTTTCGCAAGAACTTCGGCATGGCCTTCGGGTCGCGCGTCTTGAAGAGGCGAAATAGGTAACCGATCAGGTGGAGGGTGAAGAGGTGATCGATAACCCGGTAGCCGCGTTTTTTCCGCAGCAGCAGGGCGACGGCCCAGGAGAGTGTGCGGCGCTTCACCTTGAACGGCTCGAAGGAAATCTTGATCCGGTAACGCTCGCGCACGTTGGCCGGGTAACGTTTCTTGTATTCCTTTTTCGCGGAGCGGATTCGTTCCGCCAGTTCCTTGTCGAAGGGCAGGAAGTAGTAGCGCCGCGCGAGCAGCAGCATTGCGGCGAAATCCCGCATGTGCTCGATGTCCGCCACGGGTAGTTCGGCCTCCCGTGCGAGGCGGATCATTTCCGGAAAAAGGGTGGCCGCGCCCTCGCCGGAGCGCAGCGTTCGCTCGGGATCGGGGATGAAATGGCGGAGGATCTTGGAGACGGCGTGGTTGATGAAAAGGCAGTCCCAATAGACGTTGAGCAGCGGCGGGATGCGCACTCGGCGGAAGAAGAGCTTTTGCCGCGCGAAGTCCTCGATGTAGAGGATCTGGAGGATCACCGTATCGGCGTGGCGCAGGAGCTGGAGGGTGGCGGGTGCGCGTTCTTCGCCCACCATTTCCGTAACGGATTGCTCGACGCTTTTTCGGTAGCGGAAAATATGTATCGCGGCGGCGGCGTTCAGGCGGATCCATGTGTCCGGGTGCTTGTTTCCCGGCAGGAAGGCGAGTCTCCGGAAGCGATGCCAGCCGCCCGTCTGGCACCATACGGAGATGCCCGCCATGTTTTCCGCTTTCTCCAACTCCCGCGCGAATGCCTCGCACGCGCTTCCGATGTAGGACGGGTATTCACCTGCGCCCTCGTATTCGCGCCGCGCCTGGAGTTCGATGATCTTGCGCTGTTTCACCCGGAAGAAGGCTTTGTTCAACGGCAGGTGGCGGAAGAAATCGCTTTCGCCGTGCTTCATGGAGACGATGAAATTCGGCGAGTCAATCCCATACAGAGTCTCCGCCAGCGTGAGGTAATAGGACTCCAGCGTCGCAGGGTCGTTTCCGAATGCCGCATCAAGCGCCGGGGTCAGCGGCAGGATGTCGGAGGTGAGGAAAACCTTGAGATCGAACTCCTCAACCAGCATGTCGAAGAGCCGCGCGAAACGTTTCCGGAACACCCCGATATCTGCCGCGATCTCCGGCTCATGAAGCGGGTGCGCGGCGAGGTGCGCAAGGTCGTCGAGCGTGACGGCGTTGTAACCCAGAGCCGAGATCTCCGCCGCAAAGGCGCGCATGTCCGCCTCGATTTCCGCCCACTGTGCCTGCGCGCTCTCACCCGTGGTTTTCAGATGGGTGAACGGGATTTTCGACCAGTTGATCCGGCGTTTCCCGTAGCCCCTGAAGAACGGGCCGATGGCATCGATGAGGAAAAGCTCCATGAGGTTGGAGCTGTGGATACGCGGGAAAGAGCACGTTGGGGAGCAGTGCCCTGTGACGGGGTTGTCACAGTGAGTCTCGGGGGGCGCCACGGCCACTGAGATAAGAAAATGGAACTAAGATGATTTTTGGGTTGTCAAAGTCGGAGGCGGGCGACTTACTCCCCGCCCGCCCGTTAGGGTGTAGTGAGGCCCGATAGCTCAGTTGGTAGAGCAGCGGATTGAAAATTCGCGTGTCGCTGGTTCGAATCCGGCTCGGGCCACCACTTTCCCCACAAGGGATTGCGGGGCTTTTTGATCTAACAGAAAGCGCCGCCTGTTCCCGTATATCGCCCGTATTGGACGAATCGATGATTGGGGAATTACTATTGGGTTGATCCTAATGAAATGGCCCTCCTTTGCGGGCTATATGTAATTGTCACGCACCTAGTTGCGTCGGTTCCGAAAGCGCCCTCCATGTGGCGGTAGCTCATGCGGAACCATTCCCCCGAAGACCCGGCACCCGTCGGGTCTTCTTCGTTTCAAACAACCAACCCCCACCATCATTATGGCCATCAAACTGATCGCAAATTATTCCAAGCGCCTCGGCCTTCCCGGCTACTCGTCGCACCAGTTCTCCGTCTCGGTGGAAACCGAGCTGAGCGCCGCCGACAATATCGCCGCAGAATCCACGCGCCTCTACCAACTCCTCCAGTCCAATGTGGACGAGCAAATGCTCCGCACGGGATTCGTCCCGCCCGGCACGTATGGCATGGAGGATCCCAACGGATCCGATGCACCCGCACCCGGAGCCGTCACCCACATCCACGACAACGGACGCTGGAAGTGTTCCGACAAGCAGAAGGATCTGATCCTGAAACTTGTCGATGAGCACTCGCTCGACAAGAACGAGGTCGATCACCTCGCCCACCAACGCTTCGGCAAGGGCGTCAAGCAGCTCAGCAAGCTGGAAGCCTCCGGGCTGATCGACGAACTGATCGACACCTACGGAGGCAACAGCCGCCCCCACGGGAGCAACGGGAATAACAACCGCCGCAACGGCTCCGCCTACAGTCGCAACGGCAGGAGGGAGGCCGCATGATCGCCGCCCTCCTCGATCCCCCGGGGGCTGCTGCGTCCCCGCCATCGCCACCGTTCACCACCGGGCTGACACCTTGGGCGCAAACGCTTCCCGAGCACATCAGCCCGACGGCGGCGAAATCCTACCTGAGCTGCTCGCTGCGGTTCTGGTTCGAGCGGGTCGCCTGCATCCGCAAGCCGACCACCCCGGCACTCCACCTCGGCAAGGCGGTGCATGCCGCTCTGCAAGCGTTCCACCTCGCCCGCTGGCGGGGTGGCGACGATTCGGTGGAGGCCGTGGCCGATGCCTACGAACGCGCCTTCCTGCGCTTCGAACGCGACGAAGGCCCGGTGAACTTCGACGACGAGGCCGAGCGGGAGAAAGTCCGCCAAGACGGACTGCGCGTGGTCGCCGCCTACCTTGCCTCCCCGGAGGCGATGAAGGAAAAGCCGCGTGCGGTGGAAGTCCTGCTCAAGGAGGACATTCCCGGCCTGTCAGTCCCGTTGACGGGAGCGATGGACTTGGTTGAAGGCAACTTCACGCCGGTGGATTTCAAGTCCGCCGCCGCCAAGCCCGATGCCGCCAAGCCCGATGCCGCCAACGCCGCCTTCGACCACGAGATCCAACTCGTCTCCTACCAGCTTCTGCTTGAGGCGTCGACCGGAGAGATGCCGCCCTCGCTCGACCTGGTGTTCCTGGTGAAAACGAAAACACCGCAGGTCATCCGGGTTCAATCCCCACCGGCCGACGCCCACCGGAAACGCCGCGTCATCGCCCTGCTGGAAACCGCCGCCCAAGGCATCGCCGAAAGCCGTTACCACCCGCAGCCCGGTCTCCAGTGCTCGTGGTGCCAATTCAAGAACGAGTGCATGGCGTGGCTGCCGGGTGCCCTACCTACGGCCTACACCTAAAGGATGCGTGCCGCATGAAGCCCGCACCGCTGATCCTCCTCATCACACTGGCAGTCCTGCTCTTCGCCTGCGAGGAAGACCAGAAATCTTCTGGCCGCAGACGCGACGACAACAAGGCCACTGAAATCGCCCGGCTCAAAGCGGAGATGGAGCGGCGCGTTAGCAAGGCGAGTAATGAACACGCATTACGCGCCGCCCGCTTGCGCACGATACGCATCATCGCGTTTGTCCTGCTCACAGGAGGTGCCGTCACATGGATTATTTTGATCCACCGGCACGCCCGGAACGGCCCAGCCGTATCGGGTGTGGCGCGCTCATCCGTGCCTGCCATCCGTCCGCAATAGTCCGACCACTTGCCACCCCCAAAATTGAAATCATGAACCAAACAGCACAATCCAACCAAACGCTCCTCGACGGCATCTGCCGCCGGGGAGTCCTTGTCGCAACCTCCGTCCGTTACTGGAGGGGTTGCAAGAAACTCAGCGCCGAAGACCTCGGACTTGATCCCGCACACGATTCCGAACGACTCATCCAACTCGGCCACAAGCGCCTGATCCCGCGCGATGCTTTGCAGGCATTCGCCCTGATCGAGTCACGCGTGCAGGCCACCGTCGAAAGCTCCAGCTTCCCGTTTCTGGGCGGCATCGGACGCTTCGTCCCCAACGCCCGCCTCGGCGATCTGACCGACAAACTCGAAAAGCTGCGCGACGAGTTCCGTGACGCCACGCTCGACTTCGTCGCTGGCTACAGCCCGCTGCGTGAAAACGCGATGACCGAGTGGCGCGAAGCCGCACGCCATCTCAACGGCAGCGCCGAGCGCCTGATCGCCACTATCGAGCAATCATTCCCGCCCGCCGGGGAGATTGCAAAGCGCTTCGCCTTCGAGACGCGGCTCTTCCAAATCGCCGCGCCCGACAGCATCCGGCTGGAGGTCGTGGAGGGCGTCCACCAGCGCACGCTGAATCGCCTCACGACGTTCATCGATAGCTTCCGCACCCTGAACTTCGCGGGCGACCAGCAGTTGGAGCAGACGCTCGAACGTTTCCGCCGCGATCTCCTCAGCCGCAGCGCCGAGGAATACCGCAACCAGCCCGGAGCCATGGCCTCGCTCACCGACGGCCTCAGCCGCCTCCGCGAGAACGCCGTGCAGCTCGCCCGCAGCGACGCGCGTGAAGTCATCTCCCGCTTCGGGCAGATGGGCACACGCAGGCTCGCAGCCGTCGGCTGAACCGAAATCCGCTTCCGGGAGTCCCGCTCCGGCGGAATACCCGGAAGACCTTTCTCCCAGCAAGCTGATACCCCACCCATCACACCGACATCGCCCTCACCAGCCTGATTTTTAAACCACCACCAATCCCAATCCCACTACCTCCAACGAAACCACCCTACCTAACTCCACTGCCAAAACACAACGACCAATCCGCACGAAGGGCGGCTCCATACCAGGGGCCGCCCTTCGTGCGTTCAACCTCCACCTCTGAAAACTGAACCCTGAAAACTAACAAACTATATGAGTCACTTCACCACCATCCAGACGTCTTCGGCGGCATCGTCGGGCAGAGCGAAGCCAACCTGCGCTCCGTGATCCAGACCGCCGAGGCCATCGCCCCGTGCGTTTTGTGGATCGATGAGATCGAGAAAGGCTTCTCCGGAAGTTCGTCAAGCGGCAGCACCGATGGCGGCACCTCCTCCCGCGTGTTCGGCTCGTTCCTGAGCTGGATGCAGGAGAAAACCAAAGCCGTGTTCGTCGTGGCGACCGCCAACGATGTTTCGAAACTCCCACCCGAGTTCCTGCGCAAGGGAAGGTTCGACGAGATGTTCTTCGTCGATCTGCCCGATGTGCAGGAGCGCGCCCAGATCTGGGACATCGTGATCAAGCGCCACGGACGCCGGCCCGCCGATTACGACACCGTTGTCCTCGCCCGCGCCAGCGAGCGGTTCACCGGAGCGGAGATCGAGGCCGTGTTCATCGACGCCATGCATGAGGCCTATGCCGAAGGCAAGGAGCCGGGGGCGAAGGAGATCCTTGAAGCCATGACGCACACCGTCCCGCTGGCACAGCTCATGGACGGCCAGATCGCCGCCCTCCGGCAATGGTCGAAAGGCCGTGCCCGCGAGGCCGCAGGGAACACCGCCGCCGCGCCGCCCCGCGAAAGCAGGCGGATGGCGCTGGCGAACTGAAGCTATTGTCGCCGCAGTCCGTAAAGCGGGCTGCGGCGGTTCAGCCGCGTCCGATTTCTTTGAGAAACTCCTCGTGCGTGAGGCATACGGACGGATCCCGATCCATTTCCTCTGAGCGCCGCAACGCCTCGGTCACCCCCTCATCATCCTCAACTTCAGGCAACTGTGGCAAGTCCATGCGCTTGGGTCAGATTGGGTTCGATGGGAAACGGTGCTGCTTCCAGCGTGTGATCTTGCCTTCCCCGAAGTCCGCATCTCGTCGAAAGGCCAAACATCCGTATAATCAAAACCCCAGAGCATGGAGGATTTCTTGGCATCCGATGAACACAGGACATCACGAATCTCATCAAGGATATTGACCACCGCCCGCTCGGGGATAAACCCCTCGCGGCAAGTTTCCAAGAATTCCCTGATGAAGGCGCGGGTGCAGAGCAACATCATTCTGGCATGCTTCACATCCTGCCTGCCTTCCTGGGGGATCAGTGCGGAATTCGCGAGCTTCGCCTTCAGTATCAGGTGAGGAAGAGGCCCCTGCCAACGACGCCCTCAGCCTCAATGTTCATGGTTCGTGCCAGATCGTTCTGGTTCAGACCGAGAACGCTGTGAAGCACCTCGACCCTAAGAAATTCTCCTCCCGGTTGCGGAATATTAAGACGCCCGAATACGGGACTTCGTGGCTCTGATCGCAGCAACGTTCCTTTGACGCGGCGCTGGAGTCGCTCCAACAGGTCCATGTTTCCCACCAGATCCAGATCCTTGCTGCGGAAAGGCAGGAATTCAGAAAGTTCGTGAACACCCATCGCTAGATAATAACGGCTCCAGAGACCCACAGCATGACCTCCGACAATAACAGGTGGATCCTCACCATTTTCACCGCATCGTAAAAATATTCCATCAGCCCGGAATAGCGCCCGAAAATGGCGGGCTGTAAGCCCCAGTTCATGGGAACGGTGCCGCGTTCCGGCTGCAGCCACGCCCCATGTCCTTGGATGGCAATCGCATTTTTGATGCTGTCTCCTTCATTGGCCATAAAGGCGATGTAAACCTTGTCCTCCACCTTCACCTCGGCATCCGCCACGTGCGTATGCCGTTGTTTCAATGGCAGGGCGGAGGCCTTCCAGCGGTTGAAAAACGAATTGTTGGGAACACCTGAACATATCACCGTGAGCCCCTTCTCGGTGATAGTCCTGACAAAGGTGGTTTCGTCGACCGCTCCCCAGCCGAAAACCGGCGTGAGAGGAGGGTAGCTTTTCAAAATCTTGAGCAACGCATCTGATTCGTGAGGGTGGGATCGTTTGGGATCCGGCTTGTCGGCGGTATCATCACGGTAATGGGTCAGATCATAGACCAACCATTTCTCCTGCACGGCCTGGTCGATATCGACGTAGGTGTCGTGTTCCTGCAGGCCGTAGTTTTTCACGCGTGAGACGATACCGGTCTTGTTCACATGGGGAAGGATGTTTTCGATCATCCAGCGATGCACCGAAACCTTGCGCCCCACCTCGGGAATGGTGGGAATGATCTTTGTTTCGAACACGACCGGCAGTCCGGGCAGTATTTTTTCCATGGCGGCAAGATCCTCGCGGAGCACGGGCAAAGCATCCTTCTGTCCCGCAAGAGTCCCCACCAAAGCCACTTCATCCTCAAAACTTTCGTAAACAATCCACCCCACAGAGACCTTCCCCTCCTCCGCCAAAAACAACTCCCATGGCTTGTGCGTGAACTTGAACCGGGATTCCTTTCCGAGGATTTCAAGCCAAGCCTGGGACGTGGTCGGGTATCTTGTTTTGAACTCGTTGGAGGTATTCGGATTCCACGAAAGCTTGTCCTTTTGCTCGGGCTTTTCCGTGTAATCCATCGACATCCACCGGTTGTCATCACCGAAATCGAGGAAGACGTTAGGCCCCTTGCGGTTCGTCAGCCCTTGAAGCGCGAGCAAGGTCAGCTTGTTCGGTTGGCTGAGTTTTCTCACCGAGACTACGGTCGCGGGGTGGCTAGGATCGGCATCGAGTTCAGAGGCCAAAGTCATCGCGCCGAACAAAAGCGGCAGGAATATCCGAAGTGTGTGGTTCATGGGGAGGAACATAAGCACCATACTCATGATAACCGCCCATTCCTGCGCCAGCCACGGGAAAATCGTGCATTGCTTGCGTCATAATGTGCATGGGTGCTAAAGGCGGAATCGGCAGGCTTGCCTTGGGTTGGGTCTCAAAGCGGCAAGGAGCACTACCGCTCCTCGGTCTTCAGCAGTGCGTCGTAGATCTTTTCATACTCTTCAGAAAGATCCGGGGAGATACAGGTCATGTCACGCTCTGCCATGTTCCATGTTATCAGAAAGCGCTCCTCGTCCTCCGCCGCAGCCCGGTTATTTCATACGACATGCGGTGACTCTGGCACCTCTATGCGTGTCGGGCAAAGTGAATTCTTTATCCTGTAGGTGATAAGGCTTCAAGCCTTGCGGTGCCGGAGACGGTCGATGATGACAGCGATGACGATGATCGCACCGGTAATCACCTCGGTCCATGGGGTAGGGATGCCATTGAGCACGCACCCGGTGCGGATGGTGGTCATGAGCAACGCGCCGATAACCGCTCCGAGCACGGTGCCCTCGCCACCCGAAAGGCTCGCGCCGCCGATGACGACTGCGGCAATGATGTCGAGTTCCAAGCCCATGGCCGTGGTCGGATCTCCTTGGGAAGATTTTGACATGATCATCATCCCGGCCAATCCGGCAAGCGCTCCACTGATCGTATAAACGAGGAGTTTGACTTTGCCGACGTTGACTCCGCAGAGGGTGGCGGTGTTCTCATTGGAGCCGACGGCAAAAACATGCCGTCCGAAGCGGGTGTATCGGAGCAGGAGACTGAAAAGGACGACCAGGAGAACCATGAGCCAAACTCCCAAGGGTATTCCGGCGCCACCCATCCATGGCTTGTATGCGCTTACATCGAAGGGAAGATTCACGGGAGATCCATGGGTGGCGACTTTCCCGGCTCCGCGGAACACTTGCATGGTGCCGAGAGTGATAATGAAGGGAAGAAGCTTGAGGCCTACCGTTAGTCCGCCGTTTACCAATCCACAAAGGGCACCAAACGCGATGGTGGCCAGAAAAATTACGGGCGGTGAGAGGTGCCAAGTCACCAAGGTGGCGGCAACGACTCCGCAAAGCGCGATGATCGATCCGACGGAGAGATCGATCCCTCCCGCTATGATGATCAGCGTCATGCCGATGGCGGCGGTTCCCACGATGACAGTCTGGGTGAGAATGTTCAGCATGACATCCTCGGTAAACATCTTGGAGTTCATCATCCCGAAGATGCCATAGACCACCAGGAGGGCGATGAAGGGTCCTAGCATTGTGAGGGCGGATTTGAAGCGGAGCGCAGTCATGTCAGAAAAGGTTTATGGAAGATCGGCAAATTTGCCTGTGGCGACGAGCATCACGTCGTGAGGCGTCAGTCTTTCCACCGGGACGGCACGAGTGAGTTTTCCCTGGCTCATGACGGCGATGCGGTCACAAACGCCGAAGAGCTCGGGCAGATAGCTGGAAATGATGATGACGGCTCTGGGTCTGATGGTGTCGGTCACCACTTCGTTGATGGCTTCGTAAATCCGCGCTTTCGCGGCGATGTCGATGCCGCGCGTCGGTTCGTCGAGAAGGAGCACATCGACGTCGTGTTCGAGCAATCGGGCGAAAGCGGCTTTCTGTTGGTTTCCTCCTGACAGGGCACCGACAGATTGTGTGGGACCCTGGCATTTGATTCCAAGGCGTTCGATCCAGACTGCGGATGCGGCATTCTGCTTTCGCGGTGACAAGGTGCCTGCTTTGCCGAAGCGTTCGAGACAGGTGAGGGTGACGTTGTCGGCGATGGAGAGGTTCAACGCGAGGCCTTCCTCCTTGCGATTTTCACTGAGAAAACCAAGTCCTTCCTGCCATCGCTTTCTTGGATTGGCGTGGCCGTTTTTTCCTCGCACCAGCACCTTGCCGCCAGACATCGGATCCAAGCCGAAGAGTGCGCGCAGGAATTCAGTACGGCCGGATCCAACCAGACCGGCGATGCCAACGACTTCGCCGCGATGGAGATCCAGATTCACTTCGGATGGCTTTTCCCGTCCGCACAGGCCGCGAATTTCCAACAATTTCTCACCAGGCTGGTGGGCGGTTCTCGGATAGAGATCTTCGACGTCACGGCCAACCATGAGCGCGACCACTTCTTCGGGAGTCACTGTTGAAACGTCGCGGGTGCCGACGACCGAACCGTCCCGCAGGACAGTCAGGCGTGAGGCGAGGCGCTTCACTTCTTCAAGGAAGTGGGAGATGTAGATGATGGAAATACCTTGGGCTTTCAGCCTGTCGATCAACGTGAACAGCCGCTCGATATCCTTTTGTGCGAGCGACGAGGTGGGTTCGTCAAATACGAGGAGCTTGCAGCCCATTGCCAAGGATCGTCCGATTTCCACGAGCTGGAGCGCTGAAACAGAAAGATTGCCGGCGAGTGTGCAAGGTAGGATGTCGGGATGGTCGAAATGAGCGAGTGCTTCGAGAGCCCGCGCACGCATCGCCTTGCGATCCACGAAGAGCCCCTTCATCGGTTCCACGCCAAGAACGATGTTCTCCTCGACAGTGAGATGGGGAGCGATCGATAGCTCCTGATAGATCATGCCGACACCGGCAGCCCGGGCGTCGAGCGGGTTGTGCGGGCGATAAGGGGTGCCATCGATTTCCATCTCTCCCTCGTCCGGCAAATGGGCGCCGGAGAGGATTTTCATGAGCGTGCTTTTACCCGCGCCGTTCTCTCCTACTAGAGCGTGAACTTCTCCAGGCAAAACCTCCAGATCGACCCGCCCTAAAGCGATGGTGGAGCCGAACGTTTTGCGGATGCCCCGCATGACGAGGCGTGGAGGGATGGACGGCATGGCTACGGATCGGTAGCTTACGGGAGCTGTGACTTGATGAGGTCAGCGACTTTCGGTTCGTTGAGATTGTCAGGTGTGATCAGTGTAGCTCCCGTGTCGATGACCGCTTCGACCTTCTCACCCTTGAGTTTGGCGACGGCGGTTTTCACTCCGAGGTAGCCCATGTTTACGGGGTCTTGAAGGACGGATCCGTGCATTTCGCCTTTTTTGAGCGCATCGATGAAGGTGGCGTCGCAATCAAAGCCGACGAACTTGGTCTTGCCTGCGAGATTTTTTCCGCGAAGCGCCTGGAGCATGCCGTAGGTGCTGGTTTGATTGCTGCAGAAAATTCCGTCGATGGAAAGTCCGTCTCCGCTGGCGAGGCGTGTGAGGAGGTTTGTCGCCACGTCCTGCGCCTGGCTGGCGGTGGCTCCAGCGAACTGCTCTGAACTCACGACTTCGATGCCGGGCGATTTCTTGATTTCCTCGAGAAATCCCTCTTCACGCTGCTCGGTGGAAGCGCTGCCCTGCATGTAGCGGAGGACTGTGACTTTACCTTTTCCCGCCAGAATCCCGGACAGATGTCGTGCGGCGATTCTTCCGCCCTCACGGTTGTCAGTGGCGACGTAGCTGGCAATGAAGCCGGCGCTGTCTGCCAGACTGGAGTCAATGATGACGACGGGCTTGCCTTTGTCTGCGACCCCTTTCACGGAATCCCGCAGTGCGACGGCGTCGAGAGGCGCGAGCACGATGGCATCATTTTGAAGTGCTTGATTGGTGACGAGATCGATCTGCTGGGTGCGGTCGTCTTCGCGTGGCGGGCCGATGAAAGTGAGATTCACTCCGAGTTCGGCGGCTGCTTTTTTCGCTCCTGCCTCGACGGACTTCCAATAAATGTGAGTGGTGCCTTTGGGGATGACGGCGATGCTGAGCTGCCCGGATTTCTGGGATTTGTTGCAACCTGTTAGAAAAGCGGATGCGAAGATGGCGAGGATGGAGATGTGTTTCATAATGGATTTTCCGATAACTATGGTTTTTCGAAGATGCTGACTAGATTTTTCCATAAAGCGGCCCGTAGTTCGCGCAGGCGCGGAAGTCCGCGCCTTCGAGGTCGGCCGTGCCGAAAGCAGTCCATGCGCTAGGGCGGAAGATGCGGTCATCGCCCACGTTGTGCATATAAACCGGGATGCGGAGCATGGATGCGAGCGTGAGATACAGGTGGCCAACATGCCCGCAAGTCATCACACAATGATTCGCGCCCCAGTGATTCATGACTTCATAGGCGCTGGTGAAGGCTCCTTTTCCAGTGAGGATCGGTGCGAACCAGGTGGTGGGCCAGGTCGGATTCGTGCGTTGATCGAGAGCGTCGTGGACGTCATCGGGTAGATCGACGGTGTAGCCCTCGGCGACTTGCAAGGCGGGCCCGAGACCATCCACCAGGTTGAGACGGATCATTGTAGCTGGCATGCCGCCGCGGGTGCGGTAGCGGGTGCTGAGTCCGCCACCTGGAAAATACTCGGTGATCGAAGGGTGCCAGGTGGTGGCTTTGAGGCATTTTTCCACTTCGGCATCCGTGATTTCCCAAAAGGGCTTCATCGTCGGCTTGCCGTTTGTTTCCTGCTCGCCTGTGCCATCGAGCGCGGCGGGGCCGGAGTTGATGAGGTGGAGAATGCCATCGCCTACAAGCGGGTGGCTGAAATCCTTGCCGCTGGCAGTTTTGATCGCATCCGTGCTCCAGTAGGTGCGGAGGTCGGCGAAGATCTGGGCGGTATTGGTGAGGAGGTGGCCGAAGAGCATGCCGGCACCGTTCAAGGCGTCATTCTCGGTGGCGACGATGAAGGGCGCGCGCTTGCCATTCCAATCGAAGGATGAGTTCAGGATCGCTTCGAGGAAATCCCCGTTAGGGAAATGGTCTGTCCACTGGCGCTGGCCTTGGAAGCCGGCGGCGATGGCGTTGTGGCCCTGGGATTGCTCGCCGAGTCCCATTTCCTTGAGCTTTGGATTACCGATCATCAAGTCGCGGGCGATGAGCGCCATTTTCACGCTGTCCTCCCATTCTTTATCGATTTGCTCCCGCGTGCGAGTGGTGGTGGGGGAGTTGTAGTCTTTTCCTTCAGGGCAGTTCTCCTTCACCCAAGCGAGGGCTATTTCATACTCGTCCCGGTCGTAATGGCCTTTCATCATTCGGCCGACGAACTCGGTCATGTCGATGGCTTCGACGCGCATGCCGAGCCATTTTTCCCAGAGTTTTGAGTCCACTACCGAGCCAGCAATGCCCATGGATGTGCCACCCATCGAGAGGTAACTCTTGCCGCGCATGTGGCTCACAGCGAGCCCACA
>JAYTOE010000087.1:0-11789 GCA_043747935.1 Akkermansiaceae bacterium
GCGAGGCCGCCCGCAAGGACGGCGATTTGAGGTTCACAGCATTGCTGCACCATGCGGTTCCGAACAACAACGACAGCATCCGGCGTTTCGTCGATGAAGTGACCCGGACATGGCTCCGGGCGATCAGAAGGCGCAGCCAAAGAGGGAAGAACTCATGGACATGGGAAAGGATGAGGCGGCTAGGCCGCAAGCACCTACCCCAGCCCCATATTATCCATCCATATCCAGAGCAAAGGTTCCGCGCCCGACTTGAGGCAGGAGCCGTATGAGGTAGTTCCTCACGTACGGATCTGAGCGGGGGGCGGCTAGCAATAGCCGTTCCTACCGCGATTTTCGCATTTCAACATTTCGACCGTTTGAATGGGGTTCTTTCGGATCGGCAGCCTTCGCGGACGCCGGAGAAAAAGTTAAATTTCGGGGATCGACCCAACCATTGGGGATGCGGCGGTTATGAGAAAGAAAAGAGTTTTGAACCGCAATGGAATGGAATGACATGGACAGGAGCGAACGCGACGTGCCCCGAGAGGGGGACTGCCGGCGGGCGGGATCAAAGCTGCACCCGCCGCCGTCCTGCGGACAATGGCGGGCAGGAAGGTCGCCAAGGAGTGCGGAGGGAGCGGAGGAGTTGACTTTGTAAGAGTGAGCGAGGCGCAGCCTTCGTCGGAGGCATTGGCGGGCAAGCTGCCCACGCTCATTGAGGACGTCATCGCGGAATTCGGTCTTGTTGGCGAGGTAGACGATCATTCCTGGTGGCTCTTGAGTGGATGGCAAGCAATTGCAATGGCAGTTCTAACCACGAACAGGAGTACTGGAAGGGCAAAGCGCCCCCCAGCCGACAGGGCGGCTAAATTAGGGAGAGTTCGTCGTAAAAACGTGAAGGAAGAGGTTTTTTCACCGCCAAGACGCCAAGACGCCAAGACGCCAAGACGCCAAGACGCCAAGACGCCAAGACGCCAAGCGCGCCAAGTTAAAGAAATGGGAAATCGAGTTGGCAGGGTTTGAAAGTGGGGTTGACGGGAGCCTTTTTGGAATTTCCTTGGTGGGCTTGGCGTCTTGGCGGTTCAAATTCGTCCCATTCGCGACAGCTTGCTCATGCAACAATCCCTAGTGTAGGCACCCTGCCCCAGCCGGTCAGCAACGCACCCGGATGACAGCCTCCCGCCGCTCATTGGAAAAGGGGAATCCTTGCCGCTTTCCGCGCAAGCCGTTGGAAATGAGTGGTTTACGGACGGCGTGGAGGCCGAGGGCACCCAAATGGCGGTGATATACATCGGAAGGACGGGCAATTACATTTGCAAGTTCGGGTAGGGTCATTCCCTCCGGGATGACCGCGGCAAGGGGAATGGTCGCCTCGGCGAGGCGACCCTACCGTGGGCTACCGGCTGACCTTCACCTCGCGGATCAGCACGTCGTTTCCTGTGCCGGAGGCGTCGAGGAGGAAATGCCAGCCGAGCTTGGCGGTGAAGCGGGCGTCGGCGATTTTCCAGGTCTGGGTGTGCCACTTGTTATCGCCGGGCACGGCCCAGAGCGCGGTGGTGCGCAGGCCGTGGGTGGCCTCGTAGGTGAGAACCAGTCCGGTGGGGTTTTGGAGGCCGTCGTCGGAGGGGAGTCGCTTGGCTTCTACGGTGATTTCGTAGGTTTTCCGTTCGGGGTCGATGAAGGTGGAATCGGCGAGGAAGGCGGTGCGGAAAACGGGTGGGGTGGCAGTGAGGTGGAGGCGGTTGGCTTTCAGCTCCGCGTCCCAGGGGGTATCGATGGGGAGGATTTGTTCGAGGCCGTCGGGCTTGTTCGTTTCGCCGAGGGTGAGGGAAACGGAAGGGGATTCGGTGCGGGATTTGGAGATGTCTGCGTGGCACTTGTCGGGTATCCCGGCGAGCGTTTTCGCGGAGGCCTCGATGAAGACTTTGTCGAAGCCTGCGGTGCGGGCGCTGGCGGCGGCCATCACGAGATCGGCTTCGGAGCCGGTGAGGGTGATGTGTACGGGTGTCTCGGCGGGCAGTCCGTGGAGGGTAAGGAGTTTCCGGACAGTGGCCAGCGCGCCGGGTAGGATGCGGTCGGTGCCGGGGGATGCGGGGAAGGGGCTGAGTGAGACGAAATCGAACTGCCCCGCCGCGCCGTCGCGGAGGCAGGCGTCGAGGAATTGGAGGTCGTAGTTGGCGATGGAGATGCCGACGCGGGCGGCGGGGCTTGCCTCGCGCGCGGCTTTGCGGGCGAGGGTGAGCCGTTGCACGTAGTCGAAGGGCGCGTTCAACTGGCGGGGATCGAGACCGGCGGGCGGGAGGATTTCCCAATGCGTTAAGGATTTTCCGTAGGTAGAAGTCTTCACCGTGACGAAAAAGCCGCGCCACGCATCGTCGTTTGCTGCGATCTCCGAGTTGATTACGGCGACGATTTCGGTGCCGTGTTCCTTCGCCGCATGGGCTATGTCACCGGACTCGCCGTTCAGGAGCGGTGGCACGTCGGTGAAATGACGGATGGCGGTCAAGCCTTTCGGGAAATAGGGTTTCTCGCCGGGCGGGAAGGAAATTCCGACTTCCGGTGCGGCGGAAAGGGCGGCGGTGGCGGCCAGCAGAAGGGCGAGGGGTTTCATTCGGAGTCGGCGTTGGCGCGGATTTCCATGATGGACTTGCGGTATGCGTGCACGGCGCGGAGCAGGAGCGTGCCGATGTAGAGGACGCAGATTACGAAGGAGGCGATGAGCACCTCATCACTGTTGCCGCCGACACCCTCAAGGAACATCAGGACGGGCGGGATCCAGCAGAACAGCCAGAGGAGATCCTCGTTGGAGAGGGAGTTGGTGATGGCGGCGAGCACGCCGGAGAGTACGCCGGAGGCGAGCAGGAGAAGGACGTAGTTGGAAACGCGCTGCGGGCCGTTGACGCGGAACACGTTGATGATGACGGCGGGGAAAAGTAGCCCGGCGAGGGAGGAGAGTCCGTAGATGAAATGATCTTTCCCACCATAGGTCGGCTGATTGATCAGATAGGGAACGGCTGATATTCCTATCAGCGCGAGGCAGAAAAAGAACCCCGACGACCAGCCGGGGAAAAGGAAGAATCCCAAGAGTTGTCCCGGAGCGCCATGTTTCGCAAATTTCCGATAGGTCGGAGCAGCGAGCGGCGCGAACTCCGAGAGCGAAATCGCAAAGATCGGCAGCAGCACGAGGTTGAGGATGAAAGGCAGATCATCGGTATCCGTGAAAGACATCGAGCCGAGGACGGCGGCGATGATGGTTACGACGAGGGCGATGAGGCGGCGGAGGGTGGAGTGGTTCTCCGCATAAGGCGCGATCAGCGAGGTGCCGGCGGAGAGCACGAAGAAACCGTAGTACATGCAGGCTGCAAGGTAGATGGATATGAACATGCGCGACTCATCCGTGGCGAGTGAGAAGAAGGTGGACATGCTGCTGCCGCTGAATCCGCTAAAGAGTGCCGTGAGCAGAAAAATCGCGCCGATGGGCAAGGCGATCATCGGGAGCACGGAGCGGAGGATTACCGAGGACGAAGCGGAAAGGCCGACCGTGATGGCGGTCAGCGTGGCGGAGGTCAGGAACAGCACGGCGAGGAACACGATCTCCCCGATCAGGTTCATGCCGCCGAAGAAGTAGCGGAGGATGAGGTAAGGGATGATGGTCACGAGCAGTAGCGCGGACTGGCTCACGATGGACGCCCATTTTCCCGTGACGATGCGCCATGCCGAGAGGCGCGTGAGCACCATCATGTCGATAGTGTTGCCCTTGATCTCAGAGGACAGCGAGGAGATGCCGCGCATCGGCTGGATGATCAGCACGGCAATGGAGAAGAAGATGAAGATGATGTTCGAGATCGTGCTTCCCGCGTCATCCGAGGAGGCGGCCGCGCCGGCGGAAAGCAGGATCACGCCGAGGATGATCTGGAGCGCGAGGAACACGCCCACGAAGGCGCGGGTGCGCATCCCCTGGCGCAGCTCTTTGACGAGCATGGGGGAGAGGCGGTCGGGGAAATCGAAGAGGTGCATGTGGGGAAACTTTAATCTTTAAATTTTAAACTCTAAGGAAGAGGGGGCACTACGGATCGTAGGGTGGCTCGGCGGGGATGAAGGGTGCCTGCGGGGGGAGGGGTGCCTGCGGGGGGAGGGGGGGCGGAGTGGCGAAGGCGGGTTGGTTTTTCTCCAGGTTCGCCAAGATGTCGATGAAGGCGTCCTCGAGGTTGCGCTGCTCGCGGTGGAAATCGACGACGCGGAGCTGATCCTTGATCATGCGGGCGAGGACGTCGGCGGCCTTGTTCGGGTCTTCGGTATCGATGCGGATGCGGCCGCCGTTTTTCCGGGACTCAAGGAACTCGATGTTCGGCTGCAGCACGGCCCAGTCGGAGAGCGCTTGCGGATCGCCGTCGAGCTGCACGTCGTAAAGTACGCCGCCGAGGATGTCGGTGGATTTCTTCAGCGATTCCGAATCGCCGTGGTGGACGATGCGGCCGTTGTTGATGAACAGCAGGGAATCGCACATCTCGCCGAGCTCGGAGAGGATGTGGGAGGAGATGAAGATCGTTTTGCCCTCCTTGGCGAGGACGCGGATGAGGTGCTTGAGCTCCACGCGCGCCTTGGGGTCGAGGCCGGCGGCGGGCTCGTCCATGATCAGCACCTGCGGATCGTGCAGCAACGAGCGACCGAGGCAGAGGCGCTGGGTCATGCCCTTGGAGAGCTTGTTGGAAAAGCGGTCGGCGAGCGGGACGAGGTCGGTGAAATCCATGACCTCATCGATGCGCTGGCGGCGCTCCGCGCCCTTGTAGCCGAGCGCGCGGGCGTAGAAGTCCAGGTATTCCAGGACGGTCATGTTGTCGTAGTTCCCGAAATGATCCGGCATCCAGCCGATCAGGCGGCGGACTTCCGCGGGGTGGTGTGTCACGTTGATCCCGCAGATCTCGGCATGACCCATGGTTGGGTAGTCGAGGCTGGCGAGGATGCGCATGGTGGTGGTTTTCCCCGCACCGTTCGCGCCGACGAAGCCGCAGACGGAACCGTGGGGTATTTCGAAAGACACGCCATTCACTGCCTGAAGCGGCCCGAAGAAGCGGTAAAGGTTATGGACGGTAATGGCGGCGTTGCTCATGAAACTTTAAATTTTAAACTTTGAATTTTCAGCGGGCGAGGGGGCCGGTGATGACGGTGTCCGATTTCCAGTCGATGCCGGGGTGTGTTGCGATGGCGGGTGCCTGTTTGGCGAAGGCGATGTAGCTGTCGTTGCGGTCGGAGACGCGGCGGAGGAAGGCGGCGTTGCGCTCGGTGAAGCGTTTGGCGGTGTCGTTCAGGATCGGCTGCACCATGGTGGGATCGACGGGGGTGAGCTTCGAAGGCTCGCCCTTTGCGATGTTCTCGCCGCGGTGCCATTGGCCGTCGGGGTCGCGGTAGAGGAGCGTTTCGATGGGGAAATCGAAGGTGGAGACGACGGTGCCGGGATCGTTGGTGGCCTCGATGCGGCCGCGCGTGGGGAGGACGGCGGTGATGAGCTGGCCTTGCTCGGAGCGGCTCTTGAACCAATCGCCGTTCGCGAAAAGTCCGTCGGATGTGGGCTGGAGATCGTAGCTGCCCGAGGTGCCGTAGCCGGAGGTGAAGCGGGACCAGCGGCTCTTGGCGAGCGGCACTTGGGCGACGAGTGCCGCTGTTTCCACGGTGAATGACGGCGAGGTCATCACGCCGCTGCGGGAAAACTGCTCCTGATGGATGAAGGCGGCGTTCTGGTTTCCGTCCGGGCGGACTTCCATCAGAGTGAGCCGGGTGCCATTTCCGCCGAATCCATCTTCGAAAACGATGAGTGCGATGAGGATCAGCGAGGTGCCGATGGAGATGAGCGGGGTGGTGATGAACAGGCGGTGGCGGCGGCCGGATTTCGCGAAGACGAAAAGATTCACCGGCCCGACGAGGATGCCGAAGGCGAGGAGGATGAGGACGAAGAGGATGTAGTTGAACGATTTCTCGCCGAAGGACTTCTGCAGAGGCCAGAGTGAGTTGAAATCGCTGGTGATGGCGGCGAGGCGGTGCTTGGTGGTGCGCTTGTCGTAGGCGAGATCGACGGTGTCAACGGGGTCGAGGCGGAGGTCGGAGGCGATGCGTTCGATACGGGCATCGCCGAAACCGGGGTCTTGGGGCATTCCGAGGGAAGCGGCGGTTGGGTTTCCGCTGGCGTAAACGACGAGCTGCCCGCCAAGCCGCACCCATGAGGTGATGCCGTTCTTCGGGCCGGGAGGGATATCCGCCCAATCGGCTTCGGTGAGCATGATCGTGTCGAAACCGGAGAAGGCGCGCCAGTCGTCGGGTAGGCGCTTGGGATCGAATTGCGACGCGAAGTTTCTGCTCCCGCCGTAGCCGGAGTGGCCGCGTGTGGTGGCCTCGCTGTCGAGCGAGGAACCGTTCGGGCTGTAGAGTGTATCACTTAGGAGGACGTTGGGATAAGCCGGTGAAAAGTTCGTGTTCGCGGAACCCGAGGCTTTCCCCATCGTGCCTGTGAGGTTGACGGTGAAATTGGGGTTGTTTTGGTCGCCATTATGGACGGCAAGCGGCACAAGGATATCCGCGACGACCGTTTTTCCCGGAGGAATGGCATAGGAGAAGTTCGAAGTGCAGCTCAGCCCGTCGCCGTAGCTCGTGGAATCGCTGAAATCGAGGAAGACATTGTGCTGGAACTTCTGGTTGTTGACGATGGTGACGCGGACGGGATGGAAGCCGCCGAGGCTGGGGTTCGAGAACAACGCCATGGCCTCGATATGCGTATCGGTCTTGGTGTCGGCGATCTGGCGGAAAAGTGTTTCCTGGGCTTGGAGAGAAGTTAGGGAAACGAGGAGAGCGAGGAGGAGGCGGTTCATTCCTTGTGAATTTGGGGTTTCGCTGCGAGACGCAGCTTGCACGGCCTGCGGCGAGACGCCGCAGCCACATTACGCGGGGACGAGGGTTTTCGGGGTGGGGGAGTCTTGGAAGGGCACCTGTTTGAGGAGCGTGGCCACGACGGAGTTCGGCGAGTGGCCGTCCACGCGGGCGTTGTAATCGAGCACGATGCGGTGGCGCAGCACGGCGGGGGCGATGGCTTTCACATCCTCGAAGGAGGCGTTCACTCGCTCGTGGAGGAGGGCGCGGGCTTTCGCGGCGGAGGCCATGGCGAGGGCGGCGCGGGGGCTGGCTCCGAAACGGATCAGCGCGGCGGTTTCCGATTGGCCGGGGTGGGTGGAATCGACGAGCCGCGCGATGTAGTTCGCAACGACATCCGGCATGTGGATGCGGCGGACGAGGGCGAGCAGGCTGGTGAGCGTTTCGCCGGTCATGATCGGCTCAACCACAGGCTCGGTGCCGATCTCGCGGTGGGAAACGATGCGCTGCAGCGTGGCGACATCGTTGCGGGTGATCTCCAGCTTGAAAAGGAAGCGGTCGAGCTGCGCCTCGGGCAGCGGGTAGGTGCCTTCGAGCTCGATGGGGTTCTGCGTGGCGAGTACGAAGAAGGGCAGCGGCAGCTCGTGGGTTTTTCCCAGTACGGTGACGCGGCGCTCCTGCATCGCCTCCAGCAGGGCGGACTGCGTTTTCGGCGAGGCGCGGTTGATCTCGTCGGCGAGGACGATGTTCGCAAACAGCGGGCCGGGCTGGAAAACGAACTCGCGGCGACCATCGACCTCCTGAAGTACGGGGTTTCCCGTAATATCGCCGGGCAGGAGATCGGGGGTGAACTGGACGCGCTTGTTCTCGAGGCGGAGGAGCTTCGAGAGGCCTTTCACAAGTTCAGTTTTCCCGAGACCCGGCAGGCCTTCCAACAGGATGTGGCCGCGGGCGAGGATGCCGGTGATGACCAGCTCGATGATCTCCTCCTGGCCGAAAAGCACGCGGTTGAGACCTTGGCTGAGGGAGCGGAGATGCTTCGCTGCTTCGGCGACTTCGGTTTCGGTGGCGTAATCCATGCGCGGAGGTTTCAGGAAACGGCGGAAAAGCGCAAGGACGGAGGTGCGGTCATCCCGCCAGCGCCGCGGCAAGCGCCTCGACTGCCTCCCGCGGATGCGTGGCGGAGACGGTGATGCGCAGGCGGGCGCTGCCTTGCGGGACGGTGGGGAAACGGATGGCGGGCGCGAGGAAGCCTTTCTCCCGCAGCGCGGCGGAGGCGGCGAGGGTGGTTTCGTTGTCGCCGAGGATGTGCGGGATGATCGCGCTGGGATGATTTTTCCGCAGGATCGCGATGTTTTGGAAAAGCGTTTCGCGCAGCGATTTTCCCTCATCGGAACGGATGATCCCGATCGCAGCGATCGCGGCATGAGCCAGCGCGGGCGGCGGCGCGGTCGTATAGATGAATGGCCGGGCGCGGTTCGCGATGAGATCGATCCAATCCCGCGACGCCGCGAGGTATCCGCCGGAGAGGCCGACCGCTTTGCTGAGCGTGCCCATCTGGAACGGGATTTTCCCCTGGAGCCCGAGCTGCTCGGCGAGACCCATTCCCTGCGGACCGAGGATTCCGGTGGCGTGCGCCTCGTCCAGCAGCAGCAGCGCGCCGTGCGTTTCGCAGAGGTCGAGGATTTCCGCGAGCGGGCAAAGATCGCCGTCCATCGAAAAAACGGATTCCGTGACGACGAGGATGCGGGCGGAGGCGTGTTTCGCGCGGAGCTTGGAAAGGATCGCGCCGAGCTTCGAGGTGTCGTTGTGGGGGAAGACGCGGAGGGTCGCTCCAGACATGCGGGCGGCGTCGATGAGCGATGCGTGGGCGAGCCGATCTAACAGAACGACATCGACTTTCCCGACGATGACGGGGATCGCGCTCAGGGCGGTGTTGTAGCCGGAGGTGAAAGTGAGGACTGCCTCGGTGCGTTTCGCGGTGGCGAGAATTTCCTCAAGCGCATGGTGCGGGGCGGCGCTGCCGGTAATCAGGCGGGAGGCTGTCGCACCGGTTCCATATTTCCCGATGCCTTCCATAAACGCCGCGGCGACCGCCGGATGTTGGGCGAGACCGAGGTAGTCGTTCGAGGCGAAGTTCCAGAGCTCGCGCCCGTCTAGCGTGACCCGCGATCCGCAGGAGCCGACGGGCGTTAGGGTGCGCATGAGCCGCTGGTTCGCGAGAGCATCAAGCTGTTGGCGAGGAGTCATGCTGACAGAGTGACTCTTCTTGGAGTTTGAATTTTGAGATTTGAAATTTATTCCGCCGCAGGCCGTTCGAGTGACCAGCGGAGAAGTTTTTCCGAATCCGACCAGATATTGGAAGTATTCGACTTCAGGACGACGCAGATCACGGAGCGTCCGTTGATGCTGCCGCTGGAAATGAGGCAGCGCCCGGATGCGTTGGTGGTGCCGGTTTTCATCCCGTCACAGAAAGGGACGGTCTTGAGGAGCTTGTTGGTGTTTTCGAGCAGACGGGCGCGACCGTCGTTGAATTTGAAAGTGTAGGATTTGGTGGCGGCATACGTGCGGATCAGCGGGCTGCGGTGGGCGGCGCGGGCGGCGATGGCCATGTCGCGGGCGGTGGAATACTGGCCGGGCTCGGTGAGGCCGTGCGGGTTCACGAAGTGTGAGTTGCGCATGCCGAGCTGCTGGCACTTGCGGTTCATGATCGCGGCAAAACCCTCCACGCTGCCACCGACATCGCGGGCCAGCGCGCGGGCGACGTCGTTCGCGCTTTTCACCATCAGCACTTTGAGCAATTCGCGGCGGGTGTATCTTTCGCCCGGCTTCAGATAGAGTTTCGTAGGCTCGCAGGCGGTATCGTAGGCGGAGATGACCACGGGCTTCTCGAGGTTTCCCGCGTCGAGCACGCAGAGGGCGGTGATGATTTTCTGTGTGGAGGCCACGGGGCGCACGTTGTCGGCGTTTTTCGCGTAGAGAACCCGTCCGCCATCGGCATCCATGACGAGGACGCTCTCCGCGGCGACGGCTGGCGGCGGCGTGCGCGGGACGGAACCGACACGTGCCGGCTCTCCTCCGCCCTGAGTGGTGGTGACAGGGCGCGGCGGCGGATTCCCTCCGCAGGAGGAAATGGAAAGAACGGCGAACAGGCAAAGTGCCAGTGGCTTCAGCGATGTCATGCGCGCAAGATGCGGAGGTGGGCGTAGGTGGTCAAACACGAAGACGAGGCAGTTGAGGCGTCGGAAATCGAAACTCAGAACGGTCTCAGAGGCATGTCTCCGCAATCACCACAGGTTTCCCTCCCTTTCAGGAACATGCCGTGGCAGCGCGGGCAATAGGACGAGGCATCCGGGTCGTCCTCAAATCCCAACACGTAGATAGCTGCGTAGGACATGCTGGCTCTTCATGGGCAGCGAGGAAGCCGGGCAAACCAACACCATCTGGTACTGAACTGACCTCACGCCAACGCGCACGCCAAGCGGATCGCCGCGATCATCGAGGCGGGGTTCGCCTCGCCTTTTCCCGCGATGGAAAACGCCGTGCCGTGATCCGGGCTGGTGCGAGGCTTCGGCAGGCCGAGCGTGACGTTCACCGCCTCATCAAAGTCTAACAGCTTCAGCGGGATGAGGCCTTGATCGTGATACATCGCGAGGACGGCGTCATATTTCCCCTGCGCGGCGTCGCGGAAAATCGCATCCGGCACATGCGAGCCGGTGAAGAAGGCAAGTCCCGTTTCGTTGAGTGCGGAGATAGCGGGCGCGATGACGGTTTTCTCCTCGTCGCCGAACGCGCCGTTCTCGCCCGCGTGGGGATTGAGCCCGCAGACGGCGATGCGTGGGGCGGCGATGCCCTTTTTCTGGAGGAAATCCGCCGTAAGTTTCCCGATCCGGAAAATGCCGTCCGCCGTAAGCAAGCGCGGCACCTCGGCGAGGGCGTTGTGAATCGTCGCGAGGCCGACTGTTAGATGCGGGCCGGTGAGAAGCATGCCGTATTCGGCGCAACCGAAAGCATCCGCATAAAACTCCGTCTGCCCGGGAAACGGGAAACCGAGCGCCTGCAAACCCTCCTTCGAGACCGGCCCCGTGACCACGGCGGCGGCCTCCGTTTCGCGCAGCAGCCGCACGCTTTCCTCCAGGGCATCGAGCGCCGCCCGCGCGGATTCGCGTGTCGGCTTTCCGGGCACTCCCGCCGCGCGATCCCCGATCACGCGGAAAGTAAAACCCCTGGGAAGTTTCCCGGAAGCCAGCGCGGCATCGATGATCTCCGGCCCGATCCCCGCGGGATCGCCAATCGTAATGAGAATTTCCCGCACGCAGCGATGATGGACGCCGGAACGCGCAAGCGCAAGGAGGGGCTGCATCCTGCTGCCCGACAACCAAAGTCACATCAGATCGGCATTGAAAGCCACAGCGGCAAGTCAGAAGCTCCGCCCGAATGCTGAACGAAAACACCAAAAACCGCTTCGGCGGTATCGCGCGCCTATACGGCACACGCGCGCTGGAGCGCTTCGCGGCCGCGCGAGTAGTGGTGGTCGGGATCGGCGGGGTCGGCTCATGGACGGTCGAGGCGCTGGCGCGGTCGGGCATCGGGAAAATCCGCATGGTCGATCTCGATGAAATCTGCATCACCAACGTGAACCGTCAACTCCACGCGATGGACGGCCAAATCGGGCGGCAGAAAACCGCGGCGATGGCGGAGCGTGTCCGCGCGATCAACCCGGAATGCGAGGTGGAGGTGATCGAGGGCTTTTTCACGGAACGATCCGTGGAGGAGGTTCTTGGCGGCGAGATCTCCGGCGTGATCGATGTGATCGACTCGATGAACCACAAGGCCTTGCTGATCGCGGAATGCCACAGGCGCGGGTTGCCCGTGGTCACTTGCGGCGGCGCGGGCGGGAAGCGCGATGCCACCCGAATCAGCGTGCGCGACCTGGCGTTCTGCGGAAAGGA
>JAYTOE010000088.1:0-1605 GCA_043747935.1 Akkermansiaceae bacterium
ATGCCCGTAAAAGCCACCCTTTCTCACATCGTAAAGCGGGCTGGTCGGGCGCCAGTCGCCTTGGTTGTCGGTGATGAGCAAGCGCCCTTTCGCATCGAACCCGATCCCGTTCGGCGAGCGGAAACCGCTGGCGAAGGGCTCCATCTTTTTCCCGTCGGGCGAGAGCATCAGCACCCAGCCGCGCCACTTCACGCGGGAATACATCCGGCCGGCGGGGCCGCGGTTCTTGCCCCAGGTTTCACGGGTGGTCATGCCCTTGAAATCCACCTGCCCGATCTCGGAAAACTCACCGCGTATTTCCTTCGCCATCGGCGCGCCGTTCGAGGCCACGCCGAGCACGATGAAGAGATTCCCCTCCGCATCCCGCGCCGGGCCGTAGGCGAATTCATGGTAGTTCCCCGACATGCCGAAATCGTCGAACACGGTCTCATACTCGTCGGCGGCGCCATCGCCGTCGGTGTCCCTCAGCCGCGTGAGTTCCGCGCGCTGCATCACGAGCACGCTGCCATCGGCCTCCGCCAGCATGCCGAGCGGTTCCTGCAATCCGCTCGCGAAAAGTTTCCATGAGCTGTCGGCGGGATTAAAAAACATCACCTCGCCACGGTGGAAGGCCACAGCGATCCGCCCGTCGGGCAGCCTGTCCATCGCCCCGACCTGCGGATCCATCCCGGGCGGGGTCGCGACGTTTTCGAAAGTGAAATGCTCCGTCCATCCGTAGGCGGCGGCACCGAGCGTGATCCAGGCGAGAAAGGCGGCGGTTTTCATTTCAGGGAAAAGGTGAGGTTAAATGCGGCGGCTTCGGCGGCCGTGAGGGTGAGCTTGCCGCCGACCAGCTTACCTTTGTCGGCGGTGATGGAGACACCGCTTTGCTCGGGAAAATCGAGGACAAGCGGGGCGGGCGTAGCAACGGTGAACGATCTGACAAAGCCCACACCTCCACCGACCGGCGAGTAGGCCTCGGTCACCATGCGTTCGCCGACCTTGTATCGGAAAACCGGCAGCCCGCCCTTGACCTTGTAGCCTAGGAATTTCACCGCCGCGTCCTTGCCGAAAGGCGATGCCTGCTCCGTGTATTTCACGGTTCCTACGATCTTCGCCAAGCTGCTGCCATTGCCCTGCCAGTAGGGAAACCCATCGATGAACCCTCCCGTCCATGCGTAGCGAAGGCGGCAACTCCCGGCATCCCAGCAGAGCGAACTCGCATCATCGAGCGCCACCGCGATAGACGCCGGGCTGGCATCGGGCATGAAAATTCGCTGCACCTGAGGGCGGGCGGCTTGGGTTGCCGCCGCCGCGAAGGGATCGCCCTTCTCCTGTTTCTTCTCCACCACGCCTTTGGAAACCTCCATCACATGGCCGTAGATCGCGAGCAGACCCTCCTCACCGACATGCACCATCGAGGGCATCTCGATCGCGCCGGGGCGTTTTTTCTGCGGAGCGACCGACCATTTCACGAAGTCATCCGGCTTGCCGTTGTAAAGGCTCCGGATCTCCGCCAGCGAGGGTCCGACCACCATCTGGTCGAGCATGTGGCAGGCGGAGCAGTTCGTGGTGAAAAGCTGTTTCCCATCGGGTGCAGCGGTGGCCATCGATAACGCGGCGGCG
>JAYTOE010000089.1:0-45108 GCA_043747935.1 Akkermansiaceae bacterium
TAGTTCGTAGCCCGAGGGCGATGAGTTCGATGCGGCGCTGGTCAGGGGAGAGGGATTCCGTTTCGTGGATCGCGTGGCCGATGGAGTTGACCTGCCGGATGTAAGCGGAGGTGTCGGGGATGTTTTTTTCCCGGACGCCATGGATCGTGGAAACCGCCGATGGACCGAGGCCGAGGTAATCCGCGCCCTCCCAGTAGCCTTGGTTGTGCTGCGAGTGGTGGCCGGGTTGGGCGTAGTTCGAGGTCTCGTAGTGATCGAAGCCGGCGGCGGTGAGGATGTTTTCGGCGAGGTGGTAGTGATCGGCGTCGTGATCTTCGTTCTCTGCGTAGGTGCCGTTTTTCAGGGAATCGAAAAACGCTGTGTCCTCCTCGTAGGTGAGGTTGTAGGCGGAGATGTGGTCGGGCTTCAGCGAAACGGCGTGGCGCAGGGTGCTTTCCCAATCCGCCAGCGACTGGCCGGGGATGGAGAACATGAGATCGATGTTCACGGAAGGGATGCCCGCCGCGCGGAGGATGGCGACGGATTCCGAGGCCTCTTCCGGCGAGTGCTCGCGGCCCAGCGTTTCCAAAACATGCGGGGAAAACGACTGAATGCCGAGCGAGACGCGGGTCACGCCGAGCGAGCGGAAAAGCTCCGCCTTCGAGAGGTCGAAGGTGGCAGGGTTCGCCTCCAGGGTGATCTCGGTGGTTTTCGAGAGGTCGAAGGTATTTTTCAACGAGGTGAAAAGGTCGGTGAGATGCTTCGGTGAGAGCATCGAGGGCGTGCCGCCGCCGAGGTAGATGGAGGAGGGGTTTGCAACCCCTTTCGATTTGCTAGGGTTCCGGGAAAGGGGTTGCAAACCCCTTCTCCCTATTGCCTCCGCGCCCAGTGCCGCAATGAACTCGCCGATGAGCGTGCCGCCCGGCGTGTGCTTGTAGAACGAGCAGTAAGGGCAGATGCGGTGACAGAAGGGGATGTGGAGGTAAAGAAGCACGAAACTTTAAACTCTAAATTTTAAACCTCAAGGAAGAGGATTGCTGCGGGGTCTTCCACTTCTAACCAATAACAAATAACGTTTAACTATTCCCACTCACTCGGGAGACATACTTTCTCGCGGCGGCGGTGGTGGCGGCGGCGTGATTAGCCTCGGGTTTGGCGAAGGGGGGCACGAACCATGGGAAGGAGCCGAGAAGGTCGGTGATGACGGCGATCTCGCCATCGCAGGTGCCTACCCCGCAGCCGATACCTATGGTGGGAACGGAGATGGCGGCGGTGATTTCCCGCGAGGTGACTGGCGTGACGGACTCCAGGATGATCGCGAAAACACCCGCCGCGATCAGAGCTTCCGCACCTTCGAGGATGGCTCTGGCTTGCTCCGGCGTTTTGCCTTTCTTGTGGTATCCTCCCTCCTCAAGGACACGCTGCGGCAGCATGCCGAGATGGCCGCAGACGGGGATGCCAGCGGAGGTAATCGCGCGGACTTTCTCTGCTTGGCGGATGCCGCCCTCCAGCTTCACCGCGTCGGCCCCAGCGGCGACGAGTTTCCGCGCGGTTTCCAAAGCCTGTTCCGGGCTGTCGTAGGTGTGAATGGGAAGATCGGCGATGACTAGAGCTTTAGGCTTCGCACGGGCGACGGCCTCCAGATGGTGGAGAATGTGGGCGAGCGTGACGTGGGTGGTGTCAGGAAATCCGAGGACGACCATGCCCAGCGAATCGCCGACTAGTAGGATATCGATGCCCGCCTCGTCCAGCAGCCGTGCGGTGGGGAAATCGTAGCAGGTGAGCGCAGAGATGGGGTGGCTCGTTTTGCATCCCGCGATGAAGGCGGCTTTTTGCTGGGGACTCACGGGATGGGGTTTATAGGGGAAAGAAAAAAGCCTCCGGGGAGCGGTGCTCTGATCGGAGGCTGATTTAACCATGAAATGCCTACGTTTCTTTGAAAAACGATGGCGACCCGTAAGGGAGTCGAACCCTTCTTGCCAGGATGAAAACCTGGAGTCCTAACCGATAGACGAACGGGTCGTTGGTCGCGGCGCGGGCGGTAAGAAAGCGGAGCAACGGAGGTCGTGCAAGGATTTTCTGCCAGCGCAGGAAATTTTTTTAAACGCCCACAAAGCCCCTCTTCTCTTGTGTCTTGAGTCTCCAAGTCTTGAGTCTCCTGTGAGAGTTTGGCTTGATAAGTCGGGATCGCTGTGCATTGTCGCGCCCCCCGAACCATGGCATCCACCGTATTCCAAGCGCTCCCCGGCTTCCGAGACTTCACACCCCGTGAATGCTCGGTGCGGAATTACCTGTTCGAGACGTGGCGCGGTGTCGCGCGGCGCTGCGGGTATGTGGAGTATGAAACGCCCATCCTTGAGGACACCGGGCTGTATCTGAAAAAGTCCGGCGGCGAGCTTTCCTCGCAGTTGTTCCGTTTCGAGGATCAAGGCGGGCGGGATGTGACCCTGCGGCCTGAGGTGACGGCATCACTCGCCCGGATCGTGGCGGTGGAGCAGCGCCAGTATCCGAAGCCGCTCAAGTGGTTCGAGATCGGGCAGTGCTTCCGTTATGAGAAACCGCAAAAAGGGCGCGGCCGCGAATTTCACCAGTTCAATGTCGATATCCTCGGCGAGGCCGGGCCGGGCGCGGATGCGGAGCTGATCGCGCTGGCGATCGAGACGATGCTCTCCTTCGGCTTCGTCGCCGGCGATTTCGTGGTGCGCGTCTCCGACCGCAACGCATGGCTGAAATTCGCAGCAGGCAAGGGCGTCGATGACGAGCGGATGTCAGATTTCCTCGGTCTCGTGGACAAGCTGGAACGCGAGAAACCGGAAGTTCTGACCGCAAAACTCGCGTCCTTCGGGATGACCTTGGAGGAGGTGAAAGCCTTCGTCGCGAACCCCGCGAACGCCTCGGAAGCCTACGACGCGATCCGCGCGGATCTCACTGCCCGCGGCTTCGGCGCTTTCGTCGAACTGGATCTCTCCATCGTCCGCGGCCTCGCTTATTATACAGGTGTTGTCTTCGAGGTGTTTGATTCGAAAAAGTCCATGCGTGCCGTCGCGGGCGGCGGTCGCTACGACACGCTGGTGAAAACAATTTCCGACGGCGCGGTGGACATGCCCGCGACCGGTTTCGCGATGGGCGATTACGTGATCCGCAACCTCATCGAGGAAACCACCCATGCCGCCATGCAGATGGAAGTCTGGCTCCAGCGCAACTCCGCAGGCTGCGAGGTTTACGTGGTCGTGCCCGACGCCAGCCGCCGTGACGACGCCCTCAAGCTCGTCACCGAAATGCGCCGCGCCGGCGTTTCCGTCGATCTCCCGCTCTCCGACGCGAAAGTCGCCAAGCAATTCCAAGCCGCCGAGAAATGTGGCGCGAGGTTCGCGGTGATCATCGGCGAGGAATTTCCCCGCGTGAAAATCAAAATCCTCGCCAGCCGCACCGAGGAGGAATGCGACGCCGCCTCTCTTGTGGAATGGATTTCCCAACGCCTCACCGAACCCGACGGCCCTTTGCTAGTGTGAAAGAGGAATTTAACCGCAGATGAACGGGATGAACGCAGATGGAAGAGAAGAGATACATGTTCTTGAGACGGAGCGGGTGATCGGCTGTGCGTTTACCGTTTTGAATACAGTGGGGCATGGCTTCCATGAGAAAGTGTATGAGAACGCGCTTGTGGTTGAATTCCGGCATCAGGAAATTCACTTTCTCCAGCAGCCTCGCTTTCCTGTCCATCATCGCGACATCACAGTCGGCGAATTCATTCCCGATCTCATCGTTTTCGGGAAAATAGTCGTCGACACGAAAACCATTCCCCGCATTACCGATCATGAAATCGGTCAGATGCTGAATTACCTGCGCGTCACTGGTCTTCAGGTAGGTCTCATCCTTAATTTTAAATACTCCAAACTTGAGTTTCGTAGAGTCACTCTTTCCCAAAAATCCACTTCTTAATTATCCCCTCTTCCATCTGCGTCCATCCCGTCCATCTGCGGTTAAAAAATCTTCTCTTCAACGACCATGCGTACTCATCACTGCAACGAACTCAAAGAAAGCCACATCGGCCAAACCGTCACCTTGATCGGTTGGGTGAATTCCGCGCGTGACCACGGCGGTGTGATCTTCATCGACCTCCGCGACCGCGAGGGGCTGACGCAATGCGTGTTCCGTCCGGAAGAGGACGCGGTTGTCGCGGAGCTTTCCCACTCGCTGCGCGAAGAGGATGTGGTGCGTGTTACGGGAAAGGTCGCGAAGCGGCTTGAGGGCGCTGAGAACGACAAGATGTCCACCGGCAGGGTCGAGATCGTGGCGAGCAAGCTGGAGATCGTGAACAAGGCGGACGTCCTTCCCTTCCAACTCGACAAGGAGCTTTCCAACGAGGACATCCGGATGAAATACCGCTACCTCGACCTGCGCCGCCCGCGCATGGGAAAAAACATTCGCCAGCGCAGCAAGATCACCTCGGCCGCGCGCCGTTACCTCGACGATTCCGGTTTCTTCGAAATCGAGACGCCGATCCTTTCCAACCCGACCCCCGAAGGCGCGCGCGATTTCCTCGTGCCGTCCCGCCTGAACCCCGGGAAATTCTACGCGCTCCCGCAGGCACCGCAGCAATACAAGCAACTGCTCATGGTCGCAGGGATTGAGAAATACTACCAGATCGCCCGTTGTTTCCGAGATGAGGATCTTCGTGCGGATCGTCAACCGGAGTTCACGCAGATCGACCTCGAGGCCAGCTTTGTCGGCCAGGAAGATATCATCAAACTCGTCCAGGGCTTGCTTGGCGCGATGTTCAAGGCCGGGCTCGGCATCGATCTGCCTGTCGAATTCCCGCGCATGACCTACCGCGAGGCGATGGATATCTACGGCTCCGACAAGCCGGACACGCGCTTCGATATGAAAATCACCGACCTCGCCGACGTGTTCGGCGCGACGGAGTTCAAGATCTTCCGCAGCATTCTCGATGGCGGTGGCGTCGTCCGCGCGATCAACGCGAAGGGCTTCGCGGGCATCACCACGGGTCAGATGAACCGGCTCAACGAGATCGCCGTGCAAGCGGGGCTTCCGGTGAAAAACCTCGCCTTCATCAAGCTCGAGAACGGCGAATACAAGAGCCCGCTTTGGAAAATTTTCTCCGATGCGGAAAAGGAAGCCGTCACCGCGAAGATGAACCTTGAGGAGGGCGACATCGTTTTCTTCGCCGCCGGTTCGCGTGACAGCGTCAGCACCATCCTAGGCCGCGTGCGCTCGGAATGCGCGGTGATGATGGAGCTTCTGAAAAACAGCACCGCCTTCAATTTCCTGTGGGTCATCGATTTCCCGCTGCTCGCCCACGATGAGGAGAGCGGTGATTGGTGCGCCGTCCACCATCCTTTTACACGCCCGCATCCGGATGACATGGAGCTGTTGGAAAAAGGCGATTACGCCAACGTCCGGGCGGTGGCCTACGACGTCGTGCTCAACGGCTACGAACTCGGCGGCGGCTCGATCCGGATTCACGAAAAGGATCTCCAGGCGAAGATGTTCGCGGTGCTCGGAGTCAGCCCGGAGGAGCAGCAGATCAAGTTCGCGCACATCCTCGATGCCTTCCGCTTCGGCGCGCCGCCCCACGGCGGCCTCGCGCTGGGACTTGATCGCATTGCCATGCTCGTCGCCGGCGAGGACAGCATCCGCGAGGTCATCGCCTTCCCGAAAAACAACAAGGGAGCCGACCTCATGGCGCAAAGCCCCTGCGAGATCGGCATGAAGGAGCTGCGCGAGGTTTACGTGCAGAGCACCTACAAGAAGAAGCCGGAAGAGCCGAAGGCTTCGGACTGATAGCGGGAGACGGAATGCAATCGAAGCGACCGATCACAAAGAACGCCAAAGCCTCGATGGATTGATCGTTTCTAGGTGGTCATACTCCGATTCAAGCACCGCCATCTATTTCTTCGACGCATCTGCAAGGCTCTCGATCCATGAATCGTCCGGCAAGGCATAGGGGCGGAAGGTTTCGATGGTGCCGAGGTGTTCATTGAAAAACATGGCGCGGTGGAGGCCGAGGGTCGAAGCGGCGGGGGAGTCGATCAAATTGGCCGAGTCGTTGGCGCTCATTTGGAAAAGCACGCGCATTTCAAACTCCGCCATCAACTTGCGGGGTATCCAGCGGCTGACGTTGCTCCATGAATCCGTCGAAGTGATGACATGCATGCCGCAGGGGCCGCCCTCGCCTAACAGATCGGCGAAGACTTTGGAGGGACTGACGGGAGCACCGTCATCATCGAGTGAGAACCGGAAGTCATCATCCGGCTTGAGCGCCTTGAAGCGTTGCAGATCATGGATGATAAGAAACATTTCAGGAGCGTCCCGCCCGGATGTTGGTCCACGTGCGGCCAGCTCCGCAGCGAGCGAGGTCATCAGCTCGGATACTTCTGCCGGGCCACCTACGCGCACCTTGTTAGGGAGAACGGCGGCGAGTTTGTGATACCATCCCTCCTCCTCCGTCGCATGCGGATCGAGGATGACGAACTCCGCTTGCCCGGTTGGAAACTGCAGGGCCAGCGCGGTGGTGGTGACGGTTAACATCGAAAGCGAGCGCTCCTCTGACTGGCCGACGATCAGCAGGTGACTGCCGCTCTGGCGTTGGAACGCCGCCTCGGTGTGACCCTTGATGGAATTCGGCGCGCCGAGCCAGGCGTGTGCCTTCTTGGGACGCGCGGCGGGGCGTTCGCGCAAGAGGAGTTGCATCGCCTCATTGTCACGGATGTCCGCCGGTGCGTTGCCCTCGAAGACGATGGGTGCCTGCGGCACTCCGCTGACGGCCTTCGCACGTAGCAGCACTTCGTCGAGCACCGCATCGCGCTCATTTTCGGGGAGCCAGACGATTTGAAACGGGCTGTTCGCGGCGAGAGTGCCGGCTTGATCGTTATAGATTCCCTCGCCCGGGCGCGTGAGTAGTCGCGGAGCGGGGTTGTCATCATCCATGATGAGATGCGCATCCGCCTCATTGCACTGGAGGGCAACGCGGATCACCATCTGGCCGAGTGTGGCGCGGGCGAGGGTGTAGGCTCCGCCCAGCGTCTGCGAACCGAGAATGACGTGAATGCCAAAGGCTCGACCCTGGCGGACGATGCGATCCAACAACAACGATGCTTCCTGCGCGACGGAATCGTCTTCGGTGAAAAACTCCTGGAACTCGTCAATGAGCAGCAAAGTGCGGGGCATCGATCCCGCACCCGCCGAGCGTTTGTATCCCGGCACATCCTGGGCGCCGGCCTTGCGGAAGAGTTCGCCGCGCCGTTTCAACTCGGCATCCACTTTCTGCAGCACGCTGAGCGCGAATTCCCGATCACTCTCGATGGCCACCACACGGGCATGCGGCAGGTGTTTCACTCCATAGCACTTGAATTCCACGCCTTTCTTGAAGTCCACGAGATAAAACTCGACCTGCGCTGGCGAAGCCCAACGTGCGAGATTGGTGATGATGACATGAAACAGGGTGGACTTGCCCGATCCCGTCTTGCCGGCGACGAGCATGTGCTGGCGAGTGCCTTTGCCGATGGCGAGCATCTGGAGCTTTTTCGCCCCGGTGCGACCGATGGGCACGCGCAATTCCTCGGTGGTATCTAGGCTCCACTCTTCGCCTTCTGGTGGAGCGATTTGTGAGAACGGCACCTGCACGCGGCTGGAATCGATGCTCGCGCGGCCAATGCGGTGGACGAGTTCCACGGAGTCTTCCGGCAAGGGTGGGGGATCGAACTGTATGGTGTCGGCACCTTGCGGCGCGTCGGAAAGATGGAACACACCGTTTTTCAAAACCACGCGCAGGCAGGTTCGGCGGAGATCATCGTCAAGTGCGCTATCCGGTGATGGCTGGCGCATGTCCCGCTGGATGAGAAGATGCACGCCGCAGCGCGCGCCGCTGGATGCGATGGAGCGCAGCCGTTTCGCGGCGGTGTCGCTGAAGGCAGCGGGAAATCCTGCGATGACCAGAAAGCGGTCTTTCTCGGCGATGGTTCCCGCCTGTTCGTTGTAAGCATGGATGTCCTCATATTCATCTCGAAGATACATCTGGATGAGCTTTTCGATATGTTCATTGATCTCCGCGAGGCGCTCTTCGATGTGTGTGGTCTGCGTCCAGATGCGGCTGGTGATGAGGGTTTCCTCGTAGTCGGCGAGGTGCATCAGGCCTGCGAAGTCCTTGCCCAAGCCCACGGGATCGATGAACAGGAAGGAGGCGCGGCCGGGCGGATACGATGCGATGATGCGAAGTGCCGTGGCTTGCAGCGCACGTGCCGCAGTGCCGTCGTCAGGGCCGTCGGTTTCGATCATGAGCGATGCTTGATGAGGAAATCCGATGGCTAGAGGCGCAAAGAAATGACCGGAGTCTGCGAGACGGAAAGCGGCGGATGACGGCAGTCCTCCCGCGAGTTTTTCGGCATTCACTGGCACATGGCCGATGCGCAGGGCATCGGGCGCGGCTTCCGGCGGTGTCCATGTATGGCAAATCTCGTGGTTCCACTGCGGAAAAGCACTCAATGACGCGCGTCCCATGTCAATCAGGTGATCCAATGCGTGAATCGCCGTCGCATCCCATGTTTGCACGAGTTTGGAAATCTCCGTGGAGGACTCCTCATCGATGATTGCTTTCTTCTGATCTTGTTGCGCAACGAATGCACCCATTTGATCAGCAGACTCCGCACGCACGCGGTCGATACTTGCCGCACGATCCTCTTCCAGCCGCGCAAAGCGTTTCCCATAATGGCGCTCCATGCGTCCTGGCAGGCGGTGTAGGCGTTCGTCGAGATCTCTCTGCCCTTCCGATATGCGGGCACGCGATTCTTCGCCGGACTCACGAAACGTTTCGCCGAGATTTTTTCCCTCCTCTGCTTCCACGTCTTTGATTCCCCGCTTGAATGCGGCGAGGCGCTCATCGGATTGGCGGGTGGCAGCGGCTTCCAGCGCCCGGGCATCGCCGAGTAGTTTCGCCGCGTGACGGATGACTTTGAGCGACGTGAATAGCGCGATACCCCAGACGACAAGAAGCACCGTCTCGGAAATGAGCAAGGACGGCATCACGGAGCGAAGTCCACCACCGCCGGCACGCAAGCCGAACCATAGATGGCATGCGAGGATAACCGTGAGCAGAAGGGAAAGAGGAACGAATCTGAAAAATCCCGCCAACGGAAGCTTGGCAGCAGATCCGGCGACCTCATCCGCTGCGGCGAGTGTTTCTAACAAATTGGAGCGGGTCTTTTCGGGGGTATCTTGCTCGGTGGCTTCGGACTTATATCCATTGAACCATGATGGGATGAGTGGCTTGAAACTGCGTAGTGATGAGAGAATGCGCTTACGGATCGCTAGACGTTTAGAACGATCCTCCGCGAGGGTTTGCAGCAAAGTATCGCGTGCGGACGCTGCCTGATCGAGATCCGTCTTGCGCATCTGGCGGCGGTGCATCAGGTCGCCCTGCACACGCCCGATTTGCTCATCCTTGATCTGCTGGGTGCGCCGTGCCAGCGCGGTTTTGCTTGAATGGTATGCCCGTTCCACGCGTGCCGTCCTGGTCTTTGCGACAGCATGAAGAGCCGCTAAACGCAGTTTGAAATCCTCCTGCATGGCTTGGATGCGGTATTCCAGAGCCTGCACTTGGACTTCCTCTTGCTGCTGCTCCTCACGCCGCAGGGCGGAAAGCTTTTCCACCTTGGTCTTGAGTATGCTTTTTTCAGCCGAAGTGACCGCGATGATGGACGTCCGGAGTCGGTCGATCTCTTCACTCACCATGCGGGGATCTATGGCTTCATTCGCAGTTTGCATGGACTTTTTCTAACATTTGATCGAGTTCTTCGATGGTTCGGATGGCAGCGCTGATGGTGGCTTGTAAGTCGGCGAGGTATGTGGCCTCGAAGTCACTCGCCTTGCTGTCGCGCCAAGATTGAGATGTCTCCTCCCAGCGACTCATCAACTGGCGTGTGGCCATGGTGAGTATTCCCCGGCTGGCTGACGCGCTCATGGCTCCACCACCTCCCCGGTGGATGGCGCGGCGGGCTGCGGCGCGGTGGATTTTTCGGTATAGGCTTGGAGCGCCTTGATGGATTCACCGAGCATGTGAACGCCTTTGGGTAGATGATGTCCGACTAGAAAAAAGGCGGGATCGAGCCTGCGTATGAGAGGTGTGGCGAGGTTATCGTATTGCATCCTCCAGCGTTTGATCATCTGCAGCTTTTCCTCCGCCTCAACGATCCGGCGCTGCGCTTTGGCTACGGCCATCTTGTGGCTTACGTGGTTTTCGGTAGGCCGGGTGATTCGTGCATTGTAATGCTCGGCTTCCGCTTGATCGAACTGCTTGATCCGCACTTTCATCTGGGTTTTCCAATAGTTCGTCTGATCCACATCCAACCATGTGCGCGTGCGGCGAACTTCTCCTTCGGCTGCTTCGAGGGCCACCTTCGTCTTTTCGATAAAATGAATGAGATCCGCTCGGAAGGCTTCGAGCGAATCGATGGAGGAAACATTGGCCTGCATGTCCATAGGCGGGTTTTCTTACCGCTGGTCGAGGTATTGTTGGATGCGCTCCGCCTTACGCAGCAGGTAAGGCGTGTGGCGTTCCGAGAGCTCAAGGAATGATTTGAGAGTCTTCATCAGTTGAGTGAACTCACTGGCGAATTTCTCCTGCTCTTGATCCTGCCAAGTGTCGCCCAGGGCGGTGAACCGCGCCAAGAGGGAAGAACTGCGCTCGCGCAGGTCGCCGTTGAAACGTTTCAGCTCCGCAGCGAATCGACGGACTTCTTCGGGATCAATGATGGCTTGTGACATGTCTGGTTTGGTGGGTTTGTGTTGTGGTGCTCCGGTTGCTTGAGGCAGGAAAGGGTCAGCAAGCGCCAACTTCTAGTGGAGAGTTACATCTGAAACGAACCGTATCGATTACATTTTTTTCGCTGTGGACTCGTATCATCGAGCTACGTAGATTTCCGACTCGGGCATCCATGCGGATCTGCGGGTCGTGGAGTCGGAGAAAGAAGAAATGAAGCCGCATTCCTTGGACTGCTACAGGCTCCTGTAACTTTCCGTGAAGTAGCCCGCTGCCACGGCGGAGGATGGGGAAAGATCATGCCTTGCCGTGCCAATGCCGTCCAAGGCCTCCGGCTATTTCTTGCTGGAAAATCGGGCTTTCGTGCACTAACCTTTTCGTCTAAAGTTTTCCCATGGCCATCCTCGATCATTCCCCGATCAGCTCGTCCTCCGAGGTCTTGGGTGGAGCGTTGGTGTTCACCGGGACTAGGGTGCCTGTGCAGACGCTGCTCGATTACCTGAACGACGGTTTCACGCTCGCCGAATTCATCGAGTACTTCCCCTCCGTCGCTTTGGCGGATGCAGAGGAGTTCCTCCGCATGCTGGAGCGTAGATCCGCATGAAAATCGTTTTCGATGAGAATGTGCCATGGCCGCTGCGGAAGTTTCTCCCCGACCATGAGATCACAAGCGTCCAGCGCGAGGGATTCGGCGGGAAGGGAAACGGCGAACTTCTCGCCCTGCTCGACGGTAATTTCGACATCTTCGTCCTTTGTGACAAGAACCTGCGGTATCAGCAGAACCTTGCGGGTCGGATTATCGCAATCATTGAGCTTCCGACAAACCGGTGGCCGGTGCTGCAATCGCTGCGCGAGCAAATCATCGATGCGGTGGCGAGTTCATCACAAGGTGCCTACCTGACCGTGGAAGAGCCTGCGAAGTGAATCTTACCTGGACTACGACAGGCTCCTGTAGCTTTCCGTGAAGCAGCCTGCTTGTCCGCCGTAGCCTTGGCGAAGGATGGGCAGCCACGGCGGAGGATGGGGTAGTATCATGCCTTGCCGAGCCAATTTCTCCCGGTTCATGAAAGGGATTGCCTGCATCCGCAAAGGAGTTATCCTGCTGGCATGACAGAAGGCGTATCCATAGATCCCACGGTTTGCCCGCAACCCATTGCCAACCAACCGCTTCCACCCGCCCGGATTTTCCCCCTCGACGGAATAGCCAAACCGGTATTGTCCGGAGACTGACAGAAGAGCCTGTTATCAAAAAAAATGTGAGTCGGAGATGGTGCTGCCGTAGAAGCCGACTGATCAATTTTGAGCGTGCAAGCCTACATCCGGGGGGCAACGTGAACATCACCGGAGCAGAACTTTCTAGGAGGAATACCTCACGTTGCTTCAAAAGCATGATGTCAGCTGCGACGAACGGTATCTGTGGGATTGAGTGGGGCGAGCACGTTCATCAAGCATCGCTACGCGACGCGGGGATTGAGTTGCGCTGGATCCGTGGGTTGAAACCCACGGCTACCATCGTGCCGTCGCTCCGTGCCCATGGATGGTGGTTCCACGAAAGGTAGATGATCACCTACTTCTTCCCCCGTATCTTCCTTTGGCGTTTGCTGCTTGTTGGGCTAGGATGGCGCGGTGAGCGACGATGAAGCCGATGTGAAACAGCCCTCCCGGAAACGTGGTGGCTGCTTGAGGCTGTTGGGGCGCTTCACTTTCTTCGGGCTGTTGTTTCTCGCCATTACGCTGGCCTGGCTGAACGGCCCGGGCATGCGCTGGCTGGGGCCGAAGGTGGCGGCGCATTTTCTGGCGAAAGAGGGCATGACCGGGAGCATGAAACTCGGAGGGACGCTGCTGGGCGGGGTGGAGGTTTATGATCTCTTGATCCAATCGCCGAAGGGCGCTCTGGAGCGGGTGGAGGTGGACAGGTTGGTGACGGATTACCGTTTCCTTGAGCTGATCGACGGCAAGGTGCGCGGGATTTCCGGCTCCGGCATCCATGCGGATCTGAGGGTCGTGGAGTCGGAGGAGGAGGAGAAAGAGCCGCCGGACTTCGCTGCCTTGGCGAAGACCCTGGGCGTCGCGCGGGAAAAATTCCTGCCGCTCGCACTCGATCTTTCGGACATGAGCGTATCCGCGAAACAGGACGGTGAGCGTGTGGTCGAGGTCAACGGCGCAGCGCTTTCCCACAAGCCCGGTGAGGATCTCATCAGCCTGGAGGTCGGCACGATCACGGACGCCTCAGGACGGACGCTGCTTTCGCAGAAAGTCTCGGTCGTGTGGGAGAATGGGAAACTGGCACTGGGCAAGCTCGACCTACTGCCTTCGGTGGGCGTGAAAAACCTCGAACTGCTGCTGCCGGAGGACGGCGCGATTTCCGCCAACGGTGAGATCCGTTTGCGCGGCGCGATTCTTAAGCTGGATGTCGGGGAGGGGATCCGCGATGTGCGGCTCGATCTAACAGAAGGTGCGCTGGATTTCGGGAATCCGCTGGTCGGGGTGGGGGTGGGCGTGCCGCTGAAAGGGCGGGTTACCTCGCTGGCAGTGGACGTGAGGAATGTGTTCCCGGACTGGCGGTTGGCGGTCGGCACGGCGGAGGCTTTCATCGAGGGTTTTTCCTACGATGGCTGGGACGCGCCCGAGACTTCGGTCGGGGTGACATTGGATGAGGGAGGGCTTTCAGCTAAGCTGGCAGGGCGGGCGCTGGGGTCGGATTTCGCAGTGGATGGAAGGGGTGAATTCGAACTGGCCGATCTGCAGGAGGAAGGTTTTGTGATCGACGGGATCACAGGAAATCTGCGGGTGGAAAAACTGGCGCAAGTGTTGCGGGCTTTGGATCGAAAGCTGGAATGGGGCGGGCGGTTCAAGGAATTTCCGGCGAGCTCGGTCACTGCGAAATGGGAGCTGCTGATGGATGGCGCGCTGCCCAGCGGGGTCAGCGTGGATCTGGAGGCGAAGGCCGCGGATGAGGGAATAAGTCCGATCCGGCTCGACGCGAAGTATGAGGGAAAGTTGATCACGTTGCGGGGTCTGAATACGGAGGGGCGGGAAATTTCGGGCACGTTCGACACCCAGACGCAGGGATATGCACTGAAGGAGTCGATGAAGAATTTCCGGACGGAGAGCATCGCCGCGTGGCTCAAGGGAGTCGGAGTCGGGTTGCCGGGAGCGGGCGTTTTTTCGCTGGAGTGGGATGGATCGGGAAACCTGCTTGCGAACTCGCACAAGGGTGAGCTCCGTGCTTTTTCAGGGACATGGGAAAGCGTGGGGGAGGGGAAAGCGCCCATCATCGCGGAGGCGGGACAAATCACATATGATTGGCCTGGCGAGGTGACGGTGAAGGATCTCGCCGTGGAGACGGAAGGGCAGACTCTGAGGCTCGATGCGGAGCTTGCGGGAGACGAACTGAAGCTCGGCGGATTCACATGGCTGGACGGCGAGAGCCAGCTTGCTGCTGGAAAAGGAACGATGCCTGTGCCTCGGGATTTTACAAAGTGGAAGGAGTTCATCGCGAACGACACCCGCCCGCTCGACCTGACGCTGAAATCGGAGACGCTGCCGCTCGCGAAGCTGAGGCCATGGGTCAAGGGCTTGGACATGATCGATGAAAAGGCGACCGGGAAAATCGATGTGAGAATCGGCGGTAGCTTCGCTGAGCCGGAGGTCGATGCCATGGTGGAGATTCGCGATGTGAGCGTCCCCGGAAAGAAGGAGATCCCCAAGACCGACGTGACCCTTGAGTTGAAGGCGCGTGAGGGACGCGCTGCGATTTCCGCCAAGGCACTGGCGGCGGATTATGCCCCGGCCATCCTCAAGGCGGAGATGGCTTTCCTGCCGAAGCGGTGGGCGGAGAATCCTGATTCGCTGATGGCGGAGGAAATCAAGGGCACGCTCGATCTTCCACGGCTCGAGCTTTCCCGTTTCCAATCCCTCATCCCCGGCGCGCTGGAACTTGGCGGCGTGACGACGGGGAAAGTCGTGATCGCGGGCACGGTCGGCGAGCCGCAGGTCGATGGCGACCTGAAGCTCAGCGGCGGGAAACTGCGCATGCAAGGCAACACGATCCCGGAGCTTAGCGGCATCGGTTTCGAGATGAACGCGAACTTCAAGACGATCGCGGTCAAAGGTGCGGTGGACGACATCGCCGGCGGGAACATCAAAATGAATGGAACGATGGAACTCACCAACGCGACCGGCGATGGTCTTGGCCCGTTGGAGGTCAGTTTGAAAGGTGTCGGTTTGCCGCTGTTGCGGAACGAGTTCCTGATCCTCCGCGCGAACGCCGATCTGCGCCTCGCGGGAACCATCCATGCCGCGCAGCTCAGCGGCGAAGTGGGCATCATCGACAGCGTGTTTTTCAAAGACATCGAACTGCTGCCCATCGGCAAGCCCTTCCTCGGACCAGCGGCGTCCTCGTTGCCGAAGGTCGATGTTCCCGCCGGTGTCGGCGCGGTGTTGCCGCCGCCGTTCAACGCATGGACGACGGATGTGGTGGTGAAAACGATCGACCCGATCCTGATCCGGGGAAATCTCGGCAGGGGGCGCGTGGACGTGGGGCTGAGGATTTCTGGAAAACTTGGCGACCCGAAACCGGACGGCAAAGTGCGGATCACGGAAGCGCAGGCGCGACTGCCGTTCAGCTCGCTCCTTGTCCGCGAGGGTTTCCTGACCTTTACCCCCGCGAATGGATTCGACCCCACGATTGAGATCCGGGGTTCTGCCGAGCCGCGGCCATACCGTGTGCAGGTCTATGCCTATGGCCGCATGTCCGATCCCCAGCTTGTGCTCACCTCCGAGCCGCCTCTGCCGGAAAACGAGATCATGACCCTCCTCGCCACCGGCACGACCTCCGCCGGCCTCGAGGACTCGCAGGCCGCGTCCTCCCGCGCGATGCAGCTCCTCATCGAGGAATTGCGGCGGGGCAGGTTCCTTTTCGGGAAACAGCTCAGGCCGCTGCTCGGGCTGCTGGATGACGTAGATTTCAGCCTCGCTGAGACGGATCCCTACGATTCCGATTCCTACAGCTCGGCCACTTTGAAATTGAGCGAAAAATGGTTCATCACCGCCGGCCTGGGCTCGGAAGGGGATCAACGGATCATGGCGATATGGAGGCTAAGGTTTCGATGAAATCTCGTTTCCATATCCATGTGCTTGTTGCGGCGCTCGCCATTTCCGGCGTTGCCGCGGCGGAAACACGCATCGAGATCCGTGGCATGAGAAGCAAGAGCGAGCGTGAAGTCCTCCAGCTCATGGGCGACCGCCTCGTTTATGTCAGACAGAAATCCGCGAGCTCATGGCGGGCGGCGGATGCCGCTTTCCTGGTCACGCAGATCCTCCGCAACGATGGTTACAATGATGTGAAGGTCACGCCGAGGATCGAGGGGGCGGATCGCATCGCACTGATCGTCGATGAGGGTGCGAGACTCGCTCTTGGACAGGTGACGATCACCGGTGAAGTCGATGCGAAACAGCTCGCCAAGCTCTACTCGCTACCCGCCGAGAAGGACACGCCCTTCGGCGCGGGCTCGCCGCCTTTCCGGGAGGATGATGTGGAAACCGGCCTCCGCTACATCGAGCAACAGCTCCAGTCGGAGGGTTATTGGAACGCGGATGCGACCCTCAGCGAACGGGTGCCCGACTTGGAATCCGGCAAGGTGGATGTCACCATCGCGGTGGATCGCGGCGAGCGTTTCACGATCCGAAAACCCACCGTCAACAGCCCCGACGGGCGCGGTGTGAAGCGCGCGGCGACGACATGGGAACCCTTCATCGGCGAATGGGCGACGACGGAACAGATCAACGGCCTCCGCGCCGCGATGGAGGAGGCGTTCATCAGCCGCGGCTATCCCGACGCCAAGATCCGGATGGAAAGCAGCCTCGGGAACTCCACCTACCAGCCTGCATTCTTCATCGATCTCGGCACCCGCGTCAGGCTTTTGGAAGTGCACTCCGAAGGTCTTGCGAAAACGAAGCCGGAGCGCGTGAAGCAGATCATGAAGCCTCTGGAGGGCGAGTGGTACGACCAGGCTGCGATGAACGGTAAGGTGAAACGACTGCTTGCCACCGGTGCGTTCGAATCGGTGCGTGTCGATACCTACGAGGTTTCTAACAAACGCATCGATGCGACCCTTCATTTCCAGGAAGCGAAGGCGAAGGAAACCTCCCTGGCGGTCGGGGCAGGTTCGTTCTACGGGCCGCTGCTCCGAGCGGGATACATCGACAGGAATTTTCTCGGCGATTTGCGCGGATTTTCAGCCGGTGTGGAGTTCAGCGGGCGCGGCGCGCTCGGCGAGGTGAAGCTGACCGATCCATGGTGGCGCGGCACGGAGACAGCTCACACGCTGCGGCTGTATTCCCTGGTTAAGGCCTACGAGGGCTATACTTCGTATGAGAGCGGCTTTGAAAGCGGCTGGAAATGGGATGCCTCTCCGCGCCGCCGCATGGAGCTCTTGTTCGGCTACTCCTTCCTCACCGTCACAGAGGACGGTTTGCCCTCCAATCTCCTCGGGGAAAGCGATTACAACCATGTCCGCGTCGCGTTCACCCACACATGGGATCATCGTGACAGCGTCATCCTGCCGAAGTCCGGCTGGCATTTCGGCATCCCCGTAGAGCTCGGTGCGGCCATCGGCGAGGATACGGAAACCTACGCAAAGCTCGGGCTGGACGGCGGGTACTACTACCCGCTCAACGACACCTACCACCTCGGTATCGGCGGCTTCGCAAACTGGGTTTTCCCATCCGGAGACATCCAAAGCCTGCCGGTGGATCTGCGCGTCTTCAACGGTGGCGCTCGCAGTGTCCGCAGTTTTCCGGAAAGGGAACTCGGCCCGAGCTTCGGCGGCGATCCTTATGGCGGCGATTTCAGTTGGGTCGTGAACACGGAACTCAGCCGCGCGGTCACCGGCTCGCTGACCGCAGTGAGCTTCGTGGACGCGGGCGCGGTCACCGGCGATTACACCGGCATCCGCCAAGGCGGCCTCGAAGTCGCCGCCGGTCTCGGCCTCCGCCTCGACCTGCCCATCGGCCCGGTGCGCCTCGAATACGGCCACAATCTCACCCAAGGAGCCGGCGAACCCGGCGGCACCTGGCATTTCGCCATCGGCGCGACTTTCTAAAAGTATGAAACGCATCCTTTTCGTCTGCATGGGAAACATCTGCCGCTCGCCCGCTGCGGAGATCGTGTTCCGGAAAATGGTGGGCGACGCCAAGCGTGAGGCTGACTTCGAGATCGATTCCGCAGGCACCATTGGTTTTCACAAAGGCAAACCGCCGGATGTGCGGATGGCCGCCCATCTCGCGAAAAACGGATACAAGGTGGAAGGGCGCTCGCGGCAACTCACGCCAGACGATCTCCGCGAGTTCGACCTCATCCTGACCATGGATGAGGACAACCTCGCCGACGCTCTCTCGCTCGATCCCACCGGAGAATTCCACCACAAGGTGAAACCCTTCGTGGATTTTCTCACTGAGCACGCCGCGCCGAGCATTCCCGATCCCTACTACGGCGGCGAAGAGGGCTTCGCGCATGTGATCGAACTACTGGAGGACGGCTGCGCGGAACTGCTGGATCGGCTTTCCGAAACGCCGGAATAAATTTTCCTAATGAAATCGGCTCGCCGTGCGTTTCACCAGCACTATGAGCATCCACGCAAACCTAAGCCCGGAGGCGCAAGAGCGCCTGAACACCCAGCAGCGGAATTCCACGATTTCCTCGGCCATCATCGCGATCCTTATGGTCGTGGTGGTCGCATTGGTTCTCAGTGTGTTCCTTTTGCCGGGTATTCTTAAGGAGTCGGTTATCATAACGTATGAGCCTCCCCGGGGCTTAGTTGATCCGCCTGTTAAACCTCGCACCGCTGCGAACTCGCTCCATCGCAATCCAACCCCTCCCGCCGCGAGCGCCGCCCAGACAAGAGTGATCGCCGTCAACACGCCTTCCGCGTTGTCCATTCCGGTTCTCGATGTCGTGGTCATGGCGCCTAGCCTGGATTACGGAAATGGCGAGGACTTCGGCCCCGGCGGTGCCGGCGAGCTCTTCGATGGAGGCCCCGGTTTCAAGGGGATCGACCGCGTTCTGGGCGCACGCTGCTCCAAGGCGGATCGCATGGCGCGCCTCCTTTCCGAAGGCGGCAGCCCCCAATGCGAGGACTCCGTCGTGAAAGCCCTCGACTGGCTGCAAGCCACGCAGAAGCCCGACGGCAGTTGGACGAATGATCACCCCGTCGCCATGACCGGCCTCGCGCTCCTCGCCTACCTCGGTCACTGCGAGACTCCCCAATCCCAGAAATACGGCGAGACCGTCCTCAAAGGCATCACCTACCTGATCGACATCGGCATGAAAAACGACGGCAGGCTGTCCAACAAGGACGCCACCAGCATCCAATGGGTCTACGACCACGGCATCGCCACCTACGCCCTCGCCGAGGCCTACACCTTTTGCAACCAGCTCAAGATCAACATCCCCAATCTCGACACCGTCGCCAAGCAGGCGGGCGATATGATCATGCAAGGCCAGAACGATGACGGCGCATGGCTCTACAAATTCGCTTCGGGGACTGGCGGCGACAACTCGGTCGGCTTCTGGCAGATCCAGGCTCTAAAAGCCTGCAAGCACACCGGTCTGTGGACTCCCAGCAAGTTCACGAAACCTTCCCGCGAAGCTCTTGCCTGGCTTGAAAAAGTTCAAGGCGACAACGGGACGATCGGATACCGCAATAATCCGGCGCAAAGCCCCGGCCTCACCGGCGGCGGCGTGCTCGCCTTCCAGATGTGGGACAAAGGCAGTTCCAGAGCGGCGAAAAAAGGCATCAGGTATGTGGCGGAGAACTCCGAGTTCGAATGGGGTCAGGAAAATTCCAATCTCTACTACCACTACTACAACGCCCAGGCCATGATCAACCATGGCGGCAAGGAGTGGCAGGACTACAACCTCCGCTTCCGCGACAGCCTCCTGAAAGCCCAGAACCCCGACGGCTCATGGACTCAAGGCGGCATCAAGCACGGCCCGGTCAACGTCCACATGGCCACCTGCCTGTCCACCCTGATGCTTGAGGTTTACTACCGCTTCCTCCCCGGCACCGGCGGAAAATAACCTCTCGGATTTTCCGTTGCCTTCCGCAAATAACCCAGATACACCCTGTCCGTCCTTCCCGCAAGGCAAGGCCGGCTTAGCTCAGTTGGTAGAGCAACTGATTTGTAATCAGTAGGTCAACGGTTCGAGTCCGTTAGCCGGCTCCATACGGGGCAAGGGATTGCGGTCATCCTCCCGTGGGGCTCCCAGCCCCCAGTATCAAAAATTTTCTTTTTTTTGATACTCCTCTCTCCTTTTTCGGCAAAAACCGGAGAAAAATTGGGATGAAAGCAATTGGAGAAAATATGAGTCGGCACGAGAACGGAAACCTGTACCTCGTGATAAGGAGAGACGGTAAGCTCACGGTAAAGAGCCTGAGAACAACAGATCTGAAAGAAGCGAGGCGCAGGTTGAGGGATGAGGGGATCATCTCTCTGACGGAGCCGAGGTCTGAGCCCGAATTTTCCAATCCCTTGTCAAAGGCACTTGATACCGGTTTTCAGGTTTCTTCGATCCCGACGGTTCCCTTGGCTCCGACGGTTTCCCTGAGCCAGGCACTCGACCAGCATGCAGAGGGTCTGGTTCACAATTCGGTCAGCCGGGAGGAAATGGTCGAACGCTGTAGGAAAAAAGTTCTCGAATACGGGAAGAACTTCGAGACCTTTGACGCGCTCCGGATCTGGAAAGCGTATCGCGCGAGTGGCAAGGAGAGGCGCGGCAAGGAGCTTGGGAGCGCCTGCAACCACATGAAATGGTATCTGGGGCTCTTCATCCCGTGGGCGGTTAACCGGGGGTATCTTCCTCTTGCTGCGAAGGAATCCCTATCGGAGATCCCGGCGGTGATTGTGAACCCGAGACGGATCCGTGTTCCCTCGGTGGAGACCGTGAGCGAGTTCCTCGCCATGATCGAAACCGAGGACATCGACGGGGCGGCGTTCCTTCGCTTTCTCGGATCCTGCGGGCTGCGCATTTCGGGTGCGCGGGCACTGCAATGGCCCAACATCGATTTCGACTCAAACTCAATCGTGGTGATGCAAAAGGGCAAAAAGGAGAAGGTTTTTCCGCTGACTCCCGAGGCACGTGCCGTCCTCCTGTCGCGCAAAGGAAAAGATCGCCCCTGGGAATTCGACGATGCCGCCATCGAAAGGTTGAAAAAGCGGATGAAGCGGTTCGCGAAGGGCTTTGATATTGACCTGAAGAATTACCATTCCTTCAGGCACTACTTTGCCTCGCATTGTCTTATGGCTCGCTTGACGGTTCAGGAGGTCGCTGAACTGCTCGGGCATAGCGATAACGGGCAGCTTGTCCTGCGCACCTACGGCCACCAGTGCAAGGAGCATTTGCGCAAGGCTGTGGCGAATCTGAGGCTGGTTTCCTGAAACGGGGAAACCCTTCTGCTTCACCTGCACCTTATTGCCTAGAAATCCTACGCCTGTCTCCGGAAGAAATCCTCCACCATGAAATCCCAAGGATCAAAACCCACCTACATTCTCGGCGATCATCACGCCGACTACGACGACCTGATCCGCGTCCTGCTTCGCCGGGGGCTGCGCAACTGCCGCATGATCCATGTTGGAGATGGAGAAGAGGGCTATCCTGACTCATGGGACGCGGAAACCCCGGAACACCTCGACAACGCATTCGCCTCCCTAGACATTGAGTATTTCTCGATCCGCGGCAACCACTGCAATCCCCATGTATTTGACGGCTCAGTCAACCTCCCCAACTTCAAACTCCTACCCGACTATACCCGCCTCGAAATCGACGGTGAATCTTGGCTGTTTGTTGGCGGAGCGATTTCCGTCGACCGCCTCAACCGCATTCCCAACGAAACTTGGTGGATTGAGGAGGAAATGATCCTCAACGAAAACCTCGCCCAGCCCGCCGATGTGCTCGTCACTCACTCCGGTCCAAGCTCGACTACTCCACCGTGGAACGACTTTGTCGATCAATACGCCCAAGTCGAAGCGGCGATAGGGACGAAAACCCTGCGCCGAGAACTGAGGGATGAAACCGCTCGTCACGACCGCCTCTTTGAAATCGTAAAACCCCGACAGTGGTATCACGGCCATTTCCACCGCAGCGTGGCTCACCAAATCGATGGTTGCTCTATCCGGCAACTCGATGTGGCCGAAATCGTTCGGCATTACCCGGCTAAATCCTAGATCCCTTGGGTCACCAAATGGAATCCAAACTGCATTTCGGGAACCGCGATGCCGGTAGGCAATCCGCATCCATGCCTCTCCTACGTTTATTGTCGGCGGGGAAAATGCAGAAGAAAATGCAGAGCAAAAGAAAATCCACCATCAGAAAAATATCCCTTGAATTGCGACCATTTCCGAAAAACAAAAATAACATAGGGCAATGAACAATTCACGCCCGTTGACCGACAACTCAAAATAACATGAAACACTCAATTCAAATACAGATTCAGGAGATCTTCAGGAAGATCTCAGTTCGCGGCCCATTCAACCCGCATAACAACGCAGCCTATAAGCTCGTAAACGGCCGATATGACAAGGGTGGGCACAGGTGGATTTTGCCAGATACTGACGAAAGCCGGAAAGTGCTCGACGATCTTTTCGGGTCAAAGAGTCCGAGCGTAATTGTCGCGGTCGAATCCACGCAACTGACCACTATAGGCAACCAATCCGAATTGGGTGGATACCTTGTCGCCAGTTGGGACACCCGCAAGGATTGCGTCCGCCTTGGCGATGGCATCGAGCTTGTCAATGGCGCTTGGGATGTTGCCGTGAGCACCGTACGCTAGGCACCTTGCGTGGTGGCATCCGGCACCGTGTTCCACATCGTGGTCAGGCGCGAATTCGCTGTCACGAAAGGTTTCGGTATTATCGCCGAACTTGGTGACGAAATCATGACCAATCCCCTCGCTCCCTATGCCGACTCTGACCTCCGTGTCGAGTTGGAGGACAGAGGCTATCGCGTCGATCCAATCCTTTTTTAAGCAACGATGTCCGGCTCACGAATCAATGCAAGCACCCACCATTCAAACTCCTTTCCAACACCGGCATGAAGACAGAACCCCAAAAAAAACCCAAAATCGGCAGTGGGGAGAAGCCGGAACCTGGCATCACCTGCCGCAAGATCAAATTCTCCCAAACCGGGATTGATCATATCAAGATTCTCAAGAACAAGTTCCCGGAGCAAACCATCAGCGGACTTGTGCTCCTGGGTCTGAAGGCTCTGCTTGGTTTAGCAGATAGCACTCCCGTGATCCGCTACATGCGCATGGCGGGGAAAGAAATCATCAGCCTCCGGGCGCTTCTCGCTGAGGCCCGCGAGATCCTCGACTCGTTTCGCGACGATCTGCTTGTGGCGCGCGGCAAGCCGGAGATGATCATTCGTCTGTCCGAGCGTGCCGAAGGGGCGATTGATAAAATTGAAAATTACCAGAATGCGGCTACATGTCAGAATGCCCAGATCGCTATTGAATAGCCACGCTCCTTTAATCCAAGAACTTTTGGGCAAAGGTGCCACCAATCAGGAGATCCTCAAGGCCTTGTCAGACAAGTCGGTTAAGACTTCCCTTGAAGCGGTGAGGGTGTGGGTGAACAAGAATGCAAAATCTGACCTATTGAAAGGTCGCGGTAAAGGGAGGCGGAAAAATCCCGAACATGTCAGGTTCGACTTCCTCCCGGACTACAGAGAGGGGAACTTCTGTTTCTTGCTTACCTTCTCTCAGACAGAATCGATCCGCCGTATCGGGGGACTACCGCAGCCTACCTGAGTTGGCTGGTGGATCTGATGCGGGATGCCGCAAAAATGCGGGCAAAAATCAAGCGGGGCAAAAATTTCACCTTTGCGGAAATCACCTGAGCATTGCTGTGAATTGCCTTGTCATCCTGCCGATCCCGGCACCTCCCGCCTGTGCCCTTAGCTTCGATCTTTTCTCCTGCCACTGAGCGCAACGTGTACCTGGCACGCCTGTTCTAGGCACATCTGTAAGCGGCGTCGAAGGTCTCTTTCGAGACCTCCGCCCCACGCGCAATTTCGCCTACTGATTCCTGATTCCCAATAAGGAAGAAGAGTCAAATCGCCGGGGACCCGGGCGGCAACAGGTGCCAACCGAACCAATTCTCGGCAAAACCAAACCAACAAAACCAAACAGAAGAAATAAAACCAACCATTGAATACAAACACACTGCCGCCGCCACCTTCGATCCGTGGAAGCGGACGACGGTCAAAACCTACAGCGACGAACTGCTGCGCCCCGAGCTTGCCGACAGGCAACTTCGCCTAAAAGCAGGCCCGAACTGGATGCGGATCATCCCCGCCTCGGTCAGCGGATCAGGCCATTGGATGCACGGACTGCACATCCTGGAGACGCCCACCTGCAAATTCGTACATCCGCAGACTTTCGAGTCTGGCAACCGTACTGTCAGCATCTGGGATGCCGTCTATGGCCACCTTCGCAAAACCGCCCCCGAGAAACTGTTCTCAAAGGCGAACCCTGAGGGATTGCGGCTCTTGCCCAAGCCGATGTCCCTCTGCTGGGTGATCACTCGCGATGGCATGGCAGATGACAGTCCCCAGGTAGTGCGGCTTCTCACGCTGTCCGGTTACTCGGGCGAGCGCGGAGGAGTTCAGGGCATGGGCTACCAGATCCTGAAGCTCGCCGAAGACCTCGATGAAAACGGGGACTTGGCTCACAACATCGTGGGATCCGAGGACGGCGTCCAGATCTGCGTGGAGAAGATTGTCAGCAAGGAATCCAAATTCCCTCGCTACGTTCTTCGTGCCGGTCGCCAGCCCTCTCCGATCTCGGATGTGCTCGCGCAACTGCCGGAGAGCGAAACCGCAATCCTGCAACCCCTTGCGGACGTGGTGCGCCGCATGACCGAGGAGGAGCAATGGGAGCGTCTTGCGCACCTCTTGCCCGCCGACGAGGTCGCCGTGCTTCGCGAAGCGATCGAAGAATAAGCCGGAAAACCGAACACACCAACGCACGGAGCGGCGGGGCTTTCGCCCCGCCGCTCTTTTGCTGTGACAAGCCTTGCATGACTGAACCATCGACCAATTCTCCACATCCCCTGATCTACACCTACCAGCAAGCTGCATTCGACAGGATGTGCGCTATCGCCCGGGCGTTCATTTACACCAATTTTGATCGGCTGCCCATTAAGCCACGGGGCAACCTGTTCTTGGTCGCGCCCTCGGGCTCAGGCAAGACCCACCTTGCCCATGCCGTCGCCAGGAGCATGAACCTCGAATTCATGCCTATATCCGTTAGCGAATGGGTAGTCATGGGCGCGAGCCAACGTAGCGCCCCTACCACATGGCCGACGATCTGGCAGTTTCTGATTCACTCCGCCAACAAGGAAGGCTGCCTCATTTTCTTGGACGAGTTGGATAAGATTGGGCGACACAACCAAGGAGATTGGATCCGTTTCCAAACCACCGAGGTCTTCAGTTTGCTAGATCGCCGCATCCCGAAAAACCTCAATGACCTCGAAGGCGACAAGATTAGCGACAGCAGGATTTCGGATGCTGAAACAGTCCTGAACACCAAGACGCTCATCGTTGCGGGAGGAGCCTTCCAGGAAATTTGGGATACACCACCAGCCATCGGTTTCGGCACAATGCCGGAAATATCCGTCCAAGTGCCGGATCTCAAACGCCTGTCCCAATACATTCCACTCGAACTTAGCCGCCGATTCGGCAGTCAATTGGTCACGCTGCCGCAACTGCAGAAAGCCGACTACCACGACATGCTCAACCGTATCCTACCATCGCTGCCAACACACTGGAGACTCCTCTTCGAAAAGCTTGCCTGCGCCGGAATCCCCGAAGCCATCCGTCTTGCTCAAGGACCCCGCTTTTTCGAAGAAATCCTACTGGAAGTCGCCGTGCAGGAGCGGCTGGAAATATCCTCGCCCCTACAACCACAGCCATCTATCCTATCGCCAGACATGGAGATAGCACCGACATAAGAGATTGATTGCTTCATCGCAATTGATTCACTGCGAAAATCCACTTTTACACTTCCCAACCGGACGAATATCCTCTTAATTAGCCTTTATGGAAGGCCAATTAGAGCAGGTGATTCGGGAAAAGCTCGCGGCGGCGGTTGAAACGCCACCGCCTAAGCTGACTCGGCGTGATGCCGCCTTGCCACCGATTGCAGGCAAGGCGCTGGCGGTGATCGGCATGCGCCGGGCAGGTAAGACCAGCTATCTTCACCAGTGCCGCGCAGACCTCCTCGCCGCAGGACGCAGCCCGAATCGCCTGATCTACTTCAATTTCGAGGATGAACGCCTCGCCGGCCTAGCCGCCGCCCATCTCCACATCATCCCGGACACTCACCTCAGGATGTTCCCCGAACCTGCGGTGGAGCCGATCACGCTTTTCCTGGACGAGATCCAGCTTGTCCCGGGTTGGGAGACTTTTGTTCGGCGTCTTCTGGATACGTCAGGTTACGAAATCTTCCTGTCCGGCTCATCCGCGAAACTCCTCAGCCGGGAAATCGCCACCTCGATGCGCGGGAGAGCCTGGGAGATCGCCATTTATCCGTTCAGCCTCGCGGAATTCCTGCGTCACCATGGCCATGAAATTCCTTCTGCACTTTCAAGTTTAACCGCGAAGAAGACGGCCGCGCTCGACCACCAATTCGCCCGATATTTGGAAACAGGTGGCCTTCCCGAAGCCCAAGGCCTCAATCCTCCCCACCGCCGACAGCTCCTCCAAGGATATATCGACGTGCTGCTTCTTCGGGATGTGATCGAACGCCACAATGTCTCCAATGTCACCGCCCTGCGATGGCTGGTCCGTCGATTGCTAAGCAGTCCGGCGGGCCTTTTCTCTGTGACGAAATTCGCTGCGGATCTGAAATCCCAGGGCATCCCCGTCTCGCGGGACAATCTCTACGAATTCCTAGCTCACTTGGAGGACGCATTCCTGTTGCAGACAGTTCCTGTTGCAACGGACTCGGAGAAGCGCCGGCAGGTGAATCCACGCAAGGTTTACCCGGCGGATCCGGCTTTCATCCCGGTCTTCGACCGCAGCGGCAAGGCGAACACCGGCCACGCCTTGGAATCTGTCGTTTTCACCGAACTGCAGCGCCGGGGCGCGGAAATCGCCTACGTAAAAACCGCGAACGGATTCGAGGTCGATTTCCTCGCCCGCTACCCGGACGGCTCCGAAGAGCTGATTCAGGTATGCACCTCCGTCGATGATCCGGACACCCGTAACCGGGAAGTTCGGGCGATAAAGAATGCCGAAGCGGAGCACCCTCGGGCCAGGCAAACGATCCTTACCCTCGAATCGCGTCTGCCTTTCCCATCCGTACCGGAGCCCATCCACATCATGCCTGCGTGGCGGTGGATGCTTGAGGCTCACTGAAGATCCGAAACCAAAGTCCTGCCTCCGGGAGGCAGCCGGCAAGCTCCGTGCGAAACCAACGCTCACCACCCTGGGATTCCGAATTTCGGTGCTCGATGCCGTAGATGCAGCCCGTTGTTCAATCCCTCATGCCACACCCAACGCTCACGTTCCCCGTGATTGGCGCATCCAGTCCTGCTCGGGAACAAGTTCCAGCCGCGTCGGCCTGAACAGGAAAAGACCCTTGTTCATGGAGACCGCCCAAGAGCGGGTGAGCGTGGCATCGCTCCTCCGCGTGAACACGTCCGAGCAATACAGTCCCCATTTGTCATAGAGAGCCTTGCGACAGTATCCGAGGATGAATTCAACTCCGTGGCAGTTGTGGAGAATCACCATGACCGTGCCCCCGGTGCAATGGATGCAGCAGTAGGGATCAAGGTGGCTTCCGGTTCCCTGCCCGCGGCCTTCGAAGTAGTGTGTGGATCGTCTCATCACCCTTATTAGGGAGAATTCGGGGGGGCGGTACAGCCCTTGTGCGTCGATTTCTGAAAATTATTTTCGCGGGCAGCCTGTACGGATGAGCGAAAAAACGCCTAATAAGGGTGAATGGTATCACGCCGCTCATCGAACCAAGCGATCAATGAAAACACTATCACCCAGCCAGCCCACCACAGTCCTTTGGATCACCGACCTCCATCTCGACCGGTGTGATCCCCCTACCCAAAAAAAGTTCTTTGATCGCCTCGCGGCATCGGAATCCGGGATCGTGGTCATCTCGGGCGACATCTCCTCAGCCCGGCATCTCAACGGACACCTATTGCAACTTGCCGAAGCGTGTGCGCCAAGACCGGTGTTTTTCACACTCGGCAACCACGACTACCACCACGGCGGACTGAGTGAAGTGGAAGAGGGCGTGGACGCGATCTGCCGCTCGCACACCAACCTGCATCACCTCGATGGCCGGGGCATCCTTCCCCTCAGCCGCAACACCTGCCTTGTGGGTTTTCGAGGCTGGGCGGATGCGCGTGCGGGTTATGGGGAGCAAACGGTGGTGGATAGCCGCGACCGTAGGCTGATCCGTGATTTTCACGGCTTGGGTCCGAAAGAATCGCTGCGGAAAATGAGGGAACTGGGCGCGGAGTCCGCAAGGATGATCCGGCGGACTCTTCCGCTCGCCCTGTCCAGGTTCCGGCATGTGTTGATCCTGAGCCACGTGCCGCCTTTTGCCGCAAGCTTGGTTTACAACGGTCGGGCGTGCGCTCCCACTCATCTGCCTCACTTTTGCAACTTGTCGGCCGGGCTTGCGATACGCGCGATCACCTCTGCTTACCCGCGGCGGCGGGTCACGGTCTTGTCCGGACACTCCCACAGCCACAACATCACCCAGATTCTGCCGAATTTAACTGCCCGTGTAGGGCACGCGAGACCCGGCAGGCCCGGTCTGCAGAATGTCTTGGAATTTCCGTAATACGCGAATTCACCCAATCCCGATTCCAGATCGCGAATGCTCCGGCTTTCGCCTCAGGCCATTCGCAGAATGAAAACGCAGGTGCATGAATAAGCACCCAATCAATCGACCCCAACCACAACCCACCAAGAAAATCCCCACAGCGAACCGGCACCCAAGGTGTCCAGATCATCTGGAGCGCGTTGCTGAAGAGCTGGTTCAACTGGCTGGAAACCGGCTTCGAAATCATGTTTTGCGCGGAGACTTGACCGGCATGGAGGAGGACATCCGTCAGGATGCCGTGCTCTTGAGCCTCTCCAGGTATCTCAAACAGGATGTGGAATCCCCAGGCATCCCGAAATACCCGTGGCACGCTCCACGCGAGATTGCAGCCGCACTGAAGATACAGAAAAGAGACTACCTGAAATCGATCAAGCGGAAACGCGAGGTGATGCAGAGGGCGACCTATGAACAGGACTCCATGGAAGATCACCCGACACGGGTGCGCCCCTGCAATTGGTCATCGTCCACGATGCGGATGGTGCTCCGGGAAGCGATTCTAACGGCACTGAAGAATGGGCGCATCAGCCTTGCCAATGCGGCGGTTGGCCTCGGCTTGCTCATCGAAGGAATCACCGTCAGAGAAATGGCAAAGCGGCGGCATGTCTCCCGCAGCGCGATTTACCAGCACTTGAGCCGCGTTCGTCGCGAAGTGCCCGACATCATCGATGGGATCGAAGTGCCGCTTCATGAACTCATCTAGGAATCAGACCCAACCCTACCCCCATGAACGAACAAGAAATTCTCCAACTCACCGAAAAATTCTTGGTGTCATTCATTGGTATGGTAGTATTCATGTTTCTGGTTGTTGTTGGGGATTTGCTTGAATCACGTCAATATTAGTTAGCAAAGGCGATGGCAGCGTGCTCAGACACGGAGTCTATTGAAATATTTGATGTGATAACTTTGAAATACGGGTGTGGCGAATGAGGTAATTACCAGCCAATCGGGGGTTTGAGTTCAAAGAATGCTTTGGCAGCATCAGGTTCAATAGGCATTTGCGCGGTGGAATCGAGAAGTGAGAGAGGAGTTCCTGATTCGGAGGCGAGCCGTGGGACATCCCGGGTCATCGCCAAACGGTATTGATAATAAATGCATCTCAGTGATGCGTGATTATTTGTGTAACCGATCATTTTCAGCGAGTCCTTCATCTTCCGGCGATAAGAGGAAATGGATGCCGGCCACGCAGTATCAGCGTGGCTGGGCGGAGATGTGGCCAACCAGGCACGAAGTGAGTTGCATATCGGTATCTGACGCGAACCGGTTTTCGCCCCGGTGACTTCGAATGTCTCACCATGCCCCGCCAAAATATCCCGAGGTCTGGCCTGAGCCGCTTCCGCCCAACGCAATCCGGCGAAGATCTGCAACGCGAGAACTGGAATCAACGAGCGTCTGGTATGAAGTACCATAGTCATCAATGCAAGAACCTGTGACGGGGTGAGCACCTCTGTTTTTGGACGCTTTGCAACGGCAGACCCTGTCCATTTGACCGTTTCCGATCCCTGTTCCATCCCGGGGGAGAGTGAGGCCGTACGACTGTGTATAAGTGATCGGTAGGAAAGATTGCGTCGGGAGTAATCGATGCGCTTCGGAGGGCATTCGTCGCCGCAGGGCTGGTTGGGGTTGTCGTTGATCTTGCTCATGGTGGATTCGTTTTCTGTTGCCCCCTGTGAGGGGCGAACGAAGGCAACATCTCAAATGAAAGCCGTCCGGTCAACAAAAATCTTACACAAGAAAAACAAAGGTAAGAAATGCAAACGTCAGAAAATGCTTGCGAGCGTGTTGCGTCCCTGAAAATCTACGCGGAGTGGCCAACCTCGATCAGAAACAATTCTACCGGTTCGCCGGAGCCTGCGTCCGCCAGGCTCGCGGTAAAACGATGACTCAGGAGCAACTCGCGAATGCGACGGGTCTGAGCCGTGTATCCGTCGTCAATATCGAATCCGGGCGGCAGAAGCTCCTGCTGCACCACGTGTTTGGGATCGCGGAAGCGCTAGGGCTTACAGTCGCAGAACTCATCGCGCCGTTGCAACCTTCAATCCCGAATGAGCCAGATCTAAGCGCAGCGGGTGACGCCGCTGAGTTTGTTACGGCCGCTCTTCACAATCTTTCCCAGGGGGCAATCCCTCAGCTTGGACAATGATCCGTTGGAAATTGATCAAAGACACAGCGTCCAAGCTGTTGGAAGATGCGGGTATCACCGCTCCTCCAGTTGCAATCGAAGTCCTGGTCAAAGGTCAAGGCGTCTCGCTCACAAGCGCTCAGGGTGATGACCATATCTCTGGATTTCTTTTGCGCACGACAGGTTCAGCGCCCGTGATCGGTTCTAACTCAAACCACCAAACTGTTCGCCAGCGATTCATCATTGCCCACGAGCTGGGGCATTTTCTGTTGCACGCGAAGAGCGGGCTACATGTCGATCGATCTTATGCAAGGTTGGAAGGGAGGAAAGTTGGAGAGGTAATCGATGAAGATGAAATAGAAGCGAACCGATTTGCGGCGGAAATTCTGATGCCCGAGGACTTTCTCCGGGCGGATCTGGTTGAGATGGGGCAGGTGAGCGCTGATGACGATCTCGCCATTTCACGGCTTGCAAAGCGTTATAACGTCAGCAAACAGGCAATGACCATAAGGATCACGTCGCTTGGGATGATCTGGATGTGAACTTGTTTCCGCTAGGCAGGAGTCACCGCTTTGCTCCCGGCGGCGGAACGGGTACGCGCATCGCGCTCGCGCATCCTCCACTCCTCGTGCTCTTTCCTGTGTAGCGCCCGGAGGCATCGCGTCGGGTGGTGGTTGTGTTGCCGGTGCCATGGGAGCTTTCGGTGCCGGTGAGGCGACCCGAGGCGTCGCGAAACTGGGTGCGGTTGCCGCTGCCCGCGGATCCGCTGGTGGTGGCGCTGCCCGTCGTGCGACCGCTGGCATCGCGGTAGGTGGTGCGGGACGAGCCGGACGAACTGCCTTGGGTTGTGGCCGATCCCGCCGACCTTCCGCTTGCATCACGGAAAGTGGTCTGCCCGCCGCCCGCGCTGACCCGTGTTGTGGCGGTTCCGATGACCCGCCCGGAAGCATCGCGGATCACGGCGCACTCGGTGCCGCCCGCCTGCTTTTGGCGATCAATAGTCTGAACCACGCGCCCCGAATTATCACGAACCACCTTCCTACAGGTCTGTGCGGGTGAGCCGGTGGAGAGAACGAATGACAGCAGGGCAGTGAGCAGGATCGCCTTCATGGGGAAATAGACAGACCGTGGCTAGGATTCATTCGATTTTGCTCTCCTATGCTAAAGAGTAATCGTCCGTTGCCCCTCAACGTGAGGGGGCAAAAAATGCTAGGGAAATGAAGGATGCGGAGTTTCGTCGGCGCACCGTCATTAGAAATCCATGTCGCCACGGTAGATAATTTCACCTTTGCCCCAGCTTGAGCCGCTCGCTCAGTAGCTCCCCGCATTTCGGGAACCTACCGGCGCGATCCAGATTCCGGGCGTTGGCGATCAGCACGAGGCGACGCGTTTTGAGTTCCGGGATTCCTTCGTGGCGGATCTGCTTGGTATCGAAGTCCACCGCCGCGATGTCGGGCAGCACGGCGGCGGCATGACCGGCACGCACCACCCGCGCCAGGTCGGTGAAGGAGGCGACCCGCGCCGCGATCTGCGGATGCAATCCTTTGCGCTCCCGCCACGCGTTGCAGCGCGTGGAGAATTGTCCGCCCGGAAGAAGCTCAGCCACCGGCACACGGCCAAAAAGTTCCTGGACACTGGCACAGCCTTTCCAGAGAGGTTTGGCGGCGAACACCGCGTAACCCACCCCGCCCAGCGGCCAGCTCCGTGTTACGGGAGCCACCGCATCCTCGCGGACGATGCCGAAGTCGAGCCGCCCGTCGTTTACCGCCCGCACCACATCGAGCGTCCGATGCTGCTCCATCTCGATCACAGCGTTTCCCAACACCTCCCGGATCGCACCGAGTCGTGGCGCAAGCAGCCAGTCGATCACGCTGCCTTGGGTGCCGATCTTCACGGTGATGCTGCGCCCGGACATCGTCTCGCGGAACTCATCGAGTTCGCGGAAATGGCGGCGGATCACGGCGGCAAGGCGGTGGCCGTCTTCGGTGATCTCTATGCGGCGTCCCACCCGGCGGGTGAAAGCCGCGCCAAAAAAGCCCTCCAGCTCCTTGATCTGCCGTGAATATTGCGATTGCTTGGTCACATCACCCAGCGCGGCCTTGGAGAGGTTGCCCGCTTCCTCCACCCGCAGGAAGGTGCGCAGGCGCTCCAGGGATAGGCCGGAAAGGTCGAAAAGGCGGTCGAACTGACTCATGATTGTGCAGTCATATTACTTGCTGAATATCCGCTTACAAGAACCGACTTTCTCAGTCATGTTCCATGCGTATGAAGAAACCGATCCATTACGACATCATCGCCGACATCCACGGCCGCATCGACAAGCTCCGCTCGCTCATGCGGGTCATGGGTTACACGGAGGACGGCGACGGCTTCATTCCTCCCGACGGGCACAAGGCGCTATTCCTCGGCGATCTGATCGACCCGAAGCCGGGACATTTCCTCCCCGGCGGAGTCCGCGCCACTCTGCTTGCAGTGAAAGCCATGTGCGACCGCGGCGACGCGCTCTGCCTGATGGGAAACTACGAGCTCAACACCCTCTACTTCCACAGCGTGGGGCCGGACGGCAAACCGCTCAGGATCCACGGCAGCAAGAACATCGCCATGCACCAGGGCACGCTTGATGATTTCCCGGATCACGAGGATACTGAAAGCGAATGGCGCAGGGTCTGGATGCCGTGGATGAAACGCCTGCCGTTCTTCCTCGATCTGGGCGGCTTCCGCGCCGTCCACGCCACGTGGCATCCCGGAATGATCGAACGCATCGCGGGGCGCGACCTCCAATGCCCCGATTTCTTCCTCGCCTGCTCGAACAAGGGCTACCCCGAAGGCGAGGCGGTTGAGGTCCTGCTCAAAGGAATCGAGGTGCCGCTGCCAGATCCCCATTCGTTTGAGGATCACACGAAAGCGATCAGAAGGAATTTTCGTGCCCGTTGGTGGGAGGCTGTATCACGGGGACACCTGTGCTCCGATCTCGTCTTCCCGCCCAGCGAGCAAATCTTGGCATGGCCGGTGGCAGAGGAGGCTCTCCCCCTCTTCCAACCCTACGATGCCGAGGCTCCCCCGGTGTTCTTCGGCCACTACTTCAAGCCCGCCGATTCAAGGCTCCACCCGGAGTCTGATAACGTCGCCTGTCTCGACCACTCCGCTGCCAAGGACGGGCCGCTAGTAGCCTACCGCTGGAAAGGCGAGCGGATCATCAACCCTGAAAACTACTCCACACACGCATGAAACCTAGACTCGTATTCCTCCACGGCCTGGAAAGCGGCCCCAACGGATCAAAATATCAGGCTCTTCGGAATTTGGATCGGGAGCTGATTTCTCCGGACTGCAGCGGCGTCAGCGATATTGGCGAACGGTTGGCAATCATTGAGGAAGCTCTCGCCGGTGTGAAAAAAATGGTGATCGTCGGCTCCAGTTTCGGAGGGCTTGCCGCCGTGCTGTTCGCCCAGAAGCCTACGAACTTCTCCCGGATCACAGGATGCCTCCTCTGTGCGCCAGCGCTCCCGCGTATTCCCCGGGATGAAATTGCCTCTATACCGTTTGAGACGATCATTCTCCACGGCACCAGGGACGAGGTGGTTCCATTTCAATCATCCAAGGACTTCAGCGAGTTGCACGGCATCCGCCTCGTGGAGGTCGACGACGACCATCGCTTATCGGCATCGTCCGATATTATGGTCACACTGGCTGCAGGTTTACTCAGAGGCTCCGCCGGGGATGCGGGCTGAGCCCTATTGAGTATTTACGACGAGCGGTCTGCACGACCCTCCCCCAGCCTTGCCCGTCTGCGCTGTGAACCCAACGCCGTTTCCCAAAACCTAAATGAACTGACCTCTCGGACCTGCGCTAGGTGGCGAACAGAGTAGCGACGATACCCGGATGGTCGGAAAGGCGCAGACCATCGTCGGACACTTTCGGGATGATTTCCTGAATGGAAGCGGTAAGTCCGGGAGAGCAGGCGATGTGATCGACGAGCGCCAATCCCTCCCGGTCTCGCATTCCAGCAGTGGCAACCATGAAGCTTCCCGGAATGGCCGCTAACATCGCATCGGCGACGGCAAGAGGCTGGCTGAGTCTGGGAATCCTCTGGTTGTAGTCGCCTATTAGGCAGACGGGAACCGAGTCCTCCGCGTAACGCCTGAGTATGCCGGTCAGCGCTGTCAGATAGGCGAGGTGATCTTCCCAAGGATTGCGATCCTTCCTGCCCGTGGACACATGAGCGTCGCGCCATGGGATGCATACGCCGACGAAGCGCACGCCTCTTGTGATACCGGAAACGAATCTCCCTGGCGGAAGGTTGTCGTCGCCGACCATGTCGGTGGCTTCCCATGGTTGTTTGCTCCACAGGATCACCTTGCGGCGGCCTTCCTTGATTGCATATCCGTAGTCCTCCGCGCCTTCAATGAGGTGGCCATGGGGAATGAGGTCGCGAACCACCTCGGTATAACAGGCCACATCGGGTTCGATGGCCGCGACATGATCCATGATGGTTTTGGCACGCCGGCTACCGGGACTTGCCCATTCGAGGTTCCATGTAAGGCATTTCATCTTGGAGAGGCTCGTAGTTACCATCCGATGCCGCTTTAGGCCAGTTCGCGGTTCACGACCCTCTGGCAGGATCTGCAGAAAATGGTTGCTGCCTTCGTCGAGGCGATCATATTTCTCGTAAAAGAATCCCAAAAAAATCGATTCTTTCGGACCTCCCCCCGTAGTTGTCCCACCCTATGTGAGATAAATGCTGATTCGATGAATGCCCAGCCCTCACAACCCCTTCATCAAGACCAGTTCCATGCTGCGGTGGCGGCTGCCAGAGAACGCTTCCCCCCTGCGCGAAACTCGCACCCCAGACCCGCGCCTCGATCGAGCCGCATCATGTTGGGCACCCTTGCCGCATTCGCCCCGTAAAAGCAGTTAGAAAATTTCCCGGATACCAACCAACGAACAAAGACCAACCCATGAAAAAACAGAAATCGCATTCATCTTCGACCGCTCCGGCTCCATGGAGTCCATGACAAACGCAGCCATCTCCGGCTTCAACGAGTTTCTCAAAGCCCAGCAGTCCACCTTTGACGACCACGGCCAGCCGATCCCTGCGACGTTCACCTTGATCCTCTTCGATCATGAATATCTCGCCGTCCACAACCGGCAGGACATCCAGGCCGCACTTCCGCTAAACCTCGACACCTACGTGCCCCGGGGAAATACCGCGTTGCTGGATGCCATCGGACGCACCATCGACGAGATCGGCAACGAGCTTGCCGCCACCCCGGAAGCCAACCGGCCCGCCAAGGTGATCATCGCCATCCTCACCGACGGCGAGGAGAACGCCTCCCGGCATTTCTCCATGGCGGACATCAACCAGCGCATCACCCACCAGACCGAGAAATACCAGTGGGAGTTCATGTTCCTCGGAGCCAACCAGGATGCCATCGCCACCGCCTCCCGCATGGGCATCAGCGCATACAACGCCGCGACATTCGCCGCCGATGCGGACGATCTTCACGCTGGCAACAACGTCTTCAGCAAGAAGCTATCCGCCTCCCGCCGCCTCAGTCACATGTGCAGGATCCAGGAGGAAGAAGCCGCCACCCTCAGGGAGTCCATGACCGAATCACTGGAAAAATCCCGCAAGGAGAAAAAATGAGAAACCCCACACCGCCATGATCCGCCGCTCCTTCTTTCAGACCCTCGCCGCCGCACTGCTGCCACAACCGATCATTGCCGCGGCAATGACCGGTCAACCCGGCAGCGAGCCACCCGCACGCGCCTTGCACAACCCGTCACCCATCCGGAATCCCGAATGGGTGCAAGAATGGCGAGAAATCCCGAAGCGGGAGATCTTCGCCAAAGACCTGCCCGACCACGAGGATTCCCATCAACGGGATCTTGGCGAGGTCATCCTGCGGCACATCAGCGAAGGTAGTCCGTTCACCTTCCGGTATAGCGGCGGCTCCGAACCGGGCGCTGTCCGCACCGTGCTGCCCACGCTGCTGTTTTCCCCCGATTTCTGTCCATACAGGATGTGCTACGAGGATCCCACGGAATTGCCTGATCCCAGCGATACCCCAATCTACCTCCTCGGCTGGTGCCAGACCCGCCAAGCCGCCCGCACTTTTCGCTTGGATCGGATGGAGATGGTGACGACCGGCAACAACTTGTAAACCTCGGATTCTCGCCCCTTTCGATGAACTTCAACGACTTCACCGCCTTGGTTTCAAACGCCACCGATCCCGTGATCCTGATCGAGGGACGTCGCTCCATTCCGGAAAGCTCCGCCGAGAGCGCACGGCAAGTCGCCATCGTGCTTGCCCGGCATTTCCCCCGTCTGCGCTTCCGCTCCGGCAACGCCACCGGGTCCGATGAAGCCTTTTCATCTGGCATCATCGCTACCGCCCCGGAACGGCTCGAAATCATCGCCCCATACGCCAGTCATCGGAAACGCCAACGTCATCCGCTCGTCCAATACGAATCCCCCGAATCGCTCGATGCGGATGCGATGACCTCCGTTCAGGCATTCACCATTGCCGCCACTCCCGCCAACCGCGGCCTGATGAAATGCTACGGCCGGGGCGGACGTGCCGGAGCACAAGCCGCCTGCCTCATCCGGGACACCCTCAAGGTCACCGGCATCCCCGGTCGCCTAGCTCCTCCTGTCGCCGCGCTCTTCTGGATAGATCCCGAAGCCCCCGAAGCCGGCGGCACTGGCCACACCATCCGCGTCTGCCGCGGTAGCGGAGTCCCCGTAATTTTTCAAACCAAATGGGAAATCTGGCTGAACCCTGAACACTGACCTTCCCACATCCAAGCCATGCAACCCTACGCTCCCGGCGACCGTGTCGTCGCCATCAACACTGACATGTCCGGCCCGATCTGTGGGCCTAAGAATGTGGAACTGCATCCTTTCATTTTCCCGGACGGGCCACTCCGCAATGACGTGATCTACCATGTGGTCTCCGCGTCAGCATCCGGAGACGGCAACCAGCGCCTCCTGCTCACCGGAATACGTGTGTTCTGGGGAACCCAGGAAATGGGATGGAACTCGTCCCGATTTCGCAAGGTGGACGCCCTCAAGGGCCACCTGCCGAAGAAGCGCCGGCGGAAACGGCCGGTCGCTGCCCGACGCCGCGCCGCCTGCTGCGTTTCCTGAAACCTCTCATCCCCATCACCCATCTAACCATGAATTTATTCAAACGGTTCAAGAAGCCAAAGCAGGGAATCGACGACTGTGATCATTTGTCGACGCTGGGAGATGATCCGGAGGCTTGGGATGATCTGGACGATGAGGAGCTGAAACGGGTCATCGGCGTGAAGTTCATCGAGTATGGGTCCACCCAGGACGGTTCGCGGATCGCCGGGCTGTTCGCCCTTTACCGCCATGCGATGGAACGCCTCGACGTGGACGAGCGCCGGGAGATGCTCACGGAGTTCAGCGGGATGATCGAGCAGCACGAAGGCCTGGGTCACATGGGCCTGATGATGTTTCTTGCCGCAGACACCGATCCCGGCATCCGATCCTCGGCTGCGCTCAGCCTGTCGGTGTTGTTCGACCCTGAAGACGGCGATGAGTTGGCCGGGCCGCGCTTCGTCATCCACACGCTCATCAATCACGATTGCGGCGCACCGGGACAAGGTGCGGCGCTCGGCGGAGTCCTGCTGCTGGGCGATAAGCGGATCATACCCCTGTTGGCGGATGTCTGGGACGAACTGTCTGAGGAGGCGCAGTTGGAAATGACCGCCGCAAAATCGGGCTTCGTCACAGAGGGGATGGTGGAGTTCTGGCTGGATCGCCTGGAGCAAGGTTGCAGCGAGTCGGTTTTCGGTTCGGCGGTCGCGGCCATCGCCAAAATGCCGGTCATCGCCCATGTGCCCTTCGTCGTGGACGTCGAGCAACTGCTACCAGCCTACTCTGGCGGCGAACCCATGAAACTGCTGCGCCGAACCACCTTCGCCGACTACCTGGAGGAGATCCGCCCACGTCTGGAGGCACTTGAGGCGGCGGAGTCGAAGCCCAAGGTCATCCCGCGCATCTTCGAGTTCTGGAAAGAACCCGAAGCCTTCCGAGGAATGGTCGGGTGAAAAAACTAACTCACCTCTCGCATTTCACCTTCTCAGCCTACCCGATTTCTATCAGATTCTTAAATAGAGCCATACCTACTCCATTACCCCTTAAATGAGCCTCCGCATTCTCCACACCGCCGACAACCACATCGGCATCTCGTTTGCCCAATACCCGGATGCAGTTCGGAACCGCCTGCTGGAAGAGCGGTTTTCCGCGCTTGAGCGGTTGGTCTCCACCGCGAACCAACGGGCTGCCCACTTTCTAGTGGTGGCTGGTGACCTTTTCGACAAACAAACTATCGCCAAAGGACAGGTCGAGCGAGCCGTAGGTATTCTCGCCAAGTTTCAAGGTGAGCACGTCTTGGTCTTGGCCGGCAATCACGACTACCACGAGGGAGCCGATAACAAGCTCTGGCGTTGGTTCCGGAATGCCTGTGAAGGCACTTGCGTGCTTCCGTTGACCGATCCGACGACCAAGGAGTTTGAGGGTGACGATTTCCGGGTGCGCTTTTACGCGTGTCCCTGCCCGAGCAAGCACAGCAAGGAGCATACCATCGGATGGGTTGCAGGCGCCGATAAGGAATCAGGGGTCATCCATATCGGGATTGCCCACGGAAATGTCGATGGGCTGGGCCTGGACGCTGACCAGCGCTACTTCAACATGTCCGAGGAAGACATGCGTGGTGCCGGGGTTCACACTTGGTTGCTTGGGCATATCCATGTGCCGGCCCCAGCGCCGGAAACGACGGGACGCCCCCTGTATTTCATGCCTGGCATCCATGCGCCCGACTCCGTGAAATGCACCCACCCCGGTCACGCGTGGTGGATCGAGTTGGGGGCAGACGGGTCTTGCCGCCATGAACAACTGACTTCCGGTGGAGTTCGTTTTGTCAGACTCAGGCGTTCGCTGGAGAATGACGCCCAAATCGAAGATCTGCGAGTCGCCTGCGAATCACACGATGCTACTAACACAGTTTTGGATCTTCAACTTACAGGCCGTCTCAAGGAGGAGGAACTTTCCGAACTCAATCAACTTCTGGATGGGATGAAATCGCGCTTCCTCCATCTCACGCGGGAGCAGGACATTGCCCAGGTGCTCGATGCGGCGGGCATTGCGAAGCGCTTTCCGGACGGAACGCTTCCCAACAAGCTCCTGCACGGACTTCTCGCTGACGAGTCAAACGCCGGAGACGCTCATGTGGCGCTGGACATCATTGAAAACCTTCACTCGTAATGAAAATCCTCCGCATTCGCCTGCATCCATTCGGTGGAGTCGCCGACCGCACCCGCGATCTTCACGATGGCGTGAACGTGATCGAAGGCCCCAACGAGTTCGGCAAGAGCACCTTGAACAACGCCCTATGGCACGCGCTTTTCACTCCGACGAACCTGCCGCCAGGTGGGCTGAAAAAGGTCATGGGGCGATGGTATCCACGGCCCGGTGGTGATCATTCGCGAGTCACGCTGGAATTCGAATCGGACGGAAGGAATTGGACCTTACAAAAAACGTGGGGAGCCGGCGCGACCTCAATAATCCAGTCCGATGGGAGCGCGGCGATCGCCGAGCCCGCGGAAGTTCAGAAACAACTGCTGGCGCTGGTTCATCGCAATGAAGCCACGTGGCGGCATGTGCTTTTTGTCGGGCAGGCTCAACTGGCGCGAACGATGCAGGAGTTGAAGGAGCAATCGAAGGAGATCGACGATATTCAGCCTTTGATCGCGGGCGCAGCAGCCATTCCCGGAGATATTGCCCCGGACAAGCTGGCGGCAGCCATCGACGGACGCATCGAAGGGCACTTCAGCCGCTGGGACATCAGCACAGGCGGCCCAGAAAAAGGCAAAGGAATCGACAACCCTTGGGCGAACAAGATTGGCCCCCAGCTTGCAGCCTACTACGCGATGGAAACGGTTCGCCGGGACTTGAAGAATGTTCGCAGTTATGAGGAGCAAGTAGATGAGGTGAATACCAAGATCTTAGGGCTTCTATCCAAGATCGAAGTGGATAGGGACTTTGTCACTACCGGGCGCGGATTGAAGGACGGTCTCGCCGGTCGTGGCGGCTTGGAAGAAAAGATTCGGCGTCTTGGTGGCGAGCAAACCGCTCTGAAGGCTGTCTTGGTGGATTGGCCAGGTGCTGACAAGGTGATCAGCGGAAAGAAGTCCGAGTTGGAAGGAGTCAAAACGACTCTCCAAGCCCTCGCTCAAGAACTGAAGAGCTCCAAGAAGCGCGCCGACGCAGAGCAGTTGAAATCGGCGCACGGGAAGCTGGTGAAGGCAAGGGAGGCATGGAATGCCGATACAACGAAGCTCAGCGAATCGAAGGCAGTATCGGCTGAATCGTTGGCCGAACTGAAGCGATTCGATAAAGACATCAGTGATTTCCGGATCAAGATCGAAGCCCAGAAGCTGAGTGCGAAAATCGAAAGCACGGCTTCCACATCTTTCACTATAGTGCGGGGCACGGATGCGCCAGAGACTCTGGCACTATCCGCCGCTGCGGCATGGGAAGGCCAAGCCGACGGCAAGCTGATCGTCGAATTGGGTGACGTGAAGATCAGCGTCGAGAGTGGCACTGGGGACATGAATGCCCTTTTTGGCCAGCTTGAGACGGTCATCCAACGGCGACACGAAACGCTTGAGAAGCTGGGTCACGAAAGCCTTTCATCGGTTGAGGCAGCGGACATCAATCACCAGAAATGCGTCAGTGACGAAAAGCACAAAAAGGAACTCTACACCGCTGCGCTACTTGGGCGCACCGAGGAAGATTGGGCGGTTGAAATCGCGGCACTTGAAGCGCTTCCCGAAACGCGGTCGGTGGCTACCCTTGAGACTGAGCACGCAACGGCCGTGAGGAATGAGGCCAAGCTCACCTTTGAGATCCAGAAGGAGCAGGAAAGGATCGTGAAATGGACAACGGAGCACACGGACTTGGACACGCTCATGACCAAGATCCTGGCAAAGACCGGCGAACTCAACGCGGCCAAGCTGGATCTGGACGGACTGCCGCCTCTGCCGGAAGGGTTCAATTCCGTTACCGATTATTTGGCGGTTCTTCGTGAAAAAGAGCGCGGCCAGTCTGAGGCGGAAGACAAGCTCAGTGAACTCAAGATCGAGCAGGCGAAACTGGCGGGTGGAGCGCCGGGTCACACCGCAGAGGAACTACGTGATGAGCTTGAATCCAAAGAACGGGAGTTCCAGCGGAAGCAGGCAATCGGACAAGCGCTGCTGCGTATCCGTGAGAAGTTTCAGGAGGTTGTAGACAGCAGCGGGGCTGGCGACCCGATGCAGGGGCTTGCCACCGCAGTCGCAGGTCATTTCAAGAACCTCACTTGCGGTCGCTACGATGGAGTGAAATTGGATGGAGCCACCCCTATCGAGATCAGTGGACCGCTCATCCTGGAAACCGCCCTTCTTTCCCAAGGAACCCTTGGCTCGCTGGCACTCGCCACCCGGTTGGCACTCGCCGAATTGTATCTCGACGGCATGGAAGGATTCCTTGTTCTTGATGACCCATTCACCGACATGGATCCTGCCCGCCGCCGTGCTGCAGAAGGTTGCCTAGGAGAGTTCGCAAAGCGGCACCAGGTCATCTTCTTCACCTGCCACCCGGATCATGCTCGTGATCTTGAGGAGATTGCCGGAGCCAAAGTTCCAGCGATGGTTCGTTAGGGATCTTGATTTTTCGAAACGCACGCCATTTACCTTACCAAATCCGATTTCAAGGTTGGCAGGACTTGTCCGGCAAAGCTGTTCTTCAAAAAAAATCCGCTACCCATCCCTGCTCGACGAAAATCCCTATCTTAGATTCCTGGCCGATGGTGGTTACATGGTCGAGAAGATGGCCAAGCTGCTGTTTGAAGACGGCATCGAGATGGAATCTTGGGGGGAACCCGAGAAGGCTTTCGCCGAGGCCGCGGAAATCATCGGAACACGGGATAATGTCGTGATATTCGAGACGACAGTGATTCACGGACGATATTCAGCGCGGATCGACGTCCTCGCCAAGTAAGACAATGTCCCGAAGTTGATCGAGGTGAAGTCTTCTTCCATCGACTCGGCAACCGATCGAGCCAATCCCTTTCGGGGGAGCAAGGGAGGAATCGAATCGAAGTGGAGGCCTTACCTCGAAGACGTGGCGTTTCAATTCCTCGTGCTATTCTTCCCGCGCAAATTCACACGAATCCTGTCAGCCCTCCTGCATGGCGCGCACTTCCTTGCGCACCATTTTCACCAACTCGGGCGGTGCGATCACCTTCGCCTGGCTGCCGAAGCTCAGCACCCAGCGCATGACTTCCTCCAAGCGGCCCACTTCGAAGCGCACTTCCACCTTGTTGCCTCGGTCATCGAGAACCGTCACTTCCTGGGTGGGATGCCAGCGCCGCTCCTGTGCCAGCCGCGCGGCGTAGTTCCGCAGCTCCAGCCTGACGATATGGCGCGTATCATCCCCCGCGACATTCCAGACTCCGAACGACCTGTTGAGGTAGGCGGTTCCGTTGAAATCCGCAGGCCGCTCGAAGCGGGTCTGGAGGATTCGGCAGCGCGACATGCGGGGCAGCGCGAAAGTCCGCAGCGCCCCCCGGTCGAGATCGTGTGCGATCAGATACCATCCGCCTTCCACCTCGCCGAGATGAAGGGGCTGGACCTTGCGCGGCTCCGCGCGTTCCCCCTCCAGCTTGCGATAGTGGAACACCGTCTCCGACTGATCCAGGATCGCCTTGGCAAGCTGGCCGAAGCATTTGATCTGACTCTGATCCTGTTGCACGGACTTGTGGGAAAACGCCTCGTCCAGATCCGACCATGTGAATTCGATTTTTCCCAACAGGCTGCGGGTGATTTTAGCGAAGGCCGCGCCGAGAGCGTCGGCAAGCCGTGTGCCGCGGATGCCCTGCAGTGCGGTGCGGGTGAAGAACAGCGTCGCCAGTTCTTCCGAAGAAATATCGAACACCGGGAAGTCGGAAACATCTCCGTCGTAGCGGTAGCCGTGCAGGTCGTCGCAATACACGAGGGGAAGCCCCAGCGAGTCGCGCATGAAACTGATGTCGCGTTGGACGGTTTTGCGATCCACTTCGAGGGCTTGCGCAAGCGTCGAACAGTTGGGCAGCGATCCGCTGCGGATACGGGCATGGATTTCGTAGATCCGGTGCAGCGGCCGCCGGGTTCTGCCGTCGCGAGGTGCGGACTCGCTAAGGCTGGCAACAGGCGACTTGGACGGTTTGGTTTTCATAGGCGTTCGGGATCCCGGAGCTTCATTCCTCCGGCGATTACGCGTATTGCGTCGCAAGAAGCGTAGGAACGCATACCGGGTGTGGTTGTAGATGTCGATTTCCGACATCGTCCGGCAGAATGTTTCAAAGCTCTAAGGTGTGGGAGCGGTTTCCTTGGGCTTCGCTTTCTTCGCCTTGGCGGAGCGCCGGAGAGCCAAGCACAGTGCGTATCAGCCGAAGACATGTGCCTTGTTTTGCAGGTCGGCGATGATGCGATCCCTGCGGCCGCGCGCCTTGTCGAGGTCGGCGGTTTTCAGGGAAACACGCTTGCGCTCCGATGCGCCGTCGGGGCGGCTGATGGTGAAATACATCCACCAGCGGCCGTTGTTGTTCCAGAGGTGGTGGTTGGGGTTGTTGGGCTTGCGGCGGATGTGGAGGCGGATACGGGGTGGGGTCTCTTCGGTGGTCATGCCGTACATGATTTGCTAGTTTTTTACCAACCCGCGCCGATCCGCGGAACCGTTTCGCAGCGCCCGGCGACAGGCTCCCGCGATGGTATTTAAGTTTTTAATCGCCGGCGAAAACCCTTTGAACACAAGGGATAGAGGGCGTGATTCCGGCCATTTCCGCCAAAATCACCCCATGGAACGGGCACGGTCAGCCCTCGCTTTCTGCCCGAAAAATCATCCCGCGTCGCCCGCGCGGAGCGCCTGATTGGCCTCGGCAAACCAGCGTCGCGTATTGGCCGCGCCCCGGTTGGTCGCCCGGTGCATGGTGGTGATCATCGATTCCAGGGAGGCGTGGGGTCCGTGCCTTCGAGTGGGGTCATGGAATGCATCCGACATCTCCGGGCTTGGCACGGAAACCACCACCTCACGCACGCTGATCCGATCCGTCGCGAAGACGACGATCCCGTTCAGATCCTTCGCCTCGCCCCAGCCGTGGATGCCGTAGCGCACAAGAATGGAGCGCAGCTCCCGCATCCGCTGGTCGTGGAGGTCTGACTTCCGGTCATCCCATCCCGCATGCATCTTCACATCGACATGGTGCCGCGCCAGTTGC
>JAYTOE010000090.1:0-9796 GCA_043747935.1 Akkermansiaceae bacterium
TTTTCATCCTGTTACAGCCGTCTCAATGGCAGCGAAACCAGCGTAACCATCACGGTGAATTTTGTCCATCCGGCTTCAAATCGCTGCATCCATCCCACCTGTGATCGCGCACTAACACCAAGAGAAGGTGCCCGACTTCAATCGTTTGATGACGACTTTGAATTTGCCGGCAATCGTTCCCAGATCGTCAAACAAATTGGCAATGCGGTTCCACCACTTCTCGGGCGTGCAATTGGCGAAGCTCTTGCCCCTTTGATCGGTGACTAACCCCACATATACTTACACTTCAATTCTCGGTGCTTATCGAACCCGTCGCCCTCCGCTAGTCTGCCGCGAGGTCATGGAGCAGATGGGTTGGTCCCTGCGCGACCTCTACCGCACCCTCGATGAACCCGGCGCGAACCGGCTCCGCGAGGCTCAGGGGTCTGAGCCTCCCACAAGCGGATTGCAAGGAAGGGCGCTGTTTGATTTTGTCGAAACGAAATATCGAGACATGGGTATATTGGCTCACTGGTGCCCGGTTCGATCAGGATTGGGAAGTCAGTGAAACCGAAAACTACAAAAATAGCCGCCCTCCTGCCGCCTCTCGTAACCTTGACAAAAAAGACTGGCGGGAAGCCGGCAGAAAACTCCAATCCATCAACCAGATCAATCCCCCTGTGGGCATGCCGCCCGAGCTTGTGTCATCGCTAAGACAACTTAGGAGCTTTGTTCAGGCAGTCAGACTGTAGAATGGTAAGCACTCCTCTAGTCCCGACCGCGTCTTGGTCGAGATGAAATCCCGTACCAAGAAATGGGAGCGGCAGCACGACCAAATGAGGCGGCCAGGGACGAAGTATCTCAAAACGTCCTGACTGAGGAAAGGCCACCGTCGGGGCGCAGGATCTGGCCTGTTAGAAACGAGGAGGCGTCGGAGAGGAGGAAGGCGGCGAGTTGGGCGGTGTGGGCGGGGTCGCCGATGGATTGGAGCGGGTGGCGTTTGGCGGCGGCTTCCTTCTTCGCGTCGTTTCCCAACAGCATGGAGGCGAGCGGGGTGTCGGTGAGGGAGGGGGCGATGGCGTTGACGCGGATCTTCGGCGCGAGCTCGGCGGCGAGGGATTTGGTGAGTCCTTCGACGGCGGCTTTCGCGGCGGCGATGGAGGCGTGGAAGGCCATGCCCTGCGCGACGGCGATGGTGGAGAACAGCACGATCGAGGCGGAGGGCGTATTTTTCAACGCGGGCAACGCCTGCTGGATGGCATGGACGGCGCCGAGGCAGTTGACGCGGTAGTCATGGAGGAAATCCTCCGACGTGAGACGGTGGAAGGGCTTGAGCGTGATCGTGCCGGGGAAATAAATGAGGCCGTCGAGCGTTTCCGGGAGGGCGAGAGGCTGCGGATCGAGCGCATCGAAGGGCTGGACGGGGATGCCGAGGGCGGCGAGGCGGTCGCTGCTGCGGGAGGCGGCGAGGACTTGGTGGCCTTGGGATTGCAGGAGTGTGGCGGTGGCGAGGCCGATGCCGGAGTTGCCGCCGATGAGAAGGTAGGTCATGCGGAACCTTTAAACCTCAAATTTCAAAACTCAAGGAAGAGGGGTGGGGAAACATTAAGTGGTTGATTACCGTGAATCCGGTGAAATGTCCGGTTGCAGATTGAGAGAATCGGGTGACTCTGTGGCTCATTATTATGAAAACCTTATTCGCACTACCAAAGCCCACCGGCTCCATCATGACCCTAGCTCTTGCCGCTTTTTGTTTTTTTCAGTCGGCCAACGGCGAGGAGAAAACTATCGCATCCTTCGGCGATGGAGACTCTCTGGAATCCTGGATCTCCGTAAACGACGGGGTGATGGGTGGGGTTTCGAAGGGCGGGTTCAAGCGTTCCGATGACGACACGCTGCTCTTCACGGGGAAACTCTCGCTGGAAAACAACGGAGGCTTCGCATCGATCAGGATGAAACCGGCCGATCTCGGCTTGGCGGGTAAGTCCGGGATCGTGGTGAAGGCGAGGGGTGACGGCAGGACGTATTGGGTGGATTTGCGGGTCAACGACCAGATGTCGGCCAGTTCCTACCGGGCTTATTTCGAAACCAAGGACGGCGAGTGGATCGAGACGATGATCCCGTTCAAGGATTTCAAGCTGCAATCCTTCGGACGCGATCTTCCGTCCAAACCGATCAGGCCGGGATCCATAGAATCCGTGGGCTTCACCATCGCAGACAAAAAGGAGGGATCCTTCTCCATGGAAATCGAGTATGTGAAGGCGACCGCGGAAGGTGCCGGGAATGAGGACGGCAAGACCTTGGTGGATGTCGCGAAGGGCGCCGGGCAGTTCAAGACCCTACTGGCGGCTGCCGCCGCTGCGGGTTTGGTGGAAACGCTTTCGGGCGAGGGGCCATTGACGGTTCTAGCTCCTACCGATGATGCCTTTGCCAAGCTGCCCGCAGGCACGTTGGATTCGCTGTTGCTGCCGGATAACCGCGACCAGCTGGTGGCGATACTGAAGAATCATGTGATCGCCGGACGCGTCACTCTCGCCAAGGCGTTGGAAGCGAAGGAGGCGCCCTCATTGCAAGGGTCGAAGATCACGTTCCGATTCGATGACGGCCGTGTCCTTGTCGGCAAGGCCGCGTTGCTGAAAGCGGACATCGGAGCGTCAAACGGGGTGATTCACGTCATCGATCAGGTGTTGCTGCCTGAGATGAAACCATCGCGGCCGTTGGAACCATCCGAACTAATCGAACTGGCGATCAAGCGCGGCGTGCCGATTTTCAACGATGAAAAGGAGACGGAATGCGCCGCTATTTACGAGATTACGGTGGAGGCGCTGCGGGGAATGGACGGCGTGCCGGAAAAATCCCGTGCGATCCTCACCAAGGCGATCAATGAGGCGCGCGCCGAGGAGTCCGGTCGCCAGCGCGCATGGATATTGCGCGAGGCGATGGACAGCACTTGGCTGAGTCTCAATCAAAAACGCTGAGCCGCCGATCCAGCGGATCTCAGGCGGGCGTGTTGGCACCCGCGTTGCGGATCTGCTCGAAGGTGCCTTCGATGAGATTTTTGCCTTGGTCGTTGATGTGGTAAAGGGTGGCCAAGGTCTGCAGGGTGCTGGCTGCGGGGCCGGCGAAGCTGAATTCGCAGTTGGTGATCTCGCATTGGTTGAGGGCGAAGGGGCCGTAACCGAGGATGACGAAGCGGCAGCTGTTGAATTCGCAGCCTTCGTATTCGTGGAAATCGAGGATCACTTCTTCGTTGGCGAATTTGTTCTTGGAGATTTTCATCTGATTATAGGGGTTTGTGTTGAATGCCGCGTGCGAGGTTTTCACAAATCGGCGGGGGCGGAATTTCAGGACACCGTGCGGGATTTGTCCACACTTTGATTTTTTATCCGACAGGGAGAGGATACTCCCGTATTTCCCGCAGCGGAAGGAAGACGAAGGGGCGCTCCGCGATGCGGGGGTGGGGGATCTCCAGCTCGGGGTGCTTCAGGCAAACGTCGCCGAAGAGGAGGATATCGATATCGATGACGCGGGGGGCGTTGCGGGTGGGATGGGGTTCGCGGCCGAGGCTGCGCTCGATGGCCTGGGTTTCCGCGAGCAGGGCGAGAGGGTCGGTGCCGGGGTAATCGAGGTCGATGACGGTGTTGAGGAAACGCGGGGATCCCGGCGGGCAATCCTGCGGCGCGGTGTCGTGCAGGGAGGCTGTTAGAAACGGCTCGCCGGGTGTGGCGAGGGCTCGCAGCGCGGAGGTGGCGGCGGCGAGGTTCGCAGCGCGGTCGCCAAGATTGGAGCCGAGGGCGATGGCGACGCGTGGCAAAACTCTAAACTTTAAATTTTAAACCTTAAGGAAGAGGCGCTTTCGCTCCGCTCAGTCTTTCAGGTTGGCGAGCTTCTCGATGCCGTAGTTCGCTTGCACGCGGGCGTTTGCTTCCTTGACCTTTTCCGAGGGGATGATGACCGGGCGCTGTCCGCCGTGGAGCTCGATGACATGGAACTCGGGCGGGTTCTCGGCGTGGAGCAGCTCGTGGGCGTGGGCGAGATCGCGGACGGCGGTGCCGTTGATCTTGTCCACGGCGAGGCCGGTGAAATTGCCGATCTGAGAGGTCACGGGATCCGGCGTGATGCGGGTGAGCATGACGATGTCCTTTTTCTCCTGAAAGATCCCCTTGGAAACATAGTCCGTGTAGAGGCGGCGGACGGTGACATCATTGAACTTGGCGGTGGCGAAGAGGTTCGTATCGAGCGGTTGGAAAACGAGGCCGGCGAAGACCACATAGCGGGGCTTTTTCTCATACTGCACGGCATACATCCGGGACTGGTGGAGCGGCTTGAGGGTGACCTCGACGTCGTTCCAGGAGCCGTCGCGCAGGAAGCGGATGGCGACCTTGTCGCCGCTGAACTTGCGCTCGATGACCTCGTTGAGGTTCACTTTTTCGCCGTCCACGAGCACCTGGCCGTCGGAGTCCACGGGGTTGCCGTCGAGGGAAATGAGGATGTCGCCGTTTTCCAGGATGCCATCGACGGAGCTGGTGGGGATGATGTTGGTGATGAGCACGCCCTGGCCGTTGTTGGGGATGCCGAGGGCTTTGCGCATGGCGGGGTTGTGGAGGGGGAATTCGCTGATGCCGAGCTCGGCGTATTCGTCGTAGGAGCCGTCCTGGGTATCCTTGAGGAAACGTTTTACGACGGGGGTGGGGATGATGTAGCCGGTGTTGTCCGCCGCGCGCAGGCCCTGGAAAGCGACGCCGACGACCTTGCCGTCCTGCAGCACGGGGCCGCCGGAGTTGCCCGGGTTGATGGCCGCATCGATCTGCACGACGAGGTGCGAGTCCGCGCGGCTGTGGGAGTAGGGCTGGAAATCGATGCGGGAGACGATGCCTTTCGTGACCGAGAGACGCTCGCCGCCGACGGGGTAACCGATCACGGTGACTTGAGACTCCAGAACGGGGATCTCTCCGATGGAGAAGATAGGGAAGTCCGCGAAGTCGGAATCGTCCTCAAGGGAAAGCAGCGCGAGATCGCAGTCATGCGCGATGAACTCGACCTTGGCGGGGTATTTTTCCGGGGAGCCGTGGACGGTAATGAGAATGCGCTGCTGGTTCGAGACGACGTGGGCGTTGGTGAGGATGCGGTTTTTTCCGATCAGGAAACCGGTGCCGATGCCGCCGCTGAAACGGCCGGAATTCCATGGCGTTTCGTAATCCGGCATCTGTGAGGCGACTTCAATCCGCAGCACCGAACGGTAGAGCGATGACGATCCGTTCTCAGCGGCGAGCGCGGTGAGCGGGAGGGTGATGAGAGAAAGGATCAGTGCGGTCGCTTGGCGGAACATATTGAGGTGACTTTAGGGAGGTGCTGGTAAATGGCAAAGGAGAAGTCTGCGGGTTGGTGGGATTCTGTGGAATATCTACGAGTGTGAAACGTTGTGTTGGGGTAAGTTAGATTTCCACGCAATACGTTGATAGTAAGAGGATAAGAGATTAGTTCAGGCGTGCCAGGGTGTCTTTCAGCAAATGCAACTTGCGGGCGGCGCGGGGAGTAAGCAGATTGCGCTTCGCCCCTCATTCCGCGCAGTGCTGTCATCATCCGGGGGGAGAATGACGGCCGCGTGGGGTGGGGGGTCTTCTCAAGCTGGGGCGATTTCACCTCCTCCCGACGGCAAGCAGCGTCTGGAATTTCGGATGCGTATCTTCCTTGTCCGCGACGATCGTTTCGATCCCGCTGAAACCCGCTTTTTCCAACATGGAGGCGATCTGGCTTTCCGAAAATCCGAGCCAGCGGTCGGCGTAAAGTTCGCGGGCTTCCGAGAAATTGTGCTGGAGCAGATCGAGGATGATGAGGCGTCCGCCGGGGCGGAGGATGCGGTGGGCGGAGTCGATGGCGCGTTGCGGGTGCTCCGCGTGGTGGAGTGCTTGGCTAAGGATGGCGAGGTCGATGGACGAATCCTCGATGGGCGGCTCCTCGATATCGCCGATGCGGAACTCGAGGTTCGCGAGGCCGTTTTTCTCGGCAAGTTGCTGGGCGTAATCGACCATTTTCGGCGAGAGATCCACGGCGATGACTTTCTCCGCGCGCTGGGCGAGGAGTTGGGAAAGCGTGCCCTCGCCTGCACCGAGATCGGCGACGTGGCGGTAGTTCATGGTTTTCAGGAGGGCTTCGGCGAGGGCTTTCCATGAGCGGCCGGGGACGTAGTCCTTTCCGAAACGCCCGGCGAGCTCGTCGAAGTAGGCGCGGGCGTAGTCCTTGCGTTTGGAGAGGATGTGGCGGAGGGCGGTGTTGTCGGCGGCGATCTCGGGAATTTCCTCCCCCGCCCGCATGGCGATGGCCGCGAGTTCCGACGGCATGGAAGCGGAATAGACGTTGTTTTTTCCGCTGCGTTCGTCGGTGGCTAGTCCGGCGGCTTTTAGCTGGGAAAGCTGGGTGGAGATCCGGCTCTGCCCCATACCGAGGATTTCCTGAAGCTCGGCGACCGAGAGTGCGTCCTGAGCGAGCAGGGACAGGATACGCAGCCGGGTGGGGTCGGAAAGAAGTTTCAGGGATTTGATAGTTGACGGCATGGGTGAGATCATACATCAACGCATCACGATTTGACGATACGAAAAAACGAACACCAAAACGAACAGCAATGAGCAACTACATATTCTCCTCAGAATCCGTTGGCGAAGGCCATCCCGACAAGGTCGCGGACACGATCTCCGACGCCATTCTCGACGCCTGCCTCGCGGTTGACCCGAAAAGCCGCGTGGCTTGCGAGACTTTCGTGAAAAGCAACATCGTCGTCGTCGGCGGCGAGATCAGTATTCCAAAGATTGGCAAACAAACGCCGATTGGCACCGTCATCAACATCGAGAAAGTGATTCGCGATGCGATCAGGGGCATCGGCTACACAAACGATGATGATGTCTTTCACGCCGATAAAGTTTTCATCAACAACTACCTCACACCGCAATCACCGGACATCGCGCAAGGCGTGGATGCTGCCGCTGCTGCGGGCAAAAAGCACAAGGAACAAGGTGCCGGCGACCAGGGTATCATGTTCGGCTATGCCAGCAATGAGACGCCCGAGCTAATGCCCGCGCCGATCATGTTCGCCCACCGCCTCGGTCGTGAGCTCACCCGCATTCGTAAGGCTGGCAAGGTCGCCAAGTGGCTCCGCCCGGACGCGAAGTCGCAGGTCGCCGTCGAATATGTCGATGACAAGCCGACGCGGATTGTGAACGTCGTCATTTCCACCCAGCACGCCGAAGGTGCGAGCCACGCGGAGATCGAGAAATTCTGTATCGAGCAGGTGATCAAAAAAGTTCTCCCGAAGAACATGCTTACGAAAGACACTGAGTATCTCATCAATCCCACCGGCAGTTTCGTGGTTGGCGGTCCCCAGGGGGATACCGGACTCACAGGGCGTAAAATCATCGTTGATAGCTACGGCGGCATGGGTCGCCACGGTGGCGGCGCTTTCTCCGGGAAAGACCCTTCGAAGGTGGATCGCTCCGCTGCTTACATGGGCCGCTGGGTAGCTAAGAACGTCGTCGCCGCAGAGCTCGCCTCGAAGTGCGAGGTGCAGTTTGCCTACGCGATCGGCCATCCGCAGCCGCTCTCCGTCCACATCGATACCTTCGGCACCGGCGATGACGCGAAGGTGCTCGCTGCGGTTCTCAAGGTCTTCTCCTTCAAGCCCGCCGACATCGTCAGCCAGCTCAAGCTGCTGCGCCCCATCTATTCCAAAACCACGAATTACGGTCACTTCGGAAAAGACGACGCGGATCTCACTTGGGAGAAGACCGACAAGGCCGCCGCGCTGAAGAAAGCGCATGGCTGAAGCCGAAAGACTCAAGACACAAGACTGCAAGACATAAGATAAGAGGATGGGTGCGGAGCAGCATAATTTTGAGGATCTGGAGGTTTGGAAGCGTTCTTCGCGACTTGCCGTTTCCGTCCTTGAATTGATCGATCTCATTCGGCTTTTCGCTCTGCGCGATCAGATGGTACGGAGTTGCATCTCCGTACCATCTAACATCGCGGAAGGCGCGGAACGCGACAGTGATCGGGAGTTCCGTCGGTTCCTTGCCATCTCGAAAGGGTCGGCGGCGGAACTAAGAACCCAATTATACATTGGGATACGGGCTGGCGTTTTCGAATCCGAGAAGGCCACTCCCCTGATCCAAGAAGCCAAGGAAATCGGAGCCATGCTCGAAGGCCTGCGCCGCCGCCTCCTTCCACCCGGCATCATCCCAAAACTCCTGAGCATCCTCTTCTAACTCTTGTGTCTTGAGTCTCAAAGTCTTGTGTCTTTAGCCGACTCCAATCTAAACCAACCAAACCACCACCAACCTCCAATACAAAAACAATGAGCTTCACAGACTACAAAGTAAGGGACATCGGCCTCGCCGATTTCGGCCGCAAGGAAATCGACATCGCCGAGCACGAGATGCCCGGCCTGATGGCGACACGGGAAAAATACGGCAAGACCAAGCCGCTTCAGGGCGTGCGCATCATGGGATCGCTGCACATGACGATCCAGACCGCGGTGCTCATCGAGACGCTCGCGGATCTCGGTGCCGAAGTGCGCTGGGTTTCCTGCAACATTTTCTCCACTCAGGATCACGCCGCCGCTGCGATTGCGGCCCGCGAGATTCCGGTGTTCGCCTGGAAGGGCGAGACGCTGGAGGAATATTGGTGGTGCACATGGAAGGCTCTGGTGAACAAGGACGGCCTCGGCCCGCAGCTCATCGTTGATGACGGCGGCGACGCCACCCTGCTCATCCACAAGGGTTACGAAATGGAGAACGGCTCCGACTGGATCGAGAGCCCCGGTGAGAGCGAAGAGGAGCAGGTCATCAAGGACTTGCTCAAGGACATCAAGGTCAAGCAACCCGGCATTTTCCAAACGATGGTGAAGGACTGGAAAGGCGTTTCCGAGGAGACGACGACCGGTGTGCACCGCCTCTACCAGATGGCGAAGGCTGGCAAGCTGCTTGTGCCCGCGATCAACGTGAACGACTCCGTCACGAAATCGAAGTTCGACAACCTCTACGGCTGCCGCGAATCGCTGCTCGACGGCATCAAGCGCGCCACCGATGTGATGATTTCCGGAAAAGTCGGAGTCGTCTGCGGATACGGCGATGTCGGAAAAGGCTGCGCACAGGCACTACGCGGCGCAGGCGCCCAAGTGGTTGTGACCGAGATCGACCCGATCTGCGCGCTGCAGGCGGCGATGGAAGGTTTCCGCGTGCTGCCCATCGAGGACACCCTCGGCTGGGGCGATATTTACGTAACCACCACGGGCAACAAGGACATCATCACCTACGACCACATGTCGAAGATGAAAGACCAGGCGATCGTCTGCAACATCGGACACTTCGACAACGAGATCCAGATGGACAAGCTCAACAAGGCTCCCGGCGTCGCGAAGCTGAACATCAAGCCTCAGGTGGACAGATACACGTTCCCGACTGGCAACTGCATCTACATGCTCGCCGAAGGTCGCCTCGTGAACCTCGGCTGCGGAACAGGACACCCGTCCTTCGTGATGTCGAACAGCTTCACGAACCAGACACTCGCCCAGATCGACCTTTGGGAAAATCGCGACTCCTACAAGGCAGGCCAAGTGACCGTGTTGCCGAAGCACCTCGACGAGGAAGTCGCCAGACTCCACCTCGCCAAGATCGGCGCGAAGCTCACGGTTCTCACCAAAGACCAGGCGGACTATATCGGCATCACGCCGGAAGGTCCATACAAGGCGGATCACTACCGCTATTGAGGCAAACGCCCGGTAACCATTCCCAGAAGCCAGCCGAGAGATCGGCTGGCTTTTTTTTGG
>JAYTOE010000091.1:0-37842 GCA_043747935.1 Akkermansiaceae bacterium
ATCGAAAAGCCCGAGGGCTACGATGAGGCAGCCTACGAGATCCTGTTCCGCGCCATCGAGGCCGGGCAGAAAAACAAGTTCACCAAATTTTCCCCCATGCCGAACCGCAAGACAGATTCGAACAACGACAGCGGCATTTCCAATAATTCCATCGGTGCCAATCATGGCAAGGACTGGAACTGGACCACCCTCAATCACGACGAACGCCTCGCCCTCGCCAAAAAGCACGAGCACTGGCAGCGCGGCCTCTTGTGGACGCTCCAGAACCACCCGCGCGTCCCGGTGACCATCCGCAAGGAATACTCGAAATGGGGGCTGCCCAAGGACGAGTTCACCGACAACAACCATTGGCCGCACCAGATTTACGTCCGCGAAGGCCGCCGCATGGTCTCCGATTTCGTCATGACGCAGCACCACTGCACGCGCAAGCAACCCGTGCCCGAATCCATCGGTCTCGCCGCCTACACCATGGATTCGCACTCCGTCCAGCGGTATGTGAAAGACGGCATGGTCAAGAACGAGGGCGACGTGCAAGCCGGCATCCCCGGCCCCTATCCCGTTTCCTATCGCGCCATCGTTCCGAAAAATGGAGAATGCGAAAACCTCCTTGTGCCGTGGAGCCTCTCCGCTAGCCACATGGCCTTCGGCTCCATCCGCATGGAACCCGTCCTGATGATCCTTTCCCAAAGCGCAGCCACCGCAGCGGCCATCGCCATCGACGATGGCATCCCCGTCCAGCAGGTGCCCTACGAAAAGCTCAAACAACAGCTCGAACAGGACGGACAGAAGCTGTAAGCAACGGATCACGATCATCCCCAGCCCGCAAACAAGCCTTGCTAAGCAACAGCGCGCTGATGAAAACTTGGGCAGAGGAAGGGAAATGACAGCGGCGGGCATCGCCATTCTACCCGGGCATTACATGAGACTCATTCACACACTTCTGTCCTTCCTGCTCGCCTCACTGGCCTTTCTGCTCGCTGCCGAAGAGGATGTCCGCCCCGATGAGATCCAGTTCCGTCGCCAGGCGGTGGTGCGCATGGTGTTCGATGCCGAGCAGAACATCCCTCTCTCATCCCTGCGCCCGGCCAAGGTCATCGATCTCGACCTGATGCACCCGGAAGCGCTGCCCGGTTCCGGAGTGAAATGGGATATCCAGGATGGACGTCTCCACGGATCTTCGCCCGGCGCCGATGGATCTTCGCAGCGCTGGGTCGGTGGTTTCAACCCCTTCGCCACTTATGACTTGGTGATGCGAAGCGCGAAGGGCGACGGATCCGCCGCCATCACATTTCCCCACAAGGGCAACGGCGACTCGCTCGCCGCCACTCTGCTTTTCAAGGACGGGAAACCCGAGTCCATCACTTGGACGGTCGTGGTCGGCGGCAAACAGGTTATTGCGGAAAAGTGGCCCGTCCCGGCGGGAACCGTACTGAAAGACCTGACCCTCCGCGCGCAGATGTCCGCGGTGGGCGTGAACCTGTTTCTCGAATCCGCGGGCAGGTCGGATCTGATCGGTTACTCGGATTTCGCGCAGCATTTCGACCTCAGGGAGCGGAAAAGGTTCCAGGCAATGGATTTCGCGGTCAGCACGGATCTTAAAGCCGGTGCGCAGGTTGTGCTAGCGGGAGCCTCCTCCTGCCTCACTCCCGGTTCCGGCCAGGCGGATATCCGCGCGGTCACCGATGAGGAAGGCGCACCCCTGCTCGAGGACGGGCGGCTCTGGTTCATGATGACGGTGCGGGGTCGCGCCCTGCCTCATCCCATGCAAGGCGTGTTTTCTCTAAATCCCTCGGTTTTCGATCTCCGTTTCGAGGGTATCATCGTCTTCGACATGGACGATGGCCTGCTGCGCAACGACCTCGCGTCACACCTTTTCCGCGACTCCAAATCCGGGGAATGGCGGGGCTGGACTACCGGTTTCAGCGCGCTCGGCGGCAGCGGGGCTGTGGAAAAAGCGATCCTCGCGATCAGTTCCACCAAAGATCCGCGGCGTGGATTTTCGATCATGAAGGCGCGCCCCATCGGTATTGTCGGAGCCCACGAGGATCCGCACGGCGTTTATGACAAGGATGCCGGAAAGTGGCGCATGCTCCTCTGCGAGCACGGTAAGAAATACCGCGCCGCCATATGGGAGAGCGATCACTGGGATCGCGGCTACACCCGGCTCGCCGGGCCGGTCGAGATGGATAGCACTGGCACGATGATCCAGAAATTTGGGAACAAACGCTACGCACTCTTCGGCAGCGCGGATCGCAGGATCTACATCCGCACCTATCCGGATCTGGAGCCTGCCGGTGAACTCAAAGTCGATCTTCCGCCATGGGACGACCGGAACGGCACCCGCATCTGGCCGAATGTCATCCCGCTCCCGGAGGGCTACCCCGCGCCCTACATCGCCCTGATGATGGATCGCGTGAATTTCCCCGAAATGCCGAAAGCCAACTGGACTTATGGTGCCCTCTATCTTTATCATGGCCACCTTACCGCTCCCTGATCTCACCGAAAACAAACCCACCGAACCATGAAAAAAATCCCACTCATCCTCGCCCTCGCCATGACCACCCACACCATGTCCGCCGAACCACCCAAGGCCGTGCCCTTCGGCACCACCCCCGACGGCACCCCCGTCGAGGTCTTCACGCTCACCAACAAGCACGGCATCAAGCTGCGCGCCATGACCTACGGAGCCATCGTCCTCAGCCTTGAGACACCGGATCGTGATGGCAAGAGCGCCGACATCGTCCTCGGCTACAGCACGCTGGCCGAATACATCAAGGACACGCCCTATTTTGGAGCCGTGGTCGGGCGCTTCGGCAACCGCATCGCGAACGGCAAGTTCAGCATCGACGGCAAGGAATACTCACTCGCCACCAACAACGATCCCGGCGGCATCAAGTGCTCATTGCACGGCGGGCTCAAGGGCTTCGACAAGGTCGTCTGGCGCGGCGAGGCGCTCGTGAAAAACGGGGCGCAGGGCGTGAAATTCAGCTACACCAGCAAGGACGGCGAGGAAGGCTATCCCGGCACGCTCAACCTCAGCGTCACCTACCTGCTCACCGATGACAACGAGTGGCGTATCGACTACGAGGCCGTCACCGACAAAGCCACGCCGGTCAACGTCACCCAGCACAGCTACTTCAACCTCAAGGGCGAGGGCAACGGCGACATCCTCGGCCATGAGATGACCTTCGCGGCGGCGAAATTCACTCCCGTCACCGTCGGCCTCATCCCCACCGGCGAGCTCCGCCCGGTGAAGGGCACTCCCTTCGATTACACCACCGCGCACACCATCGGCGAGCGGGTGAACGCCGAGGACGAGCAGATGAAATTCGGCGGCGGCTACGATCATAACTGGGTGCTCGACAACCAGACCGGCGATCTCGCCCTCGCCGCCACCGTGCATGAGCCTACCACCGGCCGCACCTTCGAAGTCCTCACCACCGAGCCGGGTTTGCAGTTCTATTGCGGAAATTTCCTCGACGGCAAACTCACCGGCAAGGGCGGCAAGCCTTACCAGTTCCGCAACGGTTTTTGCCTCGAAACCCAGCACTACCCGGACTCGCCGAACCAACCTTCCTTCCCCAGCACGATCCTCCGCCCGGGGAAAACATGGCAGAGCGCGACCGTTTACAAATTCGGCGCCAAGTGAATCCCGGTATCCGTGGTTCAATTTTTCTTTCTAAAGTCCCGCCCTCAATATCCGCGTATAGACAGACCCGTCACGCGCCCGAAATGCGCGGTGTTGTTGGTGACGAGTTCCAAGCCATTGGCCAACGCTGCGGCGGCGATCCACAGATCGTTGGTTCCGATAAGTTGGTTTTGCTGCCGCAGTTGCGCGGTGATCCGGGCGTATTGTCCTGCGGTAGCCTCGTCCATCGGTACTATTTCACGCGGCCTGCGCCCGCTCCAGGCGATCCAGGACATCATCATCAACCCTCGGCAGGCTGGCCAGCGACATCAACAGATCACCGCACGTCTTTGCGGGCATCTCCCATTTCGCCCGCTTGATCACCCGCGAAAACGAATCCCTTGGCGATAACCTCGCCCTGCTCAGTCTTTCGTAAGCTTCCAGATCCACCGATATCGTCTTAGTTGCCATGCATGCAGCATACACAGAGTCTGCAGCCGTTCAACCTACCAATCATCCCCTCGAATTTCAGGATTTCTCCAACGATCCGCCCCTCCATGCCCCCCTGTCTTCTTTCGTGTGCTTCCTTTCGTGGTTCTAAGTCCCAAGCCGCCACAGCCCAAAGCCAGTCTTTAGTCAGGAGTCAAAAATCATCAATCATCAATCAGGTTCCCCATCCCCCGACGCCGCCGCCCTCACGGAGATCTTGAATTCTAGCGCTTCACTGGCCCCACCGGCCCGATCGTCCCCGCCTGCACGAAATGCGCCGAGCTTTTGGTCTGGCGCATGTCTTCCTTTTCGTGGCTCACGTTTGCCGCCCATTGGACGATGCGGCGGACGAGCGGGCGGCTTTCCCAACGGATGTGGGAAACGGCGGGCTGGCACCATTCGAAATCCGGGCTGTGATCCGTGCAGACCAAGGACACATCCCCGGGCGAGGACAGCCGTCGCGAGGAAAGGAACTGCTGGGCGGCGAAGAAATGCGGCGCTTCCTGAATGATCAGCGCCGTCGGCGGGGTGACGCGGAACAGCGACTCGAGCCGCGCGTGGAGCCCGGCGGGCGTCTCCTCCCAGGGCGGCAGGTTGTATTCCCCCGTCTTCAGCCCGTGCGCCGCCAGTTCGTCCAGGAAAGTTTGCTCCAGCTGGCCGGGCTTCGGCAGGCGCCGCCGTGGGCGTGCCAGCAGCACGATGCGGCGGTGCCCCAGCGCGACCAGCCGCCGGACGGCCTCGGTCATCGCCTCGCGCTTGTCCGGCCCCGCTCCCGCCATGCGCTTTCCGCTGCGCCTTCCGAACAGCGCGAAAGCGGGCTTTTCACCCGCCGCGAACCAACTCAGAAGCTCGTCCGATCCCCCGAGCACCAGCCACGCATCCGCCTCCGTTTCCCCGGCCATTCGGGAGATCCTCTTCGCGTCCATCCCCAGATCCTCCATCGTCTTCGGCGCGGCGGTGCAGGTGTGTCCCGCCGCCGTCAGCTCATGCTGGATATCCACGATGTAATCGAGACCGGCGTTCGCCGCCTCGCTGTAAAGGATCGCGATGCGCAAAGCGGGCACCTCCGCCCCGCGTGGCCTCTCGACTACAATGCGCCCGCGCCTCAGCCCTTGGCTCTTCAGCAAGCCCTCCTTCTCCAGCAGCACCAGCGCGGCCTCCGCCGTGTTGCAGCCGATCCCCAGCTCCGCCGCCAGCTTGTCACCTCCCGGCATCGCTCCGCGCCACACGCCCCGCAGGATCTCCGCCCGCAAATGCGCCGCCACCTGCTCCGCGGCCGTGGTGATGATGAACTGGGGCATGGCGTTTATCTGCCTGAAATGGAAGGCAGGAGTCAAGAGGAAAACATTCGCCAAGTTATTCAGCCATGCCAGAGGTTCTTGCGCGTCGCCACATTCCGACGACAAAAAACTCATACCAAACCCATAAATACATGAAACTAAATCGTAAAAACCTATTCCTCGCGGCATCCGCTGCGATCACCGTCGCATTCACCGCTCCTGCGGCGTTTGCGGCTCCCGTCACTTGGACAGGTGCCACCGCCGGGACATGGAACACAGCCGGCAACTGGTCGCCCAGCGGAGTTCCAACCATCGCGGATGACCTCACCATCCTCGGCCCGTCCAACGTCGCAGGTCTGCTCAACATTGTTTTTGCGACCAATTCTGCGAATTCCATCAACTTCACCAACACTGCAGCAACAACACTCACCTCCGTCGGAGGGCAAACCCTGACTCTCGGCGCAGGCGGGATTACAACGGGTGCCGGATCGGTGGCGATCGGAGCGAATTCCGGCAATGCGATCAACATCACACTCAATGCTCCCCAGACATGGAACGTCGGAGCAGGCGGGCTGACAGTCACCAATTTCGTTGGCGGCTCTGCTCTTACCAAGACCGGCGCTGGCAATCTCCTATTCAACACCGGCGCGGGGAACGGCTTCACCGGCGGCTTCAACGTCAACGGCGGCACGGCGACTCTCGACTTCGTCAATCTTGGCACCCCGACCAACCTCATCGCCCCCACCAACGCCCTACAGGTCAATAATGCCGCGCTCACTATCACCGGCAGGAACGTCGCCGCGGCCACCACGGCGCAGACTTTCGCGGGCACGACGCTCGGCGCGGGAAGGAATACGATCAACATCGCCAAGGGCGCGTTGGCCACCTCCGCCACGCTCAATCTCGGTGCGCTCACCGCGAACGCGGGTTCGACAACTATCTTCAGCCCGACCACGGCTTGAACGACTGCGGCATCGACCACGGAAAGGGTATTCATCTCCGCCGGTGGCAACGTAAGTATCCCCGGCTCTGGCACTGCATTCGCCAACGCCGGCATCTTCCACCGTGCCGCGGGTGGTGCCGTGGGATCACTTCGTTTGGCCGCCGTGAACACCGGCACTGGCCAGTTGCTTCTGAAAAATACTATTGCGAATGTTGCTAACGCTACCACGATCAATGACCCGACCAACACTTACCAGTATGGCCTTGGCACGAGTGCGCAATATTCGGGCAGTTCAAGCATCTACGGATTGTTGCTCAATGCCACCTCCAGCGGGCTGACCCTCTCCGTCGCAAACAGCGGCACCTTGACCCTGAACTCAGTCATCCAGATCAAGGCGACCGAAAGTGTCACTATCGCCCCTGGAACGGGAGTCAGCAATGTCGTCATCGGTGCGGAAAGAAACCTGGTCATCGCCATGGATAACGCTGCCGGCTTTGCCATCAGCGCCCCCATCGTCAACAACGGTGGCGGAGCATCAGACGTCACCATCGTCGGCACAGCGCCAACCGGCACGCCGGGCGCGGTGACCTTCAGCGGCGTGAACACCTACACCGGTGCCACCTCCATTCACAACAACGTATTGTCGCTGAACAATGCGAATACATTGGGCACTACCCCAGGCGTCAATGGAACCAGCGCGATCAATATGACCAACGGTGCGACCCTCTCATCGGCCGTCAGCGGAGCCAACCCGGTAAACACCATCGCCGCGCCGATCACGCTGAGCGGAACCGGGAACGCCACTTTGCGCATTGGACAAGGAGCATCCTCCAACACGCACACGTTCAACATCAACGGTGCCATCGGAGGCACGACCGGGAACGTGGTATATACCACGGGCGCCGCCTCTTTCAGCAACGGAATTTCGCAGTTCGTTCTGGGTGCTGCCGGCACCTACACCGGCAACACCCTCATCACGACTGGAAACGGAGCAAACAACCCGGTGTTCATCAAGGCTGGGACTGGCATCGTCAACGCCCTGCCGGTGACCACGACGCTGACCTTCGATGGCACTGCTGGCGGTGGCACCGGACGGCTCTATCTGTATGACCTAAACGGTAACGACCAGACGCTCGCCGGTCTGACCAATACCGTCGCGAATTTGAGGGCTCAGCGCGTCACGAACACGGGAGCCCTTGCCACGCTGACCATCAACAACACGACCGACATGAGCTTCGGTGGCTCAAGTTTAAATGTTGCCAATAGTGCCACGAACAGGGCTCAAATCCAGGGTGCCATCGCCCTGACCAAGAGCGGATCGGGAACTTTCACCCTGGGCGGCGCCCTGCTCACGGGTGCCACTGCCGGCGGTAACACCCACACCGGTGACACCAAGATCTTGGCAGGCATCCTGGTTCTGGGTGAAACCCTCTCCCTCCAGAACAGCGCCTTCGACACCGCCAATAGCATCGCAGGTGACGCCACGAACGGTCTTCGCAGCAGCGTGACCACCCTGACGCTCGGCGGTCTTAAAGGCGGCAACAACTTCTCCACCCGCTTCACCAGCACCACAGGCGGCTACACTGGCTTGACCGCTCTGACGCTTAATCCGGGCACCGGAGTAACCAACACCTACTCCGGCGATGTCGGCGATGGAGCCACTGGTATGACTCTCACCAAGAGCGGCGCGGGCACCCAGATCCTCGCCGGAACCAACACCCACAACGGCGCGACGGCAGTGAACGCAGGAACCTTGGTAGTGAACGGCAACATCTCCACCAGCAACGTGACCGTCTCCGGAAGCGGCACCCTCAAGGGCAGCGGCACCATCAGCGGATCTGTCACGGTCAATTCCGGCGGCACCCTTGCTTCCGGCACCAGCATCGAAAGCCTCGCCACAGGCACCCTAAGCCTCACGAACTTGGCCAACTTCGAATATGAGTTGGACAAGGATGCGGCTGCGAATGTGGCGGGCGACCTCACGGCCGTCACCGGCAACCTGAGCCTCGCAGGCACCGTCAATCTATCCTTCCTTGAGACGGGTACCGGCGCATGGGAACTCGGCACTCCATTGGGCGATCACTTTGGCACTACACCTTCCGACAAGCTGACCCTCATCTCCTACACAGGCACTTGGAACAACGGTTTGTTCACTTACCTCGGCAATTTAGTGCCTGATGATTCCGGGATACTGATCAACGGCCAACAGTGGTGGTTCAACTACAACGACACCGATGCGGGTATCAATTTCACCGGTGATCTTACGGGCGCCACCTTCGTGACCATCACGGTTCCCGAGCCGAACGTCGCCGCGCTGCTCGGTGCCCTCGGAACTCTGATACTCCTCCGCCGCCGCCGCTGAGGATTAAAAATCAAATCTCAAATCTCAACTTTCAAAGAAGAGAAAGAGTTTTCCGAGACGCCCGCTTCATCCGAAGCGGGCGTTTTTTTAATGGAAAAAAATGGGTTCCCCGGGTTGTGAAAGGAGCAGGAAGCACCTTCTCCTTGGGAAGAATCGAACCACGAAAAATACGGAAATGGGAGGATGACGTCTTGCGGAAGGCCGCAAAGGAGCGAGCAAGGTAACATAAGGACGAGAAGAATTCGAACCATGGAGCGCTTCGCGTCCCTCGATTTTTTCAAGTGCCTTTCCCAGTCCGACGATGGAACTGAATCGAACTTTCACGGGTCGTAAATCGGATGCTGCCCGTTCCATCTTGCCATGGGGCGTGCAGGGTGGGAGTTTGCTGCCGGACGCGGGCATGAAAGGACGATTGATCGGAATCTTGGGTTTGTTGGGTTTCATCGTCGGCTTGCCGCTGGTGATGAAACGCGAGACCCAGACCGCCTCGCCCGCCTCGGCGGATGATCGGTTGGTGATCCTTTCACCGCACAACGAATCGATCCGGAAAGAGTTCGGCGAGGCCTTCGCGGCCTGGTGGCGCGGCAAGATGGGGCGCTCGGTTTACGTGGATTGGCGGACACCCGGCGGAACCTCCGAGATCCGGATGGTGATCGAGGCCGGCTACAAGGCGGCGGAGGAAACTGGGCGCGAGGGGATCGGGGTGGATCTGTTTTTCGGCGGCGGGGAGCCGGATTTCGCAGGACAGGCGAAAGCGGGCAGGCTCGTTCCGTTGAAAGTTTTCGATGATATGCCGGAGCTGTTCGGTGAGAACGGGGTGATTCCCGAAACTTTCACGGGTGAGCGCTACATTGCGGCGGACAAGGTGTGGATCGGCACCTGCATGTCGCAGTTCGGTATCTGCTATAATCCGGATTTCATCGAGAGACTGGGCATCGCCGCCCCGCGCGAGTGGCGGGATCTCGGCGAGGCCTCGTATGCGGGGAGCTTGGCCTTGGCCGACCCGACGAAGAGCGGTTCGGTCGCGCGCACCTTCGAACTGCTCGTGCAGGGGGAGATGCAGAAATCCCTCGCGGCGGGCGGGACGGCGGAGCGGGGTTGGGACGATGGTTTGCGACTGATCCAACGGATGGGAGCGAACGCGCGGTATTTCACCGACAGCGCCTCGAAGATTCCGCAGGACGTGGGGCAGGGCAATGCGGCTGCGGGCATGTGCATCGATTTCTACGGGCGCAGCTACGCGGCGGATCTCATCACAAGGGACGGGAAACCCCGCGTGGTCTGGATCGCGCCGAAGGGTGGCACGACCCTGAGCTCCGATCCCATCGCGGTGCTGAAAGGTGCGCCGAACATGGCGCTCGCGCAGGAGTTCGTGAATTTCTGCCTCACGCGGGAAGCGCAGCGGCTGTGGTTCCAGAAACCCGGCACAAAGGGCGGGCCGGAGGATCGCGCGCTGCACCGCACCCCGATCCGCCGCGACATGTATGACGCGGAGACCCTCGCGCTGACGACCATGCCCGGCATCAATCCTTACGAGGACGAGGGGAATTTCACCTACGACCGTGCCCTGACCGGCAAGGTCTTTAATACACTCCGCACGCTGGTGAAGGTGATGTGCATCGATTCGCATGAGGAGATGAAATCCGCCTGGGAGGCGATCATCGCGGCGGGGATGCCGGAGGACGCGCTGGCCGTTTTCCAGGATGTCTCGAAGGTTTCCTATGCCATCGCCGGGCAGGGAGATCCGGGCTTGGACAGCAAGGACTCCATGGTGCAGGCGGCGCGGATGAAGGAGCTCGGCGAGTGGTTTCGCGCGAACTACCGTGAGGCGCGGCGGATCGCGGAAAGCAAATCCAAGGGGGGCACGAAGCCATGATGAACCGGAAATGGGCTTGGGGCATCAGTCTGGCGGTGGTGGCACTGTTCGCGGTGTTTTTCCTGTATCCGGCGGGGATGGTGGTGAAGCAGGCCTTCGAGGCTACGGGGGCGGATGGGGAAACGGTGTGGACGCTGGATTTCATCGGGTCGGTTTTCTCGAATCCGATCTACCGCGAGGGGCTTTGGAACGCGCTGATGATGGGTGTGGTGAGCACGGGGCTGACGTTGCTGATCGCGTTTCCCCTGGCTCTGGTGGCGCACCGTTACGATTTTGTAGGGAAAAAGTTTCTCGGGATCCTCGTCCTCGCGCCGATGATCCTGCCGCCTTTCGTGGGCGCGGTGGGGATCAAGCAGATGCTCGGCGTGAACGGCGCGTTCAACTCGCTGCTCATCGATCTGGGGATGATGAGCGCGGCCTCGCCGTTCGATTGGCTGGCGGAGGGGCGCTTCCTCGGGATCGTGGTGATGAACGCGCTGCACCTTTACCCCATCCTCTACATGAACATCGCCGCCGCGCTGGCGAACCTCGACCCCGCGATGGAGCAGGCGGCGGAGAACCTCGGCTGCCCGCCGTGGAAACGCTTTTTCAGGATCACCCTGCCGCTGGCGATGCCGGGGGTGTTCGCGGGGAGTTCGCTGGTTTTCATCTGGTCGTTCACGGAGCTCGGCGTGCCGCTGGTATTCGATTACGCGCGGATCGCGCCGGTGCAAATTTTCGACGGGATCAAGGGGCTGGAGAAAAATCCGGTGCCCTACGCGCTGACCGCGATCCTGCTGGTGATCGCGGCGGTGGTGTTCGCGCTGGCAAAACTTGTGATGGGCCGCGCGCCGCTTGGCACCGCGCCGAGGCCGAAGGGTCGCAGCGACGGTCAGAAAATCGGCGGATGGAAGGGGATCGCATGCGCGGCATTTTTCCTCGGGGTTTTCGTGATTGCATCGATCCCGCATGCCGGGGTGGTGCTGCTATCGCTGGCGGAGCGCTGGTATGGGACGGTCATCCCCGATGAGCTGACGATGCGGCATTACATCGAGGCGCTGGGGAACGGCCTGGTCGTGCCCTCGATCCGAAACAGCCTGATGTATGCCGGGACGGCGACGGTGCTCGCGGTGGTGATCGGGTTGGGAGTGGCGTGGGTGGTGGTGAGGTCGGATCTGAAAATTCGCGGCTGGCTGGACGCGCTGGTGATGATGCCGCTGGCGGTGCCGGGGCTGGTGATGGCCTTTGGGTATCTTGCCCTTTCGCAGGAGGGAAAACCCTTCGCGTTTTTGGTGGGAGCGGGTGGTAGTCCGTTTTTCCTACTGGTGATCGCCTATTGCATCCGGCGGTTGCCCTATGTGGTGCGTGCCGCGGTGGCGGGACTCCAGCAGAGCAATCCCGCACTGGAGGAAGCTGCGCGATCACTGGGTGCCACGCCGCTGCGGATGATGCGCCGCATCGCCATCCCGCTGATCGCCGCGAACCTCGCGGCGGGTGCCATCCTCGGCTTCGCGTTCGCGATGCTTGAGGTAAGCGACAGCTTGATCCTCGCGCAGCAAGCGCAGCATTACCCGATCACAAAAGCGATCTACACCCTGCTCAGCACGCTGGGCAACGGCACCGAACTCGCGGCCGCGCTGGGCGTGTGGGCGATGGTTTTCCTCTCCTGCGCAATCATGGGCGCGGCGGTGCTCGGCGGGAAACGCGGCGGCTTGTTCAAGGTCTGATATTGCGTGAAACGCCAAGGAGCGGCTGCCTTCGGCTGCTGGGCTCGCTGGGGTTGTCGGGCAGCCGAAGGCAGCCCCTCGTGCGCTGCGCACTTACCCCTTCTCCGCCAAGAACGACCTCCGGGACAGCTCCGCGTATTTCCCATCGCGGGCGAGCAGGACGGTGTGGGTTCCTTGCTCGATGACCTTGCCTTTTTCGAGGACGTAAATCCTGTCCGCGTTCTGGATCGTGGAGAGGCGGTGGGCGATGACGAAGGCGGTGCGGTTCTTCATCAGGCGGTCGAGGGCGGCCTGGATCTGGCGCTCGGTCTCCGAATCAACCGAAGCGGTGGCTTCGTCGAGCAGCAGGATGGGCGCGTCCTTGAGAAGGGCGCGGGCGATGGAGAGCCGCTGCTTTTCACCGCCGGAAAGTTTCACACCGCGCTCGCCGACGTTCGTGTCGAGTTGCTCCGGGAGCGCACGGACGAAGGCTTCGCCGTTCGCGGCCGCGAGTGCCTCCCACATTTCCGCATCGGTGGCATCGCGTTTTGCAAGCGAGAGGTTTTCCCGCACGGTGCCGTTGAAGAGGAACGGTTCCTGCGTGACGTAGGCGAGCTGGCTGCGCAGTGAAGATTTGTTGAGATCGCCGATCTCCTCTCCATCTAACAGAATGCTTCCCGAATCCTTCTCATAAAAGCGCGCGAGGAGGGAAAGTACCGTGGTTTTCCCCGCACCCGTCGTACCGACAAGCGCGATGGTCTCTCCGGGCTCCGCGCTGATCGTGATGTCATCGAGCGTGGGTTGGTTCTGGTAGGAAAAGGACACGTTCTGGAAAGCGACCTTTCCGAGTATCCTGCCATCAAGCAGCTTCCCATCAATGGCGTTCGGCTCTTCTTCGGCATCGAGGATTTCGAACACCCGATCCGCCGCTGCCCTGGCGGAAAGGATCATCTGGTTGAGGGAGTTGAGGCGGTCGATCGGCTCATAGAAGAGCGAGAGGAAAAGCAGGAAGCTGGCGAACCCGCCGATGGTGAGGGAGCCGCTCATCACCGCTTGTCCGCCGAAGCCGAGCACGAGAACGTAGCCGACCATTCTCAGGAAGGACATGCTCGGCGAATAGATCGCCCACCAGCGCATCATCCGCAGGGTTGTTTGCCGGAGATACTCCGAGGAAGTGTTGAAACGCCGGTGCTCGACGCTTTCCGCCGCGTAGCTTTTGATCTGGCGTATGCCTGAGATATTATCATGGAGCAGGGAGTTGAGATCGGATGTCGCCTCGCGCTGGTTGCGGTAACGGTCGCGCCCTTTCGTGGAATAGATCCATGCACCGATCGCGAGCAGGGGGACGGGCAGGGTCGCCCAAAATGCCACGGTCGAGTTTAGGAAGAAAAGAAATACGCCGATGCCGACGACCTGCAGCACGGCGATGATACCTTGTTCGACGCCGTCGATCAGCACCCGCTCCATGTTCGTCACATCCTCCACCACGCGTGTCATCACGTCGCCCGTGCGGCGGGTGTCGAACCAGTTGAGCGGCAGGCGCTGGATCTTTTCATAGAGATCCGAGCGGATGTCGTAGATCACCTTTTGCTCGAAGTGGTTGTTGATGAAAATCCGCGCCGAGTTCAGGCCGTCCCTGGCGAAGAAAGCCAGCAGCGCCATGATCACCCAGAACAGGAATTCATGGTGGCGCGAAGGATCCGGCAGGATCTTGTCCAGGGAGTATCCCGTGATCGTCGGAAATACGAAAATCGCGGCGGTCATACCTACGGCGCAAAGGAATTGCAGCGTCGCCAGTTTCGGGTAGCGCTTCAGGTAGGAAAAAACTCTGAGGATCGATTTCATGGCCTGCTCGGGCGGGCACGCTTGGCGCGGTACGTGGCTTTGTAAAGTCAAGCTTCGGGATTCAGCACGAAATGATTTTTCGGTCACTTTGAGGTTGCCGCCCCCGGCTCCTGCCGCCTAGTCTCTTCCCCAGACCCGGAATTTCACACCGAACAAAACCCCATGGCCAACATTTTAGGTATCTTCACCGCCATCATCCTCGCAGTCGCCGCTTATGTGGCATATAAAAACAACGCGCTCTTCGCGGACGAAATTACGAACCGCGCCAAGGAGGAAGCACGCCTCGTAGTTAGTCAGGATCGTCTCAAGGCCGCTCAAGCTGAACTCAAGCGGCTGCCGATCGAGCGCGATGACGTGGATGCGCAGTTCGCCGCCAAGACCGAAGTGGAAACTGGGCTGAAGGATTCCAACGACGCGATGAAGGCGGATATCGAGGACAAGACGGATCAGATCGAAGCCAACACCCAGGAGCTCGACGCGTTCCGCGAAAAGGTCGCTAAGATCGGCAATATCCGGGAGCTCGCTCCCAAGATGAAAGCCATGCGCACGGAGCTTGAGGATCTGACCCAAAGCATCGCCGACAATGAGGCCTCACTCGCCAATCTCACCGCACAGGACGCAGCCACGTTAGCCGAAGCGAAGGCCCTTAAGTTGAAGCTTGATACATTAGCTGGCGGCCAATCGCTGACATCGTTGAAGACCAGCATCCGCAGCATCTACCCGACATGGGGCTTCGTTACCCTTAACGCCGGCAACAACGCAGGGGTTGCCTCGGGCTCAACTCTCGATGTGGTTCGCGACGGCGCGACGATCGCCAAGCTGCTCGTCACCTCCGTGGAAAGCCGCAGCGCCTCCGCCAGCATCATACCCGATTCCATCGCTCAGGACATCACCCTCATGGTCGGTGACAGCGTGGTGGCCGGTTCAAAAACGAAGAAGACCGCAGAAAACTGATTTTTCCCTAGAATAAAACCCCTTTATAGAAATCCATGAAATTCGTATTTCCCATCCTGGCCATTCTGGTTTGCGGCGCCTCCGCTTACTACAGCTTCACGCTCTCCGAGAAATTCCAAGAGTATCAGGACGCCCGTCTGCTCGCGATTTCCACAAACAAGACCGTGACCGCCAGCGCGGAGAAAGACGAAGCTAAGATCGTTGAGGAGGAACGCCTCCTTGAGGAATCCAAGAAGAACCTCGATATCGTCACAGCCAGCGTGCAAGCCCTTGAGTCCGACGCAACCCGCCTCAAGAACGAACTGGTCAAGGTGGATGCCGACCTCGCCGCCCAGGATGTGGAGAAAGAGCAACTCAACAATGCGCTCAAGGAAGTGCAGCAGATTTTCGCTGACATGAAACTCGGCGATGATGTGAACATCGACAACCTTGCCGACAAGATCGGTGAGATTGACGAGGACATCAAAACCAAGCGCGCGAAAATGGAGGAACTTGAGGCACTGATCGACGGTGCCAAGAAGAGCCTCGCCGGCAAGCAGGAGGACGTAGCCCGCCTTGTTGCCAAGGAAGGTGCGCGCGATACCCGCATCAGCCAAAACGCCATGGAAGCGCGTGTCACCGCCGTGGATAGCGATTGGGGATTCCTTGTGATTGGTGCCGGAGCCAATTCCGGTTTCACCCCGCAGACCACTCTACTTGTCAAGCGCGACGGTCGCCTCATTGGAAAAGTAAATCCTTCCGCGATCGAGCCGACCCAGACCATCGCCGAGATCGACTTCAAGACGATCTCCCCCGGTGTCCGCATTCAGCCGGGTGACAGCGTGATCCTCGCAAAGCCCGCATCGAACTGAGTTTTCCGTCTCCCGCACTTGAACCATGGCCATATCTGGCCTCCTTCAATCCCATGAAACGTATCCTTCTGCTCGCACTAGCTGCCATCGTTTTCCCGTCCTGTGCCGACGAAACAACGAAGCGCGGCCCCGTTTCGGAAAGCACCCGTATCCCATGGAACGTCCCGGTCGCCGGCCAAGGCGGCGGATCGTTCGGCATGCTTCCGCAGAACCAGAACCGCCGCTAATCCCGGTGGTATGGACTGCCTGATTTGATGCAGGCGAGGCGGTAGAGTTGCTCCAGCAGAACGATCAGCGCGAGTTCGTGCTGCATGGTGAGCTTGGAAAGCGATAGAACCATGTCGCAAGCATTGCGCAATTCCGGCGTATGTCCGTCCGCCGCACCGATGAGGAAAGCAACCGTCTTCACCTCACCGTTCATTTCCAAAGCCTCCATTTTTCCGGCGAGCGAGCGGGTGTCCGGTGTATCTCCGCGTTCGTCGAGGGCGATGCGATGGCAGCCCTGCGAGGCTTCCAATAGACGGGCGGAAACGGAAGCGCTGTCTCCCGCTTTGACAACCATGAGTTCGCAACCGCCGTGCCTGCCCATCCGTTTGAGGTATTCCTCCACCGCGGCTTTCGCGTAATGCAGTGCCGGCTTGCCTGCCACAATGATCCGAAATCTCATGCACCGACACTTGCCCAAACCCGCTCCACGCTCCAGCTTCTTTCCTAACATGAAACACTTCGCAGCCCTACCTATCATCGCCCTCGCGGCGTGCGCCCCGCAGCCCGGCCCGGTGAAACGCCAAATGGTCGGCCTCCTGGAAAAATTCGACCGGTGGGATTACAACGGCGACGGACAGCTCAACTTATCCGAGCTCAAGGAAGCAGAGACACTGAGCGGATTGCCCGCCGCAGATATCCTCGCGTTCTACGACACCGGCAAGAATGGCAGGATCTCGTTCGCTGAGGCCGATGCAGGGATGTCACGGCACGACGAGGCGAAGGAGACCGTGAAGAAAATCGAGGATCGGCCATGAGCGCCGTCTACGAGGATCCGGCCGTTCTCGCCGAGTATCTGCTGTTCCATTACGGGAGTCCGGGGGAAATTCTGCCGTCGGATATCGAGTGGCCGTCGGGCATGTTCCAATCGCTCGATTTCGCCGTCCGAACCACCCTCCATTTTTCCGGGCAACACGCAGGGCGCGGGCTTGACCTTGGATGCGCCGTCGGGCGCTCCACCTACGAGATGTCTCGTAGGTGCAGCCATGTTACCGGAATCGATTTCTCCCGCGCTTTCATCGATGCGGCGAATGAGCTGCGGAAAGGGAAAATCGTCGATTACGTCCGCCGCGACGAAGGCCATCTAGCCACCGGGCTCAAGGCGAGAATTCCGGAAGGCATCGATCCTTCGAAAGTGTCATTTTTTCAGGGCGATGCGATGGCTTTGCCCGGTGATATCGGCGGCTTCGACCGTGTCCATGCCGCAAACCTAATCTGTCGCCTCACCGATCCCGTCCTATTGTTCGACCGTTTTCCCGATCTGGTGAATCCCGGCGGCGAGCTGGTGCTGGCCACGCCCTGCACCTGGCTGGAGGGCTTCACGGCTCCCGAAAACTGGCCGCCGGGCGATACGCTCGCGTGGCTGCAAGAGCATCTCGGCGGCTCCTTCGATTTGGTGAAACGCACCGACGAGCCATTCCTGATCCGCGAGACCGCGCGGAAGTTCCAGTGGACGCGCTCGATGCTGACGCTGTGGCGGCGGCGGTGATCAGGACTTCTTCTTCCGCAGGAACGGTGGCAGATCGAGATCCTCGCCGTCGAAGACGTTGGGTGTCTCTCCTTCGAAACGGCCCTTCGGCGCGTTATCGAACGCGAGCTCGCTTTGTGGGCTGGGATATTTCGGATCGAGCTTAAGTTGCGTGGCGGGAGCCATGCCGACGGACGGGGAAGGCGGCTTGATATCGTCCTCAAATGGATCGCTGTATTCGGGGTCGCCCTTGGCGGGTGGCCCGGATTTGCCCCAGAGCGGCTTGCCCGCTATGCGGCTCTTCGGTTCCGACTTTAACAGGGATGAGGCGCGGGAAACGTTCGCCTCTAGCTCGGCTTCGGCTTGGGGTTCCGATCCGGATTTCGGTTCGCGTAAGGGTTCCGGTTCGGGTTCCGGTTCGATCTCTTTGGCGATTTCCGTCAGGTCGAATTCTGCGAACGGGCGCTCCTCCTTTTTGGGAGGTTCAGGCGCGGGTTCGGGCTCGGTCAGCTCCACATCGGGCTCGGTTTCCGGAAAGAGACCAGAAATTCCTTCGCCGATGATACGACTCACCTTGGAACGCGGTTCAGGAATGGATGTCGGTTTGCCACGTTGGACAGGTTCCGGAAATTCTTCCAGATGATCTTCGAGTTCAATCGCTGGCGGTTCGGGTTCGGGGGCTGCTTCCACCAACGACGCCTTCGGGTAAGGAATTTCCTCGGCTGCGGGAGGTTCGGCATCCCAGTCGATTTCGACGAACGGACTCTCAATCACGGGCGTGGGTGATTCCTCCTTTTTGGGAGCGGCGGCGGATTGTAGGCTTTGGCTGATCGAATCCCGCGCGCCCGTGGTCAGCGCGTCCTCCGGCAGTGCACTAATCAGAGTAATGGAAAGGTTGTCGCCCATGGCGGGATCGATCGCGGCGCCGAAAAGGACATGCGCCGATTCTGGGACATGCTTCTGTAGGCTGCGCATCAGCAACTCGATTTCATATAGTGTCAGCGACTCGCCGCCTGAGAGATGGACGAGAACGGTCTGCGCTTCTTTGAGCAGCGAGCCTTGGTCCAGAAGGGGGCTGGAAAGCGCGTTGCGGAGGGCTTTCGAGGCGCGATCCTTGCCATCGGCGATACCCGATCCGAAAAGGCAGCGGGAGCGTGTGGTGCGCAGCGCGGACATCAGGTCGTCGAGTCCGACGTTGATCAGGCCGGGGCGGATCACGAGGCGGATCACGGCCTTGATGGATTCCGAAATCATTTTGTCCGCCGCGCCGAAAGCCTCGTGGATGCCCTGCTTAGCTAGCACGAGCTCACCCATACGGTTGTTGTCGAAGGTGACGAGTGCGTTGGACAGCACTGCGAGCTGGTTTAGCGAGGTCTCCGCCTGTTCGCGGCGGCGACGGCCTTCGAAGAAGAACGGCATGGTCGCAAAGACGACCACAAACGCTCCTTCCTCGCGTGCGATGCGGGCTACGATGGGTGCCGCGCCGGAGCCGGTTCCTCCACCGAGGCCGGTGCAGAGGAAAACGATGCGCTGACCCTTTAGTGCGGCGCGGACTGCGTTTTCCGCCTCCAGCATCGCCTGCTGCCCGAGCTCCGGATCGCCGCCGGTGCCGAGACCTTTGGTGAGGTTTACGCCGAGCTGGATCTTCTCCTTGGCGAGGCAGGAGGCGAGGGTGCGGATGTCCGTATTGAGTGCGAGAAGCTCCGCACCTTCCATGCTTTCGAGGGCGATGCGTTCGAGCATATTGGCACCGGCACCGCCGAGGCCTACGATCTTGACCGCGGAGGCGGGGATGGTTTCACGGGAGTCGCGATGATAGGAGATCATGTTGGTTAGAAGTTATTGGTTATTGGTTATTTGTCTTCTGCTATCCGTTTAACTAATAACTTCTAACGGATAACGATTTAAGTTCATCTCCCGAACGGCCAGAAAAGACGGAACAGCTTGCCGAGGCAACCCGGTGGTTTCGTGTTTTCCGTTTCAAGAATCTGGGCGTAGCGGATCAGGCCGATGGCTGTGGCGTAGCGAGGATCCTTGAAGGAAGGGTGGTCGGAATCGGTGTTTTCGGAAGGCTCCGGGCGGTAGATATCGCGGCCGAAGACATCGAAGGCGAGCTCGGAGAAGCCGTTCATCAGGCTGGTTCCGCCGGTGAGGAAAACGCCCGCGCCGATGGCCTCCACGGAACCTTTCGGCAGGCGGTCGCGCACGAGCTTGAGGGTTTCCTCGAGCCGCTGGCGTATCACTTCGTTGAGTATCGCGCGCTTCACCTCCACATCGGCGAAGCCGCTTTCGTCCGTGAGCTTCGCGACGCCGACTGAGAGTGATGGATCTGCCGAGGCGTTGCCCTCTAGGATCTTGAGCTTCTCCGCTTTGGAAAAAGGGAGTCCGGTGACGAGGTGAATATCGTTGGTGACGTGGTCACCGCCGACGGGGATACACCCCGATGCGGCGATGGCTCCGTCCAAATAGAGCGCATAATCCGTGGTGCCGCCGCCGATGTCGATCAGCAGGGCACCGCGCAGCCGTTGCTCGCGGTCGAGCGCCATCTGCGCGGTGGCTATGGGGGCGAAGACGATGTCGTCCACCTCCAGCGGGCACTCGCGGACGAGTTTGATCGAGTTCTGGATGCGGTTTCCGATGCCGTGGACGACGTGGAAATCCGCCTCCACGGTTTTCGCGAAAAGGCCGATGGGCGAGGCGGATTGTTCGAGGCCGTCCACGAGGTATTTCCGAATAATCGTGTGCAGGCAGACATGATCCTGCGGGTAGTGCACGTCACGGGCGATGTTGCACGCCTCTTCAAGGTGTTCCGGCAGGATGTTCGGCTGGTTGTCAGGCAAGCGGAAGGTGCCGCGGTTGTTCACACCCTGCATGTGGGAGCCGGAGATGGAGAGGAACACCGAGCCGATCTCCACGTCACTCGCGTCCTCGGCTTTCGCTAGGGCATCTTTGAGGCACGCGCGCGCCTGCGGGAAATCCGAGATCTCACCTTTGCGCACGCCCGCCGATTTCGTCACGCCGATGCCGAGGATTTTCACCGCGCTGTCCGGCTTCACCTCACCGACGACGATGCAGGTCTTGCTGGTGCCGATTTCCAATCCGACATGAATTTTGGTGCGGCGTGCCATTGAGTGTCAGTTGCGGTTGAGAAGGGTTCGGAGATCGTCGGCTTGGCTGCGGGCGGGAGTTTGTTCGAGAGCGTCCTCTGAAACCGGGATGGCGCGTGGCGGAGGCGTGTCGGCACTGAGGGTGATGGGGACATTCCGCCTCGGAATCAAGTTGATCGTTGCAATTTCATAACCTTTCCGCCGCGCGTGGTCGAGGGCGCGGCCAAGGTTTTGGAGCTGCCGATCGTGGTCGCCTAGGCCGAAGGTGGCTGCCGTGCCGCCACGAGTCACGAGGATTAAAGACCAGGCGTTCGCCTGCGAGATGGTATCGACCGCCCTCAGATCGTCCGGGGTCTGGGAAATGACCGACTTCATGAGGCGCAGGGTCTCGGTGTATTGCGGATGGTCGAGGGTTTTTCCCACGCGGATCGGGTGATCCTCGTTCTTGGAAAGGACAAGGATGGGCAGCGTCTGGTTCGACATCACCTGTCCCGCCGGGCAGAGGTAGGTGAAGCCCTCGTGATCGACCAGCAGCGAGCCGGTGTTGCGCGTTGCAGGGAAACCCTCCTCTTGGCAGGCGATCCAGGCGGCTGGCTTGCGCGTGGTGAGGCGGAAATCCAGCGTGCCGGGCAGCTTTCGCTCCACCCGTGCGGCTGCAATCGAGGGCTGCTCCATAAGCTTTGCTTCGAAGTCGTCCACATCGATGTCGAAGATGTTGGACGCGAGATCAATTTTCAGCAGCTCCACCAGTTCCGCCTCGTCGATTACGTCGTTGGGGTTGAGGTTGATCGCCTTGAGCTGAAAATCCGGGTTGCGGTGGAAAGTATGCTCGATGGCCGCGCGGATCCCGTAAGCGGCGGCAAGTAGCAGTCCGATCACCACTGAGATTTTCGTGAGCGTGCGTAAGGCAGCGAGAAAGTTGATCCATGCGATGCGCGGAGACATCACTTCCGACTTGAGCACCTTCACGTGGTGCCGGTGGCGTCGGGTTTTTGAGGTTCGTTGGCGCATGGGCGGTGAGGCATCGTTGGTGTGGGGAACGCTCCGTGAACATTCCGCCTATTTGAGCGGTGACAGCCGCTGGCGGATACTATTAAAGAGAGTCTAAATGTCAACACACCACGCGCTTTCCTCAAGGAGCGGAGGAAGAAATGTATGTCTTTGACCCTTAGAGGTCTATGATCAGCCCTACGCTCATCGGATTGTCGCCTTTCGGGGTCAGTAAAGTTCGACCAGGTAGGACTCGCGGATGCCGCCTCCGCGGACGGTGACCCAGTAGATGCCGCGCTTGGCGGGTTCCTCGGGTTCGAAGTTGATACCGTTCATCATGGCGATGGAAACGTATTTCACGGGGATCTCGCGCCCGGGGATCTCGGCGTTCGCCGCGAAAGGCTTGTCCGGGCGGGAGGAGAGTTTGAATACCTGCACTTTCACCTCGTCAGCGGATTTCGGAACGCCCGCGCCGTACAGGGACCACGCGGTGCCGTGCATGTATTCCAAGGGGAAAAGCCCTTTGCCGGGGTAAGCCCACGAGTCGCGTATCGATTTCCCGCCGGACTCCATGCACCACATCGCCGAGTAGCCGCTGCCCGCTTCGCCGAAGCCGACCTTGTCCATGGGCGGGTTCAGGCACCACGCGCGGTGGCCGCGGAGCTCGCGGTTGTTGTCGCCGGAGTCGTTGATGTATTGGGCGACGCTGCTCACCATGCCGCTGCCTCCGGAGAGGTTGCATCTGTCGGTGGAGTGGCCGATGCTATGGGACAGCCCGCCGTGTTTCTCGCAGGCTTTGGCGGCGTCCGCCGCGTTAGCGGACATTTCCGCGTCCGCCTCGACCTCGTAGGGGACTCCGCAGAGGTAGCGGTAGATGTTGAGCTGCTGGGTGGCTTCATGAACCGCCTTGGAAATGCCATCGGGCCTAGCGCGTCCCTTGATCTCGTGTATCGCATCGCGGATTTCCTCCTTGGTGCGGGGATAGAGACGGCCGACTTCAGGCTCCTCATCGGTTTCTGCGGGCGTCTCCGGGGGATCGTAGCTGGTTAGAAAATCGACGTCCTCGTCGCTGAGTTTTTCGAAGTCGAGTGTGACCTCGCGGCCGCTCGCCTTGAGCTTCAGAAGCGCATAGGTTTCCTCCACTTTCAAAATGGCGGCTTCCATCTTGCGGCCTCCTTTGTCCGTGAAAGTGCGCCACGCGTCGGCGGCGTCTCCGGGGAGGGCGAGCAGGAAAAGGAGAAGGGCGGGTATGCGCATGGGTTTGGCTTCACGGGCAGGCTGCGCACAAATCGGGCATCGGTCAAATCCGCAAAGATCATGGGAACTGAAGCAATTGCCCAACTCTCTGATCCTCAGGATTTTGTGGATGTGGTTCTAACTTCTTAACCGATATTCCCTACGCCTTATCAGCATCCCAATAAGAATTCGCATAAATGGTGCGTAGTCTTGTAATCCGATGCGCGACTACCTTTCACCCACCGCGAAAATCCTTGAGGCTCCCTCCGGGGCGGCCATCGCGCGGACGGCGGCGGTGACGGTGCTCGGCTTCGGTCTTTACGGCTTCACGGTGGGATTCTGGCGGTCGCCGATCATGGGGGTTTTCGTGGCGGTGAAAATGCCGCTGCTCATTGCGTTGACATTGGCTTGCAACGGTTTACTGAACGGCTTGTTGGGAATGTTGCTGGGAAGCGGGCTCGGCTTTCGTCAATCGCTGCTGGCTTTGCTGCGGGCGTTCGCGATCTCCGGGTTGGTGCTTGGGTCGGTGGCTCCGGTCACTTTTTTTCTCGCGGTGAACGTGCCGTCCGCAAATTCGGCGCAGGCCGCTTCGGCTCATGCCGCATACATGCTGACGCATGTGTTCCTGATCGGCGTCGCGGGGGTGGTAGGAGTGCTGCGGTTGGGGAAACTATTGGGATCGTGCTGCGACTCACGGGTCATCGCGCTTTCGACACTCTGCGCTTGGATCGCGGGGAACGCGTTTCTCGGCGCGCAGTTTTCCTGGATACTGAGACCTTTCTTAGGTGCGCCCGGGCTGGAGGTGGCATTCCTTAGGGATAATCCGATGAAAGGCAGTTTTTACGAAACGGTGTGGAGGTCTCTGTTGTCGATCACCAACTCTGTGTCGTGGGAGTGGCTTCTTTCTATCGGGTTGATCACCGTGCTCATCGGAATTTTCATTTTCAATTTTAATCACGAACAAAAGAAACAACGACCATGAACGAGAACGACGACACACAACCCGATATAAATCCCAGCACTCCGCCACCGTTTTCTGCTCCGAAGCCTGCGGTTCCGCTTCCGGAAAAGCCCTCCACTAAGGATCTCTTCGAGGCGCTGCTGCGGCGTCCGGCCGAACTCGCGCGGCATAAAGCGAGCGGCGAGGGATCGACCTTGTTGCGTTTCGGGCTGATAGCGGTCGGATCCATTGTTGTATTCGGCTTTGTGCTGGGCACTTTTGCCTACGGGGAGCAGCTTTGGGCCGCTCCGTTGAAATTGGGTGCCGGGCTTCTCTTCGCGGGGCTGATCTGTTTTCCGAGTCTATACATCTTCTCCAGCCTCGCAGGCTCGGATGCTTCGGCGGGACGGATGGGAGGCTTGCTGGCGGGGATGCTCGCACTCTCGGGATTGCTGTTGCTCGGCTTTGCCCCGGCGCTATGGATCTTCGCGCAAGGCACGATCTCGTACGGTTTTATGGGCTTCCTTTCTATCGCTTCGTGGCTGGTCGCGCTCGCGTTTTCCTTCCGCTTCCTGAAAATGGCACTACGTGAAACGGGAGCGACTCAGAACGCACCGCTGATGATCTGGATCTCCATTTTTCTGCTCGTCACACTGCAACTCTCCACCTCACTGCGCCCCATCCTCGGACGCTCCGACAAACTGCTCACCACGGAGAAGAAATTTTTCCTACAACACTGGGGCGATATGATGGGGGAGAACCTGCGGGCTAAGGCGGTGGAGAATCCTGCCGGACGTTGAGATACCTACGGAACGGCGAGAATCACGAATTTGTTTTCCAAATCACAGGCTGCCAGAAAAACGATCTGTTGGAGTGGTAAACCGGATTGGACGAGGTGGGGAACTGCATCTGGGTTCCGTAGGCGTGAGGATACTTCGCGGATTTTTCACATGGGCTTCATAAAACCATCGCATGGGTGGGGCGCAATGCGGTCATCCGATGCGCGACTACCTTTCACCCACAGCGAAAACTCTTGAGGCTCCCTCCGGGGCGGCCATCGCGCGGACGGCGGCGGTAACGGTGCTGGGCTTCGGGCTTTACGGGTTCACGGTGGGATTCTGGCGGTCGCCGATGATGGGGGTTTTCGTGGCGGTGAAAATGCCGCTGCTCATCGCACTGACGCTGGCTTGCAACGGCTTGCTGAACGGACTGCTCGGGCTGTTGCTGGGTAGCGGGCTCGGCTTTCGGCAATCGCTGCTGGCGCTGCTGCGAGCCTTCGCGATCTCCGGCTTGGTACTTGGCTCGGTGGCTCCGGTTACATTTTTCTTGGCGGTGAATGTGCCGTCCGCAGATTCGCAGCAAGCGGCTTCGGCACACTCCGCGTATTTGCTGACGCATGTTTTGCTGATCGGTATCGCGGGAGTGGTGGGAGTGGCGCGGTTGGGGAAACTGTTGGAGGAATACAGTAGTTCACGAGCGATCGCTCGTTCCACGCTGGGTGCATGGATTGCCGGGAACGCGTTCCTCGGGATGCAGTTTTCCTGGATTCTCCGCCCCTTCTTCGGTTCGCCGGGGCTGGAGGTGGCGTTCCTGCGGGATGACCCGATGAGAGGGAGTTTTTACGAAGCAGTGTGGCGCTCCGCTGTGCGCATTGGCGGAGCGATCCCATGGGAAGGCATCGCGGGCATACTGCTGATGCTGTCGCTCATCGGAATTTTCATTTTCCAAATCAAACACGAACAAAACAAACAACGACCATGAACGAAAACAACAATACGCTGCCCGATGTGAATCCAGTTACCCCGCCAGCGCTTCCTCCCGTGAAGTCTGTGCTGCCGCTACCGGACAAGCCCTCCATCAAGGATCTCTTCGAAGCCTTGCTGCGGAGACCCGCCGAACTCGCGCGGCACAAGGCGAGCGGCGATGGATCGACCTTGCTGCGCTTCGGGCTGATTGCGCTGGGATCCATCATTGTGTTCGGCTTTGTGCTGGGCACGTTCGCCTACGGCCATCAGCTCTGGGCAGCTCCGTTGAAACTGGGCGTGGGTTTGCTTTTCGCCGGGCTAATCTGTTTTCCCAGCCTCTACATCTTTTCTAGTCTCGCGGGGTCGGACGCTTCGGCGGGACGGATGGCCGGGCTGTTGGCGGGAATGCTCGCACTCTCGGGCTTGCTGCTGCTCGGCTTCGCGCCGGCTTTGTGGATCTTCGCGCAAGGCACGGCTTCATTCGGATTCATGGGCGTGTTGGCGATTGCCTCATGGCTTGTCGCACTCGCGTTTTCTTTCCGCTTCCTGAAAATGGCGCTGCGCGAAACGGGAGCGACCCAAGCTGCTCCGCTGCTCATCTGGATCTCCATTTTCCTGCTGGTCACGCTACAACTTTCCACCTCGCTGCGCCCCATCCTCGGGCACTCCGACAAGTTCCTGACCACGGAGAAGAAATTTTTCCTGGCGCACTGGGGGGAAATGATGGGCGAGAACCTGAAGGAAACCGCAGCAAGCGAGCCACCGCAAGCGTCACGCGGCTCCGGGCGCAACCCATCCGGCGAGGAAAACGACAATGGATGGATCGAGAATCCCGAGACTCGCTGAGGTTCGGTAATCAATAACCAGAAAATCCGATATGAAAGAATGGTTGAAAAGGTTTCCGCGGAACTTGGGCTTTTGGAGCCTGCACGGCGTGGTCAGCGCGCTGCCCGGGTTCTGCATCGCGATGTGGTTGTTGAAGCTCTCCGAAAATCGATTCGCGTTGGTGGCGATGCTATCAGCTCTTCTCACAACGATCTTCGTGATCACCGCGCTCACGTCCATCTGGCCATCACTCACCCAGTGGCGGACGCTGCCGTCGCGTGGGCTACGGGTGGGGCTGGTGCTTCGCGCCATTTGCTCGGGTGCGAGCTTCATGGTGATCATCACTGTGCTGGCTACGAACGGAAGGGACGGCAATCCGATTCTCATCGCATTGCCGGATCTTTGGACAGGGCTTGGTGCGGTGGTATCGATTACCGCCATCTCGGATTTTTTTGGGATTAGAGATCCGCTTTCTGGAATTATGGGTAGCCCTGAAAGTCTCAGCTTCGCGATGATCTACCTGATCGCGCTGATCAATGGACTGATCCTGTGCTTTCTGATCTTCATCGTCTCGTTCGTCTCGATGCTCGTGCTTCAGATCCGTGATAGGAAGAAACTGTATCGGCAAGGCACGGAATATGATCATTCCTGCAAAGTGGGTCGATTGGAGATCCCGCATGTTAGGTTCGTGGAACAGGAATCGATCGCGGGAAATGACCAGTGTGATGCGCGGGGTGAAAAGTAATGCGATCAAACGAAAAGGCACAGCCGGAGGATTCCGATAATCGCAGTGGCGAGGCTTGTTTCGCTCGTTGGCGAAGGCATGATCCACGCCGATGACGGAAGTGGTGTGCGGTGTAATCCGAGATAAGAATGGAAAAGTGTTAGCCTGTCGGCGGGCGGCGGATCGCCATCTGGGCGGGCTGTGGGAGTTTCCCGGCGGGAAAGTGGAGGATGGCGAGGATGCCCAGGCGGCGTTGGCGCGAGAGCTTTCGGAGGAACTTGGTATCGTGGTGAAGGTGGGTGATCGGTTCGATGCGGTGGTGGACTGGACGGATGGGGTGGTCAGGATCCGGCTGACCGGGTTCCTTTGCGAGATTCTGGAAGGAAAGGCGGAGCCTCTTGAGCACGACGAGATCCGTTGGTGCGAGCTCGGGGAATTGCCCGGATTGGACTGGGCGAAGGCGGATCTGCCGATTCTCGATGAGTTGCTGGCCACGGTGCCTGGCTGAACCCTTGCCGCGCGTTTTTTTTGACAAGCCGGGCCGGGTCGGGCTAATTCACGCCCCGCCAATTTTCCCAAACACTACCATGAGCACCACGACGACAGAGAAGCACACGTTCCAAGCCGAGATCCAACAACTGCTGGAGCTGGTGGTTCACTCCCTTTACACAGACAAGGACATTTTCCTGCGGGAACTGATCTCCAATGCCTCCGACTCGATGGAGAAAGTCCGCCACCTGGAGGGCACGGAGAAGCATTTCAAGGATGCGGGAGCCGATCTCCAGATCACGCTGGAACTCGACAAGGAGGCGAAGACCATCACTCTCACCGACCGCGGCGTCGGCATGACGCGCGAAGAACTCATCGAAAATCTCGGCACCATCGCGCACTCCGGGACGAAGGCGTTCCTCGAGCAGATGAAGGAAACCGGCGGCAGTCCGGCGGGTCTGATCGGGCAGTTCGGGGTGGGTTTCTACTCGGCCTTCATGGTCGCGGATAAGGTGGAGGTTTTCAGCCGCTCATGGAAAGACGGCGCGGAAAACCTGCGCTGGGAAAGCGACGGCAAGACCGGCTACGAGATCGAGGAAACGGAAGAACTGCCGCGCGGCGTGCGAATCGTGCTGCACCTCAACGAGAGCAGCGCGGATTTCGCCGAGGAATACAAGGTCAAGGGGCTCATCACCCGTTACAGCAATTTCGTCGGCTTCCCCATCCTGCTCGGCGACAAGCGCATCAATGAGGTCGAGGCGCTGTGGCTGAAGAACAAATCGGAGATCACCGACGAGGAATACAAGGCTTTCTACCAGTTCGCGGGCAAGGCCTTCGACGAGCCGACGTACCGCCTGCATTTCAGCGCGGACGCGCCGATCACGATTAACGCCCTGATCTTCGTCCCAGGCGAGAACCCCGAGAAAATGGGCTTCGGTAAGGTCGACGCCAGCGTGGCGCTCTACTGCAAGAAAGTGCTCATCGATGCCGAGCCGAAAGGTCTGCTGCCGGAATGGCTGCGCTTCGTGAAAGGCGTGGTCGATAGCGCGGATCTGCCGCTGAACATTTCCCGCGAGACCATGCAGGACAGCGCATTGGTGCGGAAACTCAATGGCGTGATCACGAAGCGGATCATCAAGATGTTCGAAAAGGAGGCGGCCGGGGATCCCGCGAAATACAGGGAGTTCTACCGGAAGTTCGAGCGCTTCTTCAAGGAGGGTATCGCCACCGATTTCGCGAACAAGGACGCGCTGGCGAAGCTGCTGCGCTTCGAGTCATCCATGACGGAAGCGGGCGAGGTCTGCGGTCTCACGGATTACGTGGCGCGGATGAAGGAGGGGCAGGGAACCATTCATTTCATCGTGGGTCGCAGTCGCGACGAGATCGAGAGCGGTCCCTACGTCGAGGCATTCAAGGCGCGCGGGCTGGAAGTGATCTATTTCACCGACGCCGTGGATGAATACGTCGTTGATTCGCTCAGCGAGTTCGAGGGTAAGAAGCTTTCATCCGTGCGCCATGCCGGGGTGGAGCTTGAAGATGTGGACGGGGCAGGGGAGTCGCTTTCCGAGGAGGAAATGGACGCACTTTGCGGTTTTCTGCAGGAAACGCTTGGCGATGCCGTCACCAAGGTCTCCGGTGGGAAACGCCTGGTGGACAGCCCGGTCATCGCGCTGGTGCCCGAGGACGGCATGAGCCCCCAGATCCGCCAGATGATGAAGGCGATGGACGAGAATTTCAAAGACGAGCCAAAGGTCGAACTGGAGCTGAATCCTCGCCATCCGCTGGTGAGAAAACTCGCCGAAGCGCGCACCAACCAACCGGAGGTCGCCAAGCTCGTCGCCGCCCAATTGTTGGACAACGCCCTGATTTCCGCCGGGCTGCTCGACGACGCCCGCGAAACCATCAAGCGCATGAACAGCCTCATGGAGAAGGCGATGAGCTGAGTTCACCGCAGATGTGAACAAGTTGTGGAAAATTCCGATTCTCGGTCTTTCCATGGCGGGATGGAAGCGTTCGTTTGAATGATTTTCCGGAGGCCGTGGAACGCCCGTCGATGCTGGAAACTATGTGATTTATTCACATGTGAATGGATGTGAATAAATCGTTAATAAGCGTTCAACTCACTGACAGTCAGTAATTAGTAGTGTTACAATTCGGTTGCATGCGACAGTTCACAAGTTGTTCACACCCTCAGGGGGGGCGTGAAGGCCGTTTTGAATGAAGATGCGGGAGCCTTAGGAGTGGCAGTCTTGTTGAGGCTGTGAATAACCTGTGAATTCTTGATTTTTCGGCCTTATCCGGAGAGTGGTATGCGGAAAGCGAAGAATCCGGAATCAAGGTGAGTAGGCGGCGATTTCGGCGAACAGGTCGGCACGGAGATCCAAGAACTGGAAGGTGGGAGGAATGTCTTCAAGTGCGAATAAATAGCCGATCTTCGGACCATGCCCGGGATTGGGTAAGGATTTTTATTATTGGCCGGGTGGACTGTTTGAAAACTGTCGGATTGACGAGCGTTCCATCGGACGTAGTTTGGGTATTATTCATAAAATCATGAAATCATTCGTTCCTTTGTTGCTCGCCGCGTCGGTAGCCTTACAGGTGTCCGTTCGGGCGCAGGATGCACCCAAGCCCGCTGAGAACGCTGATTTCCTGCGGAAATCTGCTGTTGAGATCGACCGCCACATCGCGTCCTTTTACCGCAGCAAGAAACTGCCGGTGCCCGAGGTCACGGATGACGCCACCTTCATGCGGCGCGCATTTCTCGTCGCCATCGGACGTATCCCGACGGCGGAAGAGGCTTTGGCTTTCATTGAAATCGAAGACGCGGCGAAGCGCGAGGAGCTGGTGGGCTACCTGATGGGTTCGCAGGGTTATTCCAGCCACATGACGAACTGGGTCTTCGACCTCCTGCGGCTGCGCGACGGCCGGCAAGGCAGCCAGGCGACGAACGAGCCCTACCGGAACTGGATCCGCAAGGCGATGGATGACAACATGCCGTGGGACGAGTTCGTGTCTTCCCTCGTCGCGAGTTCCGGCAACGGCTGGGATCCGAAAACGGCGGCCGTCGGTTACTACACCATCGACCGCGGTATGCCGCTCGACAACCTGTCTAACACGATGCGGATTTTCCTCGGCTCCCGCATGGAGTGCGCACAGTGCCACGATGACCCTTTCGGAAAAACCGAGCGCAAGGATTTCTACCACCTCGCCGCTTTCACCAACGGCCAATTCCAGCAGAACGAGCGGTATATGCGCGATCTCTGGAGGGAATATCAGGACGACCAAAAAAATCGCGGAGAGGAATACCGCGTCGCCCAGCTTTTTTGGGATAAGATCTACGGAATGTCGCTCGGCGGGGGGGGAAATGGCAGGATCGACCTGCCTTCTGATTACCAATACCGCGACGGCGATCCAGGCGAGGTAGTGGGTGCGAAAACGCCTTTCGGCAAAACCGTCCGCATGTCAGACCGCGAAGACGAGGGCGATGGGCGCGAGAAATTCGCGGATTGGATCGTGACAAGGACGGGCGAGCAGTTTCCCGCCGTGATCGCGAACCGCATGTGGCAGCGGATTATGGGCAAGGGGATCTACGAACCCGTCGATGACTTCATTGAATCCAAGCAAACCGTGCATCCGGAGTTGATGAGCCACCTCGCGAAGCTGATGCACGATCTCGATTACGACCTGCGAGCCTTCCAGCACGTGCTGATGCTCACGAGGACGTTCCAGTTCGCGACGAACCCGAATCCATCGACGCTCGAAGGCGGCGATGATTTCCACGGGCGCAAGATCGCCCGTCTTTCCGCCGAGCAGATCTGGGATTCGCTGATCACCCTTTCCAGCGGTGATCCGGACAAGAAGCCCGTTCGCACCGCCGACAACAGGATCTACGTCGGTGACCGTCCGGTGCTGATCGGCCAGATGGACATGATCCACCTCTCCCACGATGTGCTCGCGCTGAAATCCGAGGAGGAGGTTCGGAAGTATTTCAACGATTTCCTCGCGATGGTGAAAAAAGGCGGAGGAAAGAAAGGGGATGGCAAGGATTCGATGTCGATGGGCATGGCGCCAGTTCGCAAATACGGGAAGGATTCGCCGGTGCGCGCCTCCGAGCTGCCATCACCCGCGCCGCGCGAGCATTTCCTCTACCTTTTCGGAGCCTCCGACCGGGAGGTGGTCGAGGGCGCGAGCAAGGAACCGAACGTCGGCCAGGTGCTCTCCATGATGAACGGATACGTCCAGCGCCAGCTCGTCGGGAACTCCGGTGCCCATGTTTACAAAAGCCTTGAGGGAGCGGGCTCCGAAGGGGAGAAAATCCGCCGTATCTACCTCGCCATCCTGAACCGTCCGCCCACCGAAGAGGAGATGGGCTGGATGAAAGAGGAGGTCGCGGCGCAAGGCGAGGAGGGCTACCGCAACATCGTCGCCTCGCTCGTAATGTCCTCCGAGTTCCTTTTCCTCCAATAAATCCAACACCCAATTGCCATGAAAGACCTGTTCAACAAGGCCGACGAGCCTACCCGCCGCCAATTTATGTCAAACGCCGCGCGCGCCTACCTCGGCGTGCATCTTTTCCCCATGCTTGGCCCGACCATCGCGAGCGCGGCGGCGGAAGGCGCGGCGAAGGGCGCGAAGGCGAAGCACGTGATCTACCTCTTTATGGCGGGCGGCATGAGCCACATCGACACCTTCGATCCCAAGCCGAAGAAAAAGGACGTGATGGGGCCTACCACAGCGATCCCGACCAAGGCGGATGGCATCGAGATTGGCAGTTACTTGCCGAAGACGGCGGAAGTGACGGACAAGATGTGCATCATCAACTCGCTGAACTCGACCCAGGGCGCCCACGAGCAGGGCAGCTACATCATGCACACCAGCTACAGCCAGCGCGGCACGATCAAGCACCCGGCAATCGGTTCGTGGGTGGTGAAACTCGGCGGTCGCCTGCATCCGGAGCTGCCAGGTTTCGTGGCGGTGAACACCTCCCCGGAATATACCGGCGGCGGATTTTTCGGAGCGAAGTTTTCCGCCGCTCCCATCGGCAGCCCGGATCAGGGATTGCAGGATTCGAGACGACCCGATGAGGTTTCGCCCGAGGATTTCTCCCGTCGCCTTTCCCTCGCCGACAAGCTCAACACCCAGTTCCACAATCGTTATCCGAACGCGGATGTGAAGGCCTATGAGGAGCTTTACCGCGAGGCGATCGCGCTGATGAACTCGAAGGATCTCAAGGCCTTCAACCTCGCGGAGGAGGATGCCGGAACGCGCGCCCTTTACGGCGGCGGAAGCTTCGCCCAGGGCTGCCTACTCGCGCGGCGTCTGGTGGAGAACGGCGTCCGCTTCGTGGAAGTGCAGCTCGGCGGCTGGGATACTCACTATGACAATTTCACCGCCGTGGAAGGGCGCTGCAAGGAGTTCGACCAAGCCTACGCAGCGCTTCTCACCGATCTTGAAAAACGCGGCAAGCTCCAGGACACCTTGGTGGTCGTTGCCACCGAGTTCGGTCGCACCCCGGAGATCAAAAAGGAACACAACGACGGTCGTGATCACCATCCCAACGCGTTCAGCTGCGTGCTGGCGGGCGGTGGAGTCAAAGGCGGCATCAAATACGGGGAAACGGATGCGTCCGGCAACAAGGTCAAGACAGACACGGTCTCCGTGCAGGATTTCAACGCCACCATTGCCTACGCCCTCGGCCTGCCCCATGATCTCGTGCTGATGTCGCCGACGAAGCGCCCCTTCAAGATCGCCGACAAAGGCACTCCGGTGACCTCAATCTTCGGGTGAGGTTGTGAACCGAATCTTCTTCGCCCACCCAATACCAGAGAGTGAAAGCACGGATGGCGGAATTGGTAGACTAGGGATCTGGTGGGATAACATCCCGTGGAGGTTCGATTTCTCTTTCGAGCACTTTTCAAACAAAGGTGGGTGGTCTGGGTGAAAACGATTGGGGAAGCCTTTCTAAGGCTCCCTTCTTTGTGCACATCATGGCTTTCCCGTAATCAATTTTCCCAATGCGTATCTTACAAATTATCACCCGGATGGATTCGATTGGTGGTGCCCAACGTCATGTAGTTGAGCTCTGCCAGGCGGCACGTGATGCGGGGCATGAAGTGCATCTCGCCTATGGGGGCGGGTGTGCGTTAAAGGAAGACGAGGTGGAGGGGATCTGCCTTCATGAAGTAGGTCGCCTAGGGCGGGAAATTTCTCTGCGGCAAGACTTACTGGCGATTCAGGAGCTTTATCGTTTGGTGAAAAGAATCAGCCCAGACTTGGTGGCGACCCACTCGACAAAGGCGGGTATTCTCGGTCGGCTTGCTGCGGCATGGGCGAAGGTTTGCAATGTCCACACGGTCCATGGGTGGTCGGTGAGTTTTTCCGGGAACGCGCTTAAACGGTTTGCGTATCGCCAAATCGAAAGCCGGGTTCACCGTCTTGCCGACGGCATCATTTGCGTCTGCACATACGACTACCGCCACGCCTTGAAGATGGGTTTGAAGGAGGCTAAACTGACAGTTATTTATAACGGACGACCCGACACGTCCCTCGGCGTTGAGAATAAATGCGATGTTGGGAATCCTGTTAGAATTGTTTCAGTCGGGCGTATGGCTTGGCCGAAACAGCCCGAACAACTCCTTAGCTTTCTGGTCAATTGTGCAGAGGCACGGCTTGACCTACTGGGTAATGGTCCCCGAGAAGAGGAAGTGAAAGCACTGGCTAAGAATCTCGGTGTCGATGACCGGGTCGTATTTCACGGGCATGTGGATGAGGTTTACCCGGTATTGTCGCGTGGCGACATCTTTGCTTTGGTTTCGGACTGGGAGGGTTTCCCCATGTCCACGTTGGAGGCGATGGCGGCGGGTCTGCCTGCGGTTGTCTCTCATGTTGGTGGTGCGCCCGAAGCGATACGAGAAGGGATCACCGGCTACACGATTCCGCGCGGGGATGTAGGGATGTTGCACGAGCGCCTGAGGGAATTGGTCGAAGACCCGGAAAAACGTGTTCGTTTTGGCAGGGAGGCGCGCGCTTTTTATGAAAGCCGGTTCCGGCTTGAGACGATGACCGCAGCTACGCTCCGCTTCTATTGCGAGCGTGTGGCGATGCAAACCGGGCGTTGATCAGGTGGGGAAGGGTATTGCGCTGTTTCGAGCGCTTGAAGAAGTCCTAGGCAACCATCAGGAAGATGACTGCGTAGACACCTTCTTTGACCTCGTCCAGATTTCCCCTTGCTCGGTTCGCCCTTTCAGAGTATTTCACGTTCTAGGTGATAAAGCAAATTCCTTGCATTGGCACTGGCCGGCGCGATCAACAATATCCGGGCGATAACCCCACTCACACCAACGATCCAACTACCCTAGCCGCCCCCCCCGCATTTACTAACCTCTCGAAACCGTGGAGCAGCCTTGCACCGCATATCGCAACGCCCATGGAGACGTTCGATTGGGCTGTCTCGTGTAGCGCGGCATTCCGCGACCTCGGTGACGCACGCGTGATTACTGTGACAGATGGTGCTAAACTGCTCGCAGTAGCCCCAATGATCCGGATCGGCCGCGGCCTGAATGCGCGATTGGAACAAGCGGGGATGCCCCGACTATACGAACCCACCGACCTCGTGGCTACTGACCAGTCATCGTTGACTCGCCTCGCCGATGCACTCTTGAAAAACGGAACCCCTTTCAGATTAGGACGCTTGCCAGCCAGCTCCCCTGCGGTAAAGACCATAAAGAAAGCGTGCAAGGGTCGCGGCCTCGTCTTGGAACGTAATCAGGCAACATATCCATACATTCCGCTAGACGACAAGTGGAACGAGCCCGAACAGAACATTTCCAAGGGACGGCGGTCCGACATAAGGAGAGCTTCCAGACACGCGGAAAAGTTGGGACCCGTCAGCTTTCAGATGTTTTGTCCGACGCACTCCGAAGTAGACGAGGCCGTCGAGCGCGCAATGTCGGTTGAAGCCAAATCGTGGAAAGGAGAAGTGGGATGCGACATGGCGAGTGACAAGCCGGTGGGTGACTTCTTTCGCGAATACACTCATCGGGCGGCGCGTTCCGGTAGCCTGCGTTTGAGCTTCATGAACATTGGCGAACACGTTGCCGCCATGCAGATCGGGATCGTCCATGCAAACCGGTTCTGGGTTCTCAAGGTCGGTTACGACCCTGAATTCCAAAAGGCATCTCCCGGCATTCTCTTGATGATCGAGGCCATCAAATACGCGGTCGCACAAGGTCTGGAGACATACGAACTCTTGGGGACGGCAGCCGACTGGACACGCGTCTGGACCGAACACGAACGAGAATCCGTGTCGCTTCGCGTATACCCGGCCAACATCCGTGGCGGGGTCGCCCTTGCAACGGATGCCATCGCAAAATTTGGGCGGAAACTCACCCGGACACGCACCTGTTCATGATACGGCAAGCAAAACGCCTTGTGGCCAAAGCCGTCACGCCCGCACTGAAGATCGCCGCCAGGTCGTACATCGCGGGTCCGCGCCTAACCGACGCCCTCCGCTTCGCCAAAGACATCAAATCCCGCGGCCATCAAATCACAATCGGACTATGGGATGGTCCAGACGACTCGGCGGCAGATATCGTTGCGGGTTATGTCGATGCCCTAGATCAACTCGCGGAGACCGATAGCGGTGCATATTTGTCCATCAAACTTCCCGCATTGGGCTATTCGACCGAATTGCTGGATCAAACGCTCCAACGAAGCATCCAGTTAGGGATGCGGTTACACTTCGATGCGCTCGCCCCGGACACAGCGGCAGAGAGTTGGTCCTTCCTTGAAGAACATGTAAGGAACCACAAAAATATCGGATGCACGCTGCCGGGCCGATGGCGACGAAGTGTGTTGGATGCCGACCGTGCGATAGAGTTGGGCTGGTTCGTACGAGTCGTCAAAGGCCAGTGGGCCGATCCTGACCCACCGGAAGTCGATCCCCGTGAGGGGTACCTTGCCGTGATCCATCGTCTGGCGGGACGCGCTCGTCATGTGTCGGTTGCCACACACGACGTAACACTCGCAAACCAGGCCATCGAAATCCTACAAGAGGCTGGCACACCCTGCGATCTCGAGTTGTTGTTTGGCTTACCCAAGAGACCTTCGCTCCGTGCAGTGGCTGGCAAGTCCATCACGGTGCGTTTTTACGTCCCCTACGGGACATCTTACGTCCCATATGTTCTTTCCAAAGCGGTGAAAGACCCGCGATTGGTATGGTGGCTTTTCAAAGACGCTGTGTCAGGAGCGTTTCGCTGAAGATTCCGAACCCTACTGATGACCCTCGCAAAAAAAATGGAGCCCGCATCAGCGGACTCCACTTTTTCATGTGAGAACGTGTGGCGATGCAAGCAGGGCGTTGATCAGGTGGGGACGTCGGTATCGCGCTTTTTCCAGCGTTTGAAGAAGTCCCAGGCAAGCATCAGGAAGATGACTGCGTAGAAACCTTCTTTGACTTCGTCGAGTTTAGCCATAATCGACTCCGCTGGTTGTAGAATGATCACAAAGAGTTTGGATGCGATGAACGTGCTTAAGAACATGCAGCCGTAGAAAAAACGCGGGATCGGCACACGGAACCAGGCGACGATACTGCGGACTTTTTCCGAATGGGAAACTGTCAGCGGCAACAAGAAACACCACGAGAGCCAGAAGATGGAATACATCCGGTTCATGCTGAACAACAATAGGAAGAACGGCTTGAATTCATGATCCCTATTCATGTCATTGAAGATTTCGAGATTATGGATCGTGGTTTCTTCCTGAACGTTGTGAGCCTCTATCCAAGCTGGTGTCGACCATTCAAAAATACGCTGACCCCAACTGATTTCCTCGCCGGCAATGAAGAAAAAGAGTGCTGCCAGCGGGAGATACCAGAACCATGCGCCCAGCCCTGCTGCTGGCTGGATCTCGTTGTGCGCTTTTTTCGACTTCAGGAACAATAGGAAAAAGAGAACCGAGACGACCAGATTGGCTAGGGCGCTGATTGTTTCCGCGATTCCGTCCTCTTTTCCAAGGATCTCGAACCCTTCGATGTATAGCAACAAGGAGAGGAGGGTGAAAGTGATTGCAGACACGCATGCGGCGATTAAGCAGCGTTTAAGCGGTAGGGGTGATGTAGATGTAAACACGGGGTGTGGGGGGG
>JAYTOE010000092.1:0-25919 GCA_043747935.1 Akkermansiaceae bacterium
GGTGACGAGCGCCGGGCTTAATCCGGTGAGCGTTGCCGATGTCTTGGCGAGAGCCGTTTTCTTTCCGGCAGGTAGGGCGGCAGAGGTTGATTTGCGGCGAGCGGGCATGGGTGGAAGGTTTATTAACTATCCTAAAATCGCATGAAGAGCGAGGGAGAATGTGGGTGAGACTCCTCCACTCCTTGAATACCGTTCAGCCAGGAAATCGTCAACCCAAGTGAGCGGGTAAGCCTTCGAAGAAGACATCGATGGGAATCAGGATGCCGTTACTCTGGCGGATGAAGTTTCCGGCATGGACGTCGTGCATGCGGATTCCGGTGGGGACGTGTTGAAAGACGAGATGGTTGTGAAGTGAGCGGTGGGCGGTGGGCGAGACGCTTCGCGTAACGGACTGCGGCAGGATGTCACAGCCATGTTTTACGGGGTGGTGCTGGTCTGACGACGCTGTTGCCTGATCCCTTTTTTCGGTGCCCCGGATTTTAGCGGAACGGGGAGCGGATGGATGGGCAGCGGATGCTTGGCCTTGCGTTCCGCGGATGCATGAGCCTTGGCCCAAGTGAAAAAGTTGCCAAGATCGCCGCCGAAATCGGCTGCAATCGCCGCCCTGGCGTCGCGGACTTCCTGAACGATGGTGTCTTTCATAACTGAGGTTTGGTGAGTAGTTCGGGGATGCCTGTCATGACTTTCAACCGTTTTGCGGAGGCTGTAGGGTCGCCCTTGGAGATCTCCGCCCGCACCGCAATGGACGAGTAGAGACGGAAGTGAACGCGTTCATGGTTCCACCAATCCTTGTGGACTGTTGATGAGATGCCATCGGCCCTCGAATGACCCGGCGGGCAGTCAGGTAGCTGGGAATGGTGGACTCGATGTAAACGGTTTCCATTTTTCGATCAGATGGTGCGGGAGCGAATGATTGTCAGCGATTCATCCGTTGAAAGCTTTGTGAAGGAAGTTTCGAAGGCATGAATCTGTGCCCAGAGATTGTCCATGGTTCCTTGGTCTGGCTGGTTTTGGCGAGCGGCGGTGTAGTCGTCGGAGCCAGGGAAGGTCAAACTTGGTAGTTCTTCGGGATTCATGGTTTCGTGAGGTTCATTTGAGTCGCTCCGCTGTGCTAGCGCCGTCTTGCCAAGCGGTTGTTCTGCTGGAATTGCAACTTGGCATCTTCCAGCGACAAGCTCTGTGGCAGAGGCTTGAGATGGCCGAAGAGCGGAGCTTGGGGCGCGGGCTTTGTTTGGCATTTTTCCGGCTGCGGTTTGAGTGCTTTCAAGTCGGAAATATGGCGGTTTTCAGCGGATTCCGCTAGCAGAATCAGGCCGGGATCTGGTTGAACTGCTTGACCCTGCTGGTGGAGCAAAAGCTGAAAATCTGAAATGAGGATTGGAGTTCATTTGAGTCGCTTTACGCTGCTGGCGGAAAGCAGTGTCCGCATCTGGGTGATGGCGATGTCGTTGAGGGTGGCGAGACGATCCGGTTGCGGCAGGCCTTGGCGGATGAGGACGGAGTTGAGGCTTTCGAGGTTGGTGAGGACGACGAGTTGTTCCAGCGGGGCGTGATCCCGGATATTGCCCTCGGCGGCGGGATGGGCATCCCGCCATTGTTTGGCGGTCTGGCCGAAGAGGGCGACGTTGAGTAGGTCTGCCTCGCTGGCATAAACGGCGGAGGCCTGGGTCTTGGTGATGCTAGGCGGTATGAGGGTGTCCTTGATGGCGTCGGTGTGGATGCGGTAGTTGATATTGTAACTGTTGAGCCCTGCCTGACTTCTAATTGTGGCGAATTCGCCGTAATTAAAATCGGGGTTGAAAACGGACTCCCAAATACCCAGAAACTCGACGGTATTCCGATTGCGGAGCCAGTCCGAAATGAAAAATTCACCGTCCTTCGCCTTGAGCATGTCGGTAAGGGAGATGTAGTCGCCCTCCTTCCCTGTGAGAATGGAAACGGCAGTGCCTTTGACCTCGATGGTGGTTATGGCTGGTTTTTTCATGTTTTTTGTTTTGGGAGTGCCGCCAGCAGTTTCCCCGCATCGGCGAAGCGGGCTTTGGGGTTGCGGACGAGGGCTTGGTCGATGACTGCGGCGAGGCTTTTCTCCAGCCCGGGCATGCGTTCGCGGATGGGGACGGGGTTTTCGTTGAGGACGTATTCGTGGTGGTGATGGTGGCGCTTTTGACGCTCGTAAAGATCGCGCAGGGCGTTGCGCATTGCGCGGGCGGCGTAGGGTGTGAAGTCGCCCTTTTCCGGATCGAAAAGCCGCGCGGCGTTGGCGAGTGCCTCCTGTGCGGTGAGTTCGATCTCGGCGAAGGGCAGGCCGGGAATGTTCCCGAACTCCCGGGCGATCTTCGCCGCGAGAGGAAGGAGTTCGTTCACCCGCTCTTCCATGCTGCCACGAGACTTGCTGTCGACTTAACGCGCTCAAGGATATTCAGAGTCATAGCCACCTCCCCCTCAAACCCTCCAACCTGCGTTTTGAAAATCCGCCGCCACGTTTCATAGCTTCTTCAAGGTATTCATTTTCATCCCTAACGTGGGCAAGGGTGATGGCGAAGGGTGTTGCGCCGTTCCGTGCTCCCCGTTGGGGCATAGACAGGAACTCCTCATCTCACGCGTGAAGAGCGCTCAACACCGCCTGTGGGTCTTTCTCGACCACCCGTAGCAGGGCTTTGGCCGGGCCTTCGGGTTCGCGACGACCTTGTTCCCAGTTCTGGAGCGTCCTGATGCTCACCCCGATCATGCCGGAGAACTCGCCCTGGGTGAGGCCGAGCCTTTCCCGCATCGCCTTGACATCGACCGCGCCCACCAAGGTGCGGCGGTGCGGGATATTCTCCCCGCGCATGATCGATCCCATCTGCTTTACGCTCTCTACGAGCTTCTGGAAGTCCTTGTCATTCATGTGTGTATGTTTCGATGAGAGACTTCAACAGCCCGGCTTGCGCGGGTGTCAAATCCTCCTGTTTGTTCTTCGGGTATGCGAAAAGCAGGAATGCGGTGTCCCCGCGCCACAGGTAATAAATGACGCGCATCCCGCCTCTCTTGCCTCTCCCTGAACCAGCCTACCTCACCTTCCTAAAACCTCCGGCTCCCTTGATGAGATCACCACGGTCCGGTTGTTCGAGCAGATGCAGTTGCAACTGGCGATGATCCTCCGCGCTCAGCAAGGACTCGATCTGATCGGAATAAACCGGAGACTCGATGAACTGAAGTGTCACCGGGAAACGATACTCCAACGGCGTAGTGCGTCAATGGCGCATTCATTTCACTGATGATTCTTGCAGGGCGGATGCAATTTGCCTTCGGCTTTCCGGGATGCGGCTTCGCCGGTGAGGTGCGTCGCTACAGCTCTCAGTGGATTGCCGCCACGATCCACATCCGCCCTTGTCCGATGACATTGCGGGATGCAAAGTGCGTGTCTTGATGCGCGCGACGGCTTTCCGATGGGTGATACGCGGCGAGCCCTTTTTACCGAACGGGCGCGCGGCGGACGAGGGTTTCCCAGAAATCCTGCGTCACCTCGTGCGCCAGCGGGGCATCCCGGACGGGGAGCCGCTGGAGGCTTTCCTGCGCCCGAAGCTCAAGGATCTGAGCGATCCTTTCCTGATGCCGGACATGCGTGCCGCGGTCACGCGCATCCTCGCAGCGGCGGATCGGAAGGAAAAGGTCTGCATCTTCGGCGACTACGATGTGGACGGGATCTCCTCGATCACGCTGATGACGAAAATCCTCCGTGCTTACGGGCTGGTGCCGAGGGCGTTCGTGCCGCGCCGGGGCGCCGAGGGCTACGGGTTGAGCTTCGCGGCCATCGCCCGCTGCCTCGCGGAGGGCGAGAAGCCGGATCTGCTGATCTCGGTGGATTGCGGGACGGTCTCCACCGCTGAGGTCGCGCACCTGCGGGAAATGGGGATCGATGTGATCATCGCGGATCATCACGAGCCGAATCCCGGGAGCAGGCCAGATTGCGTGGCGATCGTGAACCCGAAGTGCGGCGAGGATTTCACCTACCTCTGCGCGGCGGGGGTCGTCTTCAAGATCGGCCACGCCCTGATGAAGGAAAGGCCCGTTGACCTCGATCTCAAGGGTCTGCTCGATCTCGTGGCGGTGGCGACCATTTCCGACATCGTCCCGCTGGTCGGTGAGAACCGGATGCTGGTGCGCCACGGGCTGCGTGCGCTGCCCGGCACGCTGAACCCAGGGCTGCGCGCCCTGCAGGAGATCACCGGAATGAACGGCACGCCGACGGCGGGCGATGTCGGCTTCCGTATCGGGCCGCGCATCAACGCCGCCGGCCGCATGGATTTCCCCGAGGACGCGCTCGCCGCGCTGAACACCGAGTGCCGCCGCACTGCCGGCGAACTGGCGCAGAAACTCGATGCCTACAACCGCAAGCGGCAGGACGTGGAGACCAAAATCCGCAAGCAGGCGGCGGCCGAGCTTTCCGCGGGTTTCGACATGGAAAACGAGCCGGTGATCGTGCTCGGCTCGCGGGACTGGCACCATGGCGTGGTCGGCATCGTAGCCTCGCGGCTGATGCGGCAATACCACAAGCCGACCTTTGTGATCGCGATCGATGAAAACGGCGTCGGCAAGGGCTCGGGCCGCTCGATTCCCGGCGTCTCGCTCGTCGAGGCGATCCGCGCCTGCTCCGTCCATCTGCTGGCGGGCGGCGGTCACGCGATGGCCGCCGGCCTTTCGATCCGCGAGGAGAACATGGCGGATTTTCGGAAACACTTCGCGGAATACGTTTTGGAGAACAGCAGCGAGGAAGAACGGCTGCCGAGGCTGGTCTATGACGCGGAGATCACCTTCGCGCAGCTTTCCCTGGATTTCCTGGCGAGCTACGAGCTGCTCCAGCCTTTCGGAAACGGCAACCCGCAGCCGGTGTTCGTCTCGCGAGGGGTTGGCCTGAGCCGCCCGCCCTTCCACATGAAGAACAACCACCTGCGCCTGATGCTCCGCCAAGGCTACCACGAGCAGGACGCCGTTTACTTCGGCGGCGGCGAGCATGATCTGCCCAGCCCGCCGTGGGACATCGCGTTCACCATCGACCGCAATACCTTCAAGGGCAAAACCACGCTCCAGATCATCATCCAGGACGTGCGCGCGGCGGAAGAGGTCTGAGGGTGGATTTGGAAATCTGACCACGGAGACACAGAGGGCGTGGTAACAAAATCACAAGATTTCATAACGAACGCTCTGTGTTCTCTGTGTCTCTGTGGTTGGAAGTCTTTGACAACAAAGGATCAGATTCGCGTTCATTCGCAGTCGAATCTTCCTCCCAAGTCCACAATCGACAACGCGTCACGGGGGCATTTGAATCGTCCCTATGCAATCAATGACCGGCTTCGGACGTGGAACCCACAGCACCGGGGGATGGACGGCGAGCGTTGAGGCGGCTTCGGTCAACCGGAAACAGGCGGAGATCGTGGCGAACCTGCCGCGCCAGATCCAGGGACTCGAAGGCCGCGTGCGGCAGGCGACCCTGCCCCACATCTCGCGCGGGCGGGTGCAGCTCTCGATCAAACTGGAACGGCTAGAAGGTGATATTTCCGACCAGATCCGCATCAACCCCGCGCTGGCGCGCTCCTTCGAATCGGCGTTTTCCGATCTCTCGCTGATCATCGGGCGGCCGCTTCTGCCGACGCCCGGCGATTTCCTGCGGCAGCCGGGCATCATGGAAATCGGCGAGGCGGAAACCGTCGATCCCGATGAGGCTTGGGAAGTGATCTCGCCCGCGCTCGAGCAGGCGCTCGCGAACCTGAACGCGATGCGCGCGGAGGAGGGCAGGCACCTGCGTGAGGATTTCCTCACCCGCCTCGGCCAACTCATGGCCTTCACGCAGATCATCGCGGATCACGCCCCCTCGCGCCCCATCCGCCAGCGGGAGCTCCTGATGAAACGCCTCTCCGACCTCGGCATTCCGCTGGAACTCGACGACGAGCGCCTCGTCCGCGAGATCGCGCTCTTCGCCGACCGCTGCGACATCTCCGAGGAAGTCACCCGCCTGCATTCCCATTTCGCGAAATTCCACGGCTACATCGACTCGCCCGAAGCGGCGGGCCGCTCGCTGGATTTCCTCTGCCAGGAGCTCTTCCGCGAGTTCAACACGATCGGCTCCAAGGCCAACGACGCACTCGTCGCGCAGACAGTGGTGGAGGCCAAAACCGAACTAGAGAAACTTCGCGAGCAGATACAGAACATAGAGTAAATGCTGAAAAACTGACACGCTGAAAAACTGAAAAATTATGAGACTGAGCCAAGAGATGAGGCGACGCACGAAAGGATTCGCATCGGCGGTGATACGTATCTTTATCGATTTGCCAAAGCAGCGATTGGAGGTGGCGGTTTTGGGAAAATAAATGTTGAGGGCTGGAACATCGGTGGCATCCCATGCGAGGGAAGCTTCTCGCGCGCGATCCGATGCGGAATTCTGCTCCAAGCTGGATGTATTGTTGCAGGAAGCCGATGAGACGCAGCTTTGGCTCGAGCTTTTGATGGAGGACTGCGGCATCACCGATCCGCGCCTTCCACACACACACCAAGAGGCCGACGAACTATTGGCGATTTTCACCACCATGGTTTCAAAAACACGAAACAAACCCTGAACTCCGTAAAAACCTTTCAGCATTACACCTTTCAGCGTTTCAGTTTTCAGATTTTCAGTTTTCAGATTTTCAGCTTTTCCCCATATGTCCCTTTTAAATGAATCCGCCGACCGTGACCTCCCGCGCGAGAAGATCTACAAATTCGGCGCGGCTTCGTTGAGCAACGCGGAGCTGATGGCGATCTTCCTGACCTCCGGTTTGGTCGGGCGCAATGTGATCCAGGTGGCGGGCGATCTTTTGGAAAAATACGGCGGCCTGCAGGAACTGAGCCGGCTGCCGGTTTCCGAATACATGAACAACAAGGGCATCGGGCTAGCGAAGGCATGCAAGCTCGCCGCCGCGTTCGAGCTTGGAAGCCGGCTTTCGCGCGAGCAGATTCGCAGCGTGCCGCTCGACACGCCGGATCGGATCTACGACCACTTCGGCCACCAGCTCGGCACCCTGCCGAACGAGAACGCCCTCGTGGTGACGGTGAACTCGCGCCTCGAACACACCAGCACGACCACGATCTCGGTCGGCACCGTGAACGAGACAACCGCCCACCCGCGCGAGATCATGCGGCCCGTGATCACCCGCAACGCCTTCGGTTTCATCCTCATCCACAACCACCCCTCCGGTGACCCCACACCGAGCAGGGCGGATGAAAGGATCACCGCGAAACTCATCGAGGCCGCCGAGCTGATGCAGATCCGCATCATCGACCACGTGATCATCGGCCGCCCCGCACCGGGCAGGAGCGCTTTCTTTTCTTTTCGCGCCGCGGGTGTGATACCTTAACCGCGAACCACGTCCATGTTTCGTCTCCATCTAGTCCGCAATCTCCGCACCACCGTCTGGCTGCTGCTCTTCGCGCTCATTCCACTCAGCTTGGGCGCGCTATACTGGGCGAACCAAACCGGACTCCCGGAGGAGTGGCGCGAGGCGATTGAAAAGGAGATTTCAAAACACGGTGCATACGTCGAGATCGCGTCGCTCACCTACGTGCCGCTGCGGGGCTTCGTCGCGGAGAACGTGCGGGTCTTCGCCGAACCGGAGCGCGTCCATGAGATCTCGCGCTTCGAGCGGGTGCAGATCGTCCTCGATAACGCCCAACTCGCCCGCGGTGAATTCCGCCTGCGAAAGGTCGAGCTACGCAACGCCAGCCTCTCGCTACCCGTCGATCCCGCGGAACCATCCGGCAAGGCGCTGCGTTTTTCCGGCCTCTACGGAACCATTCTGATGAGCGACGAGCGCCTCATCGAGATACGCGACGGGCGCGGTGAGGTAGGTGGCATAAAGGTCGCCCTTACCGCACAGTTGATCGCAGGGGATCCTTCGAAAAAAGGCGAAGAGAAAAACGAGGGGAGACGCAGGGAAATGATCGCGCACATACTCGATGAAATGGAGCACTGGGACTTCGGAACCGAGGCACCTCCGAGCGTCCGCATCGAGCTGGGCGGTGATCTTTCCGACAAAGGCTCATTCCGCGCGGACTTCCGGATCGACGCGCCTTCCGTGGAGAAAAATCAATACCGCCTGACGGAAGTGAGCGCCGAGGGCTCGCTATCCGGATACCTGCTAGACATCTCGTCCTTCACCGCGAAGGACGCGCGGGGAACCGTTTCCGGCCACGCGGATTACCAACTCGGCAACAGCGCGGGACGCTTCGATATCGATTCCTCGATCGACATACCGCGCATGCTGAAATCATGGCTGGACGCACCCATGAAAAGCGAGCTCCTCATCGGAGGCGGACAGAGCATCCAGGCCGCCGGTGACGTGGATCTGAGTGATCCGTCCCGTCCCAAGGTGAACCTGACCGGGCATGCGGGATTCGAATCGGTGATGTTCCGGGGCGTAACATTCGACACGCTAGATACATGGTTCTCATGGCAGGACGGCAAGCTTTTCCTACGCGACATCAAGCTGGAGCGACCTGACGGCATGGCGGAAGGGAAGCTCCTGATCGAAGGGAGCAAGGTACGCATCGCGCTGCATACCACCTTGCCCGTGCCGCTCTATGAACCCTTTTTCATCGGCCAGCCGCTCGAACATATCATCGCCGATTTTTCGGAAAACAAGAACCCATTCACCGAGGTTTTCATCGAGGGATCCTTCGATATCCGCGACCGCTTTGCATGGGCATACACGGGCCATGGCACCCTGAAAAATCTCTCCTACCGCGGCGTGCCCGTCGTCTCTGGCGGAGCGCATTTTTCCGTGAACCACGACGAACTCGATTTCACCCAAGGCACCGTGACCTTCGATTACAAGGACTACGCTCTGCGCCGCGCGTTCAGCGGCCCCACGCGCGGCTCGGCCACGGTCAGCAGGATCCGCTATGATGCGGCCACGAAAACGGTCGGCGTCGAGGATGTGAAGGGCGAGTTCTGGGCGGCTCCGATGGTGCGGTTTTTCGCACCGAAGGTCGCCGACGATCTGGAGCAATACCGCTTCCACACACCGCCTTCGCTCAGCGGATCGGGCATCATTGATGTCACTCCGCAAGGCCGCACCGATCTCACCGTGAAATTCAGCACCCCCGGCAAGGCGGATTACAAATTCCTCGGGAAGAACGTCACCCTGCTGGAACCCAAAGCCACCGTCCACATGCGCGGCGAGGAGGTGCGCATCTCCGGCCTTACGGCGGGTGCCTTCGATGGCACGATCGCCGGCGAGCTGCTCCACTCGGCGAAATCGAAACTTTCCGGCGAGCTGACTTGGTCGAAACTCGAGTTGCCCGGCCTTTCCTCCACCTACGGTTTCGATATGAAAGGAGGCGGCTTGCTCACCGGCCGCATCGAATTCGCAATCACCGGCGGGGATGTCACCACCATGAGCGGAGGGGGGCTCGTCGCCCTTGAAAAAGCGGAGCTTTTCTCCGTCCCCATGTTCGGCCCGTTGTCAGGCGTGATTTCAACGGTTCTCGATGACAAACGCGCTGGCTTCGAGCGTGCAAAGTCCGCGTTCTGCACCTTCGACATCCGCGAGGGGATTCTCCGCACACGCGATTTCCAGTCCGCGACCAGTTCCCTGACTTTCACGGGCGACGGGGAGGTCGATCTCGATAAGAAAGAGATCGATTTCACGATCCGCCTGAACGCCCGCGGGCTGCTCGGGCTCATCACTTTGCCGTTGCGGCCATTCTACGGGCTGTTCCAGTTCCGCGGCACCGGCAACCTCGAGAAGACCGTCTGGAAAAACGTCCATTTCACCTCACCGCCGGCAGAGCAAAACAATCTCCTCCTTGATCCGCCTCCCAAGGCACAGGTGATCGAGGAATGAGCTTCAGCGCAGATACCCGTTCGTGGCCTTCTCGCGGCCGATCGTCGTTTCCCCGCCATGGCCGGAAAGCACCCGTGTTTCATCCGGCAGGGAAAGCAGTTCGCTTTCGATTCCGGAAAGCAGCAATTCGAAACTCCCGCCCGGCAGATCGCAGCGCCCCACGGAACCCGCGAACAGTGCGTCACCTGCGAAGACGACGCCCGCATCGGGAATGTAAAACGTGATGCTGTCAGCCGAATGCCCCGGCACATAGCTCACTTTAGCCTTCGTTCCGAACATTTCCATTTCCCCCTCCGCCAGCAGCACATCCAGCTCGTAAGGCACCACCGAGGGCAGTCCCCATCCCGAACCGAAGGACTCCAACGTCAGATCCTTCGAATACGCCGCCCACGCGTATGTCTTCACACCCATCGCCCGCAACGCAGCCACATCCTCCACATGGTCATAGTGCTGGTGGGTGAGATACAACGCGTCGATGCGCACTCCCCTGCCCTCCACCCAAGCCGCGATCCCCGCCGGTGCATCCACCAGAAAATTTCCCTCCGCCGTCTCCACCAAGTATCCGTTCGTCTCCACAAAGCCGCCCGTGAATTTCGTAATCCGCATGGGATTCAGATAAATCGGCCTCGCCGGATTGGGAATGGAAATCGCCACCACCTAATCCCAGACACCCTCCATAGAAACAAGCCGTCCCGCGACTTCCGCCATCCGGCAGCTTTGTTTCATTGCGAGATCGCGCAACATCTTGTGCGCCTCCTGCTCGCTCAGCCTACGGTGTTTCATGAGCATGCCCTTCGCTTTCTCGATCAGTTTCCTATCCTCCAGCGCCTCCTTCACCTCGCACAGCTCCCCGTTGAGCTTGTGAAGTCGTTGCGCTTGTCCTTGAAGAAGCTCAAGCAGCGAACGTCCGAGACGCGGCCCGGCGCACTCGGGAGAAAGCACTGTGCCCGCATTCAAGGCAGCCCCAGCGAAATAAAGCACAAACCCGCCATCTGCCACGGCTTCCTCCTTCAACGCGCCTCCCAGAACTTGCCTTTCACTCCGCAGGCTTGCTCGCGCTTCGGTTAGCTTCTCCCCGCACAGCTCCTGCAATTGAACAACAACCCTGTTCTCAATTTCCTTCATTCCATCGATCCGTCGTGTGGCACACTCAAACCACGTTCGGCTGAAATCCGATCCCAACCTCGAACTGTCCCCATCCGTACAGACGATCCTACGGAGTTTTTCCAACTGAACCTGATTGTTGTCCGCCATCCCCGTGTGCCATTGCAGAACCGACTGCTCATCGGCAAATTCTTCGAAAACTTCGAAGCAGCGCTCCTGCTCATCAATCATGCGCAACATCCGGTTGCGCGTCATCTCGTCCACACTGCCCGTTGCAATCGCACCGGCACCCATCGCACGTTCCTGCCCTGCGAACTCTTTCCCTTCCATAAAGTGGAAAAGCGCTACCAAGAGCCGTGAGATGCGCGGATCCAGTGCTGCATCCGCCGCCTCGAAAACGATGGCGAGCAAATAACGCACCAGCTCAGAATACGCTTCCAAGCCTTCATGGGGAGTGACCTTCAGATCCCTGACCTTGCCGCGCAGCCCGACCAATCCCGCGAGTTCATGCGCGGCGTGCGCCATCCGATTCAGCAACCTCGCCCTATCATTTCCCGTCGCGTCCCGCTCACCCATCCTCGCCCACGCTGCCACGAGCGCTCCGAGCGACTGATCCGTCTCAAGCACCATTTTACTCATCTCGTCGCCGAAAGCTTCACCACCTGAACCTAGGTAGAGATTCGACGCGCCCCGCTCGCGCTGCACGGCGTGAATCAGGTCGCTGACCGATCTCACCAGATCACCCATACCCAACAAGGACTCCAGCTCCGCCATTTCGCAACGTTTCGATGCGACAAGGAAATCAACAGCCATCCGCTCAAACTCCAAATCGGTCGGCGGTTCACATAGATCAGTCTTTAAAGCCTTTGCCACAAAGGGCAGGACGCACGCTCCGTACCAATTCACCGCATAATTTACAGCCTACCGAAAACAGCTTGGCACGCCAGCTGCTATGACAGTTGTGTCGTCCAGTGTCGGGTGACATCAGATCATTTATCCAGGCAACGGCGCCTTACTCCCGCACCCATCGGTGCTCGAGCGAGGCGCTTTTTCATTTCCAAGCATAGAACGAAAGTCGCACCCCATGAAACCACCTACCTCAATGAACCGCAGGAAGTTCCTCTCCTACACGACGAAAACTTCCGCCCTTGGCATCCTCGCATCAGGACTACCCACAGGATGGGTCGGAGCTCAAACAGCCTCGGACGCCCCCGAGATGCCGAACATCAACTTCGGCATCATCGCTCTAACCGACTGCTCGCCTTTCGTTATCGCCCACGAAAAAGGCCTCTTCAAAAAATACGGCATCAACTCAACCATCACCAAAGGTGCGAGCTGGGCTGCCATTCGTGACTCGCTCGCGAACGGCGATATCCAAGCCACCCACATGCTTCTTGGCATGCCCTTCGCCTCAACCATGGGTCTCGGCGGCGCACCTAAGAAACCAATGATCGCCCCGTGGATCATCAACCGGAATGGCCAGGCCATCACCCTTTCCAAATCCCTGAAAGGCAAAGTCGCCGCCGATCCAAAGGCTCTCAAGCCCCTCGTCGATGCCGCCAAAGCCGCAGGAACACCCATGCCCTTCGCCATGACCTTCCCACCTGGCACTCACTCCATGTGGATCCGCTACTGGCTCGCAGCCGGCGGCATCAACCCCGGCGACTCCGCTGGAGGCGGAGCTGACATCTCACTCATCACCATCCCGCCGCCGCAAATGGTAGCAAACATGCAGGCCGGGAAAATGGATGGCTTCTGCGTCGGCGAGCCATGGAATGCAAAGTCCATCAAGGAAGACATCGGTTTCACAGCCATCAACACGCAGGACATCTGGAAAGACCATCCGGAAAAAGTCTGCGCCTTCACGGAGGAGTTTGCGGCCAAGAATCCAAAAACCGTCAAGGCCATCCTCAAAGCCCTCCACGAAGCCAGCGTCTGGCTGGACGTCATGGATAACCGTGTTGAGCAAGCCACCATCGTTAGCGCCGCCACCTACATCAACTGCCCACCAGAAGCCATCCTTCCGCGCCTCCAGGGCAAGTATGACATGGGTGACGGTCGAAAATTCCGCGATCCGAATTACATGATCTTCAGCGATAGGAATTGCAACTACCCACAACAGGCATACGGCAAATGGTGGCTCAGCCAGCTCCGCCGTTGGGGCTTCACCGATGGTGCTCCAGACTACGAAGGCATTTCCAAGCAAGTCATGCGTGGTGACATCTACGAGGAAGCCATGAAAGAAATCGGCTACACCCACGGCGGCGCAAGCACAGCGAAAGAAACCCTTTTCGACGGAGCCGTCTTCGACCCCACCGCCGACATGGAAGCATACGTCAAGTCCTTCTCCATCAAGACCCTTAAAGGCTAACCCTTACAAGTGGCTGGGGGAGCATCTAGCTCCCCCTTCTATATTTACATAAATCACATGAAACTTTTCTATCAACTCAAGCTGGGTGCCATCCTCCTTCCGGTCGTCGCCCTTCTGATCTGCCTGGGTGGCTGGTCACTGATCGCTGGCAGCGGAAAAACCACCACCTCTGTTGATTACTTTGGCGACACCGTCACAAAGACCGTACGAACCGGCCTTTCGAAAGATCTCCCTTCTCCCGCTGAAACCTGGGTCAAAAGTAAGCCCTACCTGGTCGAACCCTTCGCCAAGCGTGGCGAACTCGACCAAGGCATCCTCCGCTTCGCCTGGCTCTCCCTCAAACTCGTCGCCCAAGGCTATGCGATTGCGCTAATCATCGGCACCCCGATCGGATTTTTCCTCGGTCTATCCAAAAATTTCACCCTGGCCTTCGACCCCATCATCCAGATCCTCCGACCCGTCTCCCCTCTCGCTTGGCTTCCGCTCGGAATGGTTCTTTTCAGCGGGCTGAAAATTCAAAATGCCGCCGGTGTTTCCATCTTTGGTACCTCCGACGCCGCCGCGCTCTTCACCATCGCCATCTGTGCGATGTGGCCCACCGTGCTAAACACCGCCGTCGGCGTCCGGGCAGTCCCCCAGGATTACCTCAATGTCGCAAAAGTCCTCAGACTCTCCAAAACCAAAACCCTCTTCAAGATCCTCATTCCCTCCGCACTACCCTACATGTTCACCGGCTTCCGCCTCTCCTTGGGAATCGCCTGGCTCGTCATCGTTGCTGTGGAAATGCTGATCGGAAAACCCGGCGTCGGCGGCTTCCTCTGGCAGCAATACAACGCCAACAGCTACGCCCACATCATTCTATCCATCCTCACGATCGGGGTGATCGGCTTCGTCCTCGACCGCCTGATGAGTGCTATCGAAGGCCGTTTCAGAACAGCATAAAGACATAAATCATCACTCTTTATGCCACCTATCCTACAGCTCTCAAACGCCTCGAAATCCTTCTCCGGGGTGCCTGTCCTGCAGGATATCAACCTGACCGTGGAGGAGGGTGATTTCGTCTCGATCATCGGCTACTCCGGAACGGGTAAGAGCACGTTGATTAGCCTGATCGCAGGACTACTGAAACCTGACACCGGTTCCGCCATGATGGATGGCGCCGTTATCAAGGGAGCCGGCCCGGAGCGCGGAATTGTTTTCCAGAACTACTCGTTGCTCCCATGGCTCTCCGTCACGGAAAATGTCCGTCTCGCCGTGGATCAAATTTTCCCGGATCTGACCAAGGCAGAACGGGCGGATCGCACCGCCGCATACATTGATATGGTGAAACTGACACCGGCGTCCGGCAAACTGCCACGCGAGTTGTCCGGTGGGATGCGCCAGCGCGTCTCTGTCGCCAGAACGCTTGCTGCGAATCCCCGCATCCTCCTTCTGGACGAGCCTTTGTCGGCGCTCGATGCCCTCACGCGAGCCACCTTGCAGGATGAGATCGCCGATATCTGGCAAAGGAACCGCACCACGGTGGTCTGGATCACCAACGATCCCGATGAGGCTCTCCTCGTCGCCGACCGCGTCATTCCGCTATTGCCAAAGCAAGGCGGTGCCACTTTGGGCTCTGAAATCATAATACCTCTAACACGTCCGCGCGACCGCAAAACGATACACGCCAGACCCGAGTTCAAGGAACTGAAACTCGCCCTGATCAAAACACTTGTCGATGCCAAGAAAGATGGGGTCGCCGCTGTCACCAAAAAACTCTCCCCACCCGATATCCTTCCCGAAGATCTAGAAAAAGTGCGCACCAATTCGCTTTTCAATCGTCCCGGTCCGAAACGTCGCTCCCAGTTGCTACGTGAAGAGATCAAAGTGGAAGTTTCTTAACTCTCTCCAAAGCCATGGCTCCCGTCCTCGAACTTTTCAACCTCACGAAATCCTATGGCAAATCCACCGTTGTCAAAGAATTCACCCTGAACATCGCATCCGGCGAATTCGTCACGCTGATTGGACACTCCGGCTGCGGTAAATCCACCGTGCTCTCCATGGTTGCGGGTCTGACCGACGCATCAAACGGCGGCATGATCCTCTCCGGTCGTGAGACGAACGAGGCCGGCCCAGACCGAGGCGTGGTCTTCCAATCACCCTGCCTGCTCCCTTGGATGACAGCTTACGAAAATGTCATGCTCGGCGTGAACCAGGTGTATTTCACCGCCACGAAAATCGAGCGCCGTGAACTCGCCGAGTATTATCTCTCTGTCGTCGGCCTGGGCAATGCCATGCACAAGTATCCGGGAGACCTATCCCAGGGCATGCGCCAGCGCGTGGGCATCGCACGAGCCTTCGCCCTCCAGCCGAAAATGCTCCTTCTCGATGAACCCTTCGGAATGCTCGATTCCCTTACCAAAATGGAGCTTCAGGATGTGTTGCTTGAGCTTTGGAGGAGGAACCGGCTGACCACCCTCATGGTCACCCACGATGTGGACGAGGCCATTTTTCTTTCCGACAGGGTCGTCATGATGACGGATGGCCCCGAAGCGGAAGTCGGGAACATTCTGGAAATTCCTTTCGAAAGACCGCGTATCCGCAGCGCCGTGCTCGCGGATCCAAGGTATCAGGAGCTGAGGAACCGTCTGCTCACTTTCCTCAACGAGCGTTCGCACATCCGACCCAGCCGACTCGTATCTCCCCATGCGGAAATGGCCACAAGCCCCGCGCTTGAATTACCCAAGGGAGCTACGGTCAGCCACTGAGCGAGCGATCCGCCCTACTCCACGCACCCATGCGAAACTTGATCGACGAGCTTCTTCTCGAACAGGCAACACTACAGACACCTGTGGCGCGTTTTTCGGAAAAACATGACCACGATCCGGATTTCGCATCACATTACAGTCAGCTCATTCCCCTAGGAAAACCGCAGCCCGGAGAGCAATACGCTTTCGAGGTAAATCTCGACCGATGCACCGGCTGTAAGGCCTGCGTTTCTGCCTGCCACAGCATGAACGGACTTGAGGAGGAGGAAACATGGCGCGATGTCGGGCTGCTCCACGGTGGCAGCGCGAAGTCACCTTATCTGCAAACGGTCACGACGGCATGCCACCACTGCGAAGATCCTGCGTGTCTGGATGGCTGTCCGGTGGACGCCTACGAGAAAGATCCGCATACCGGCATCGTCCTGCACCTCGATGATCAGTGCATAGGCTGCCAGTATTGCGCTCTGAAGTGTCCTTACGATGTCCCGAAATACAGCAAGAAATTGGGCATCGTCCGCAAGTGCGACATGTGCCACTCCCGTCTCGCTGTCGGCGAAGCTCCCGCTTGCGTCCAGGCCTGCCCCACCCAAGCCATCCGCATCATCAAGGTCACTCCGCAGGAAGGCATTTCACACCCGGGAAACCTTCTGCCCGGGACGGTCAGCAGCGCTTACACACGCCCCACTACCCGCTATATCGGAACTCGCGAGATTCCGAGAAACGCGGTGCCGGCCGATCAAAATCACCATCGCCCGGAGCATTCCCACTGGCCGCTGGTCGGCATGCTGACGCTCACGCAGGCCTCTGTCGGCATCGCCGCCGCCGCGCTGTTTTTTTCCAATCCATTCGCCGCCCTGCTTCTTTCGACGGTAATCTGCCTGCTTGGACTGAGCGTCAGCATTCTGCACTTAGGTCGCCCGCTGAAAGCATGGCGCGTCTTCGTCGGGCTGAAGCACTCCTGGCTCAGCCGTGAAATCATCGTCTTTGGCGGCTATTTCCCGCTGCTCGGTATTTGCGCCTTGCTGGCCTTTCCCATGTTTCGTGAGCAGGTCTTTGCGATTCCGGAACAGCTTCTCCGCCTCGCCATGATCGCCATGGTGTTCACCGGCGTCCTCGGCGTTTTCTGCTCGGCGATGCTTTATCACGACACGCAACGTCCTTTCTGGCACATGGCTCGCACAGGTTTCCAATTCACCAGCACCGCCGTGCTCATTGCTGCGGCCGCCTGCCTTCCTCTCACCACCTCCCCGGTGCCAGCCATCGCCTGTATCATTCTCTCTGTGGTAAAAGGCTTCGCGGCTACGGAGTGCTTCCGCGCAGCCCATCCGTCGCCCTTGATTCAGGCATCGCACAAGCTCATCCTTGGCCCGCTCCGCCGCACCTTTGTCACCCGCCTCACATTCGGTTTCCTCGGCGGCATTCTACTCCCCTTGATTAGTTTGGGCTACCCGTCACTCCCTCTCGCCGTAGCTGCGTTGGTCATCACTCTCGCTGCGGAAACGCTGGAGCGCCTTCTGTATTTCCAAGCAGTCGTGCGCCATAAAATGCCCGGAAACATCATTCCCTCAACATGAGCGCCAGCCTTTTTCCTCAACGCCCACAGCGCAACAAGCTCCTGCGAAGCTGGACGGGCCCGCTCACCGACAAGCTTGTCCGCGTCCCTGGAGAGTTCGGTCTCGGCCAAGTCCCAGCCAGCTCTCAGCCCGATGCGACAGTGCCCTCCGTCTGTGGATTTTGCTCCACGGGCTGTTCACTCAATATCCATCTCAAGATTGGTGAAGCGATCAATCTCTCGGCCAATAACGACTACCCGGTGAATCTCGGTATGGCTTGCCCGAAGGGTTGGGAGTCGCTCACTCCACTCAGCGCCCCCGACCGCGCCACCACTCCTTTGCTTCGCGATGCTTCCGGGAAACTCGTTCCCACCGATTGGCAGACCGCCATGTCCGCCTTTGCCGAACGCTTTGGAAAAATCCGCGATACCCACGGCTCCGGCGCATTGGCATGGATAGGCACAGGTCAGATCGCCACCGAAGAGCTCGCCTTGCTGGGAGCACTTGGAAAATTTGGCATCGGCATCGCGCATGGCGACGGCAACACCCGCCAGTGCATGGCCACGGCGGTGACGGCTTACAAACAATCCTTCGGCTTCGATGCGCCTCCCTATACCTACGCCGATTTCGAGGAATCGGATGTCATCGTCTTCGTCGGCGCGAACCCCTGCATCGCCCACCCCATCATGTGGCAGCGGGTGATGCGAAATACACGCTCGCCGGAAATCATCGTCATCGATCCCCGCACCACGGAGACCGCCATGGCCGCCACCCAGCACTTCGCCATCCAGCCGAAGTCCGATCTCGTCTTCTTCTACGCCCTCGCTCACCAACTCATCGAGGATGGCTTGATCGATCCCAATTTCATCGGAAATCACACCGCAGATTTCGAGGCATTCAGCGAGTTCACGCGCGACTATCCCCTCAGCCGCGCCGCCGAAGCCAGTGGCATTTCCGAGGAGCGCATACAAAATCTCGCCCAACTCATCGGCTCCGGGAAACGCGTTTCCTTCTGGTGGACGATGGGTGTGAACCAAAGCCATGAAGGCACGCGCGTGGCGCAATCTCTCATCAACCTCGCGCTGATGACGGGAAACATCGGAAAGCCCGGCACCGGTGCCAACTCGATCACCGGTCAGTGCAACGCGATGGGCTCCCGCCTTTTTTCCAACACCACCAGCCTGATCGGCGGCCGAGAATTCACGAATCCACAGCATCGCGCGGAAGTCGCCGAGATACTGGAAATTCCCATCGAGCGCATTCCGGAAACAAACTGCTATCCCTATCACCGCATCATCGAGGGGATTGAAAGCGGCGAGATCAAAGGCCTCTGGGTGATCGCGACGAATCCCGCTCACTCATGGATTCATCAGGGTAAATTTAAAAGCATCCTTGCGAAGCTCGAGTGCCTGGTCGTCCAGGACATGTATCACAGCACCGAGACCGCCGAAGCCGCCGATATCCTGCTGCCCGCCGCCGGCTGGGGAGAAAAGGACGGCACCTTCATCAACAGCGAGCGCCGCTTCGGACGTTTCCGCAAAGTCCGCCGTGCGCCCGGCCAGGCTCTAACCGATTTCAGCATCTTCAAACTCGCCTCTCACGCCTTTGGCTGTGCCGACCTTTTTGAAAAATGGTCATCACCCGAGGCCACCTTCCACATCCTCCGCAAGCTTTCGAAAAACCGCCCCTGCGACATCACAGGCATCACTGGCTACGACCACCTCGACCAAGCCGGCGGCATCCAATGGCCGCTCTCTAAATCTCAAATTTCAAATTTCAAATTTCAAATCCCCACCGAGCGACGCCTTTTTTCCGATGGAAAATTCTACCATCCCGACGGTCGCGCCCGATTCATTTTCTCCGCACCCACCCCCTTGCCCGAGCCGACCTGCTCCGAATTTCCCTTCACCCTGCTCACCGGCCGCGGCACCTCCGCCCAGTGGCATACCCAGACGCGGACGGGGAAATCCGCAGTTCTCCGCAAGCTCCACCCCGCCTCACTACACGTCGAGATCAATTCCGACGACGCCCACCGCCTCGGCATACATAACGCCGAGCTCGTGGAAATCTCCAGCCGCCGCGCCACCATCACCGCCTCGGCACATGTCTGCACCACCATTTCTCCCGGCCAGATCTTCCTGCCCATGCACGATCCCGCCACGAACCTCCTGACCTATCCCGTCTTCGATCCCTACTCTCACCAGCCAGGCTACAAAGCCTGCGCCGTAAGCATCCGCATAGCTGAGGCTTGAAGTCCCACTCCTTCGTAGGGACATTTCTTCCCACGCCAGATCGAACGCTGACGCCATCGCATGGACTTCGCCCTCTTCCTACTCGCCGCCGCCCTCTTTGCATCGGTGGGGCACGGCGGAGCGTCCGCCTACTTGCTCGTCATGGTGCTGCTTGGTTTTGCACCGGACACCCTGCGCCCCACCGCGCTCACCCTGAACATTATCGTCTCCGCCTTCGCTACATTTTCCTTCAGGAAAAGCGGACACTTCCCGAAAGGCTTGTTCCTTCCCCTCATTCTCGCCTCAGTTCCTTGTGCCGCATTGGTGGCCGCATACATCGATCTCCGGCCAGGCATCTTTCATTCCCTGCTCGGCGGCGCACTGATCATCGCCGCCATCCGCCTTTGCATCCCTTCCAAAAATTTCGATCTATCCGGCGAAAAACCCAACACGATCACCCTCGTCGGCATCGGCGCGATCATCGGCGCGTTATCCGGCCTCCTCGGCATCGGCGGCGGCATCCTACTCACGCCCATCCTCATTTTTTTCCGGTGGACGTCCGTGAAATCCGCCGCCGCGCTCACCGCACCCTTCGTCCTGCTCAACTCGATTTCCGGCCTCATCGGCCTCGGCTGGGAGCGCTACACCCCCGCGCCCAACCTACCATTTCTCATCATCGCTGTGATGCTGGGCGGATGGATCGGCGCAGGATACGGTTCTCGCCGTGCCGCGCCACAGCCTCTCCGCATGATCCTAGGCGGAGTCCTCTGCATCGCCGCTGCTAAGCTTGTCTTCTAAACTATCCTGCCACGGCATGCTTCTATACCGTAAAAATGGATTCAGGCGGTTGGTGTCATTCGTGGGTTTTGGTATCTCGGCACACACGATGATGACACCCGTTCAACCACCGAAAAGTCAGGCTTTCCCGGATGCAGTGTTGCCCCCGCCGCCCGTACCTGATGTCTTGCAGGAAATGAAAAAAATCCTTCCTATTCTTTTGGCTCTCACGATTGGGATCGGCGCCGGCTTTTTCGTCCCCCGCTCCCCGCAGCCCCACAGCCTTGGCTCTGATGCCCATGCTTCCTCCCCCGAAAATGGCACCAACCTCCGAACTGGCTCTACTTCGCGGACTGCTTCGCCCAGGAAACCGAAGCCCGGCCAGTCCGACTCGATCCCGAAGAGCCTCGCTGCCCTCATGGCGCTCACCAGCACGAACTATCAGGAAACAGACACCATCGAGTTCTTGCAGGCCGTCGAGGCGCTCGACGCTGATCAAATCTCCACGATGATCAGTGATCTGCCAACGCTCGATCGATCCGACATGCGCCGCTACCGGATCTCCCATGCCTTGTTCAAGCGCTTGGCCACGATCAATCCCGACGCGGCATGGGATGCTTTGACCCAACTGGAGGATAAACAACTGAGGAATAATTTAACGGCTACCGTGATCGGTATCATCTCCAAGTTCGATCTCAGCAAGGCAAGCGCCTTGCTCGCCGAGATCAAAGATCCCCAGTCCAAACAATCAGCCCTCTACGGCTGGATGAGCGAAGCCGCCGCCCAAGATCCCGCACAAGCCTTTCGTCTGCTGGCAACAGAACCCATCCGCACCCAAGGTTCTTCGCTGTATCAGAGCTTGTTCCATATATGGGCGAAGGATGATCCCGAGGCCGCACTCGCTAAACTCAGTGAAATCAAGAAACCTCAAGAGCTTCAGCAAGCCCTTAATGGCATCGCATCGGCACTTGTCGCAACTGACCCTCAGCGCGCCCTCGCTTTACTGGATCAAGTGCCCTCCGGTCAAAAACGTCAGAACCTTCTGTCATCGATCACCACCAGTTGGATGCAGGAAGACAGCGACGCTGCCTTTGCATGGATTAAGACTCTGCCCATTGCCGATCAGGCCAAGGCCATGCAGTCTGGCAGTTGGCAAATGTTCCAATCAGACCCGGCCAAAGCAGCCACGATCATCACCTCGCTACCTCTGAACAATAATACAAATCACCTCATTTCCCAACTGGCGCAAACCTGGGCTCAGAGCGATCCGGCGGCCGCGAAATCTTGGGTGGAGTCACTGTCTCCCGGTAAGACGCAGGAGCTTGCGATCACAGGGCTAATTCAGACAATGAGCAGCACCGACCCCGCACAGGCCGCCTCTCTCTTTGGAGACACCGTGGTTAATAATCAAAACAGCCATCTCGTGGGAAACCTTGCGGGTGAGTGGATCAAGACCGACCAAGCCGCCGCTCTCGCCTGGATCAACAGCCTAGATCTCCGAGGAAACGCCCTACAGAATGTTCAAAGTCAGCTCATAGGAACCCTTGCTACGGAAGATCCAGCCGCCGCTTGCCGCTACGCGCTCAGCATTTCTGACGCAAAGTCCCAAGAGCACGCCGTCAACTCGTTAGTTCAAACATGGGGAAATGAAGACCCCCAAGCCGCGAAAGACTGGATCATGAGCACCTTGGAGGGTTCATCCAAAGTCAGCTCCCTCAATTCACTCATTCAAAGGCTTACCTACAGTGATCGCGAAACCGCCCTGCGTTTTTATCAAGAAGCCACCACAAACCTCACGCCGGAGGCGATAGAAAATACCTACAGCAGCACAGCAGGCCAGATCGCTTCCTATTGGGCGCAAGAAGATCCCAAGGCAGCAGCCACATGGGTGATGAGCCTTCCCGAGGGGCAGACACGCTTGAACTCCTTCGAACGCATGGTGGACAGCTGGGGAGACAATGACATCAAGAGTGCCGCAGCTTTCTTGAACACCGTGGATGCCGGAAATGATCGAGACGGTGGGGTTAAAGTGCTCATCTCTGACCTCCACGGACAAGACGATCACGAGTCCGCATTCGATTGGGCAAACACCATCAGCAATGCCTCCCAACGGGAAGATGCCATCCGCGACTCCGCACAGCGAATCAACAACGAAGATCCCGCCGCCGCTCGTGCTGCCATTTCCCGTGCAAACCTCAGTGCCAACGCCAAAGCCGAAATCCTTAAAAGCATCCAAAACTAGCCCTCACTGGATCGTTTGACACGCTGGTCTTTTCAAAAACTCATCGGCTGCACCGCCGCAAAACCTCGTTTCCACCGGACATCTCATGCCCGCCATCCGCCACTGCTACATCAGCCAAGGTCATAACTTTTTCGGCCATCACGGAGAACCCGCCGGCGTACATCCGATGCTGGAATCCGATTCCATCGAGTGTCTCGCCGGGCGCGGTATTCGCGGCGACCGCTTCTTCGACTACAAACCCGACTACAAGGGTCAGATCACTTTTTTCACATGGGAAAATCTACAGGAAATGTGGGACGAACTCGCGATCCCCCATCACGCCCGCGATGCCGCCGCCACCCGCCGCAACGTCATCACCGAAGGCGTAGATCTCGACGAGTGGATCGGGCAGGAATTCACCTTCCAGGGAATCCGTTTCCTCGGCACCGAGGAATGCAAGCCATGCTACTGGATGAACGGCTCCATCCACCCCGCAGCCGAGGCATGGATGAAAGGCCGCGGCGGCCTCCGCGCGAAAATCCTCACCGACGGCATTCTCCGCCGCACACCATGATCACCATCGAGGAAGCCGATCATATCCTGCGAAAAGCCATCGTTCGCGGCGACGTCGAGACGCTTCCTCTCGCCGTTTGCGCAGGGCGCGTCCTTCGCGAACCCATCACCGCCGAACGCGATGCCCCGCCCTTTGATCGCGCGATGATGGATGGCTTCGCCTACCGCGCCGCCGATGCCGCCACCCACCCCGAAGGCTTACCCATCATCGGCACTCTAGCCGCCGGACAGCCGCCAGTATCCCTAGGCTCCTCACCCGCCGCCATCGAAATAATGACCGGTGCCATCGTTCCGCATGACGCCGATTGCATCGTGCCCGTCGAGGATATCAACATCACCGAAAACCTTCTCCAGATCCCGCCTTCCGCGTGGGTTTCCGGTCGTTTCATCGATAGGAAAGGTTCAAATCACCCCGCCGGCTCCATCGTCCTTCGCGCCGGAGTGATCCTCCGCCCGGCGGAACTCGCCATCGCCGCCACCGAAGGCCATGCGTCCCTTACAGTGAACGCCTCTCTCGCGATCCACGTCATCACCACTGGCGATGAAATCGTGCCTCTCACCTCAAGCCCCCAGCCCTGGCAAATCCGCGGCAGCCATGCCACCGCTCTAACAGCCCTTCTATCCGCCTGCGATGTGACAGTCACCTCCGAGCACGTAGCCGACGACCCTGCGGCGATCAATCTCGCGATCTCTTCCGCACTGGATAAGCAGCAATGGCCTGTCCTGTGCGGAGGTGTTTCAAAAGGAGGGAAAGACCACGTGATCGATGTTCTGAAATCCCTCGGTGCCACCCTGCTATTTCACCGGGTAGCCCAGCGTCCCGGACATCCCATGGCCTTCGCCATGCACAGGGATATCCCCATCTTCTGCCTGCCGGGAAATCCGCTCTCCGTCCTCTGCGCGGCGCGGCGCCATCTCGTTCCCGCCATACACCGCCAGCGAGGTGCTTCACACGGCCTTTCACCGATCCCCATCTCTCTGTTAGAAAACATCCAGTCCTCCCCCGACTCCACACGTTTCCTGCCCATCCGCCTCCGCGATGGAGTCGCCACTACGATCCCATTCCGGAACTCCGGCTCTCTCCACACCCTTGCCGAAACCTCCGGCTTCGTCGAGATTCCCCCTTCGCAAGAAGCCCTCCCCGCAGGCACACCGTTTCCCTACCACCCATGGCAGCCATGAAAGAAAATTCCAACCCGCTCACCCACATCGATTCGCAAGGCAACCCCGGCATGGTCGATGTCGGCGGCAAAGACTCCTCCCGCCGCCTCGCCCGCGCCACCGCCGAGGTCGTCTTCCCGCCCGATGCCCTTTCCGTCCTCAGCGCCTCCGGCTGGACGACCTCCAAGGGCGCGGTCATCCACACCGCCATTATCGCCGGAACACAGGCCGTGAAGAAAACCTCGGATCTCATCCCCTTCTGCCACCCACTCCCCATCGAGCGCTGCAAGTTCACCATCGACCCCATCCCGGACGGCCTTCGCGTCGTTTGCGAGGTCGCCCTGACACACAAGACCGGCGTGGAAATGGAAGCCCTCACCGGAGCCTCCGTGGCCGCACTCACCATCATCGACATGTGCAAGGCCGCCAGCCCCGCCATCACGATCCGGGAAATCCGCCTCCTCGAAAAAACCGGCGGCAAATCCGATTACCAGGCATGATCGCTCCTGAATTGAAAGGACTCGTCGCCGCAGGCGGATACAGCCGCCGCATGGGGCGCGATAAGGTGCTGATTTCCTACCACGGCGTCCCGCAAGCGGTTTGGACTTACCGTCTGCTTTCCGAATTCTGCACGGATACCTTGCTCTCCTGCCGCGCTGATCAGAATCTCGGTGAAGCAGAAATTCTCCCACGAATCCACGATCGCATCCCCGACTCCGGTGCCCTCGAGGGACTCCTCGCCGCCCATGCCGCCCACCCCTTCGCCGCGTGGCTCTTCGTCGCCTGCGATCTCCCGAAGCTCACCCCGCAAACCCTCGGGCACCTCATCGCACAACGCGATCCCGACGCCATCGCCACCGCTTTCATTTCCGATTTCGACGGACTCCCCGAACCTCTGTGCACAATTTACGAACCCTCCGCTTTTCCCATCCTCCTCGCCGCCGCCGCCCTTGATTTCCGCTGCCCTCGGAAAATTCTCATCCAAAACGCCCCCCGCGTGCGCCTGATCGAACTGCCGGATCCCGATGCCCTCGACAACATCAACCACCCCCACGAAGCCGAAGCATTCCTCAACGCCTCTTCATGAAAACCATCCACCTTTTATACTTCGCCTTTCTCCGTGAGCAGGCCGGCACGTCCACCGAAACCATCCAAACCGAAGCCGCCACCATCCTCGATCTCTACGCCGAGCTCCGCGCGCGCCACCCCTTCACCCTCCCTGCCACATCCGTCCGCGCCGCCATCGACAACACGTACACCCCGCTTTCCACTGCACTCATCGACAACGCCACCATCGCCCTCATCCCCCCCGTCTCCGGCGGCT
>JAYTOE010000093.1:0-7834 GCA_043747935.1 Akkermansiaceae bacterium
ATCCACCATGACCTTCCCGCCTCCTCCTCCTCGGTGACCGGCCTGCATCAGGATCGCAACGGCGGAATCTGGATCCTGGCGGAATCCGGCAAGGTGTTCCGCTGGGATGCGGAAGCGGGGATCGTCGTGCCGCTCGAAATCCCCGGACTCTCCAAGGTTCACGTGATCGCGGACGACCATTCCGGCCACCTTCTCTTCGGTGGCGCGGAAGGCATTTTCCGCTATGCACACGGCTCCTTCACCGATCTCAGCGCACCGGCAGGACTCGGGAACATACGCCCCACGGTGATCGCGCCGCACTCAAGCGGAGGGTTACTGATCGGCACGCGCGACGGACGCGCCATCCTCCTCGGGTCGGGAAAATTCCGGTATCTGGGCAAGTTGGATGATTTCTCGCAAAGCTGGGTTTCCGGAATCCTCGAAGCCCCCGACGGCTACATCTGGGCCAGCACCCTGGGCTCCGGCCTTTTCCAATGGAAGAACGAGGCGTGGATACGGTATTCCCGGGAAACCGGCCTGCCCGACGAGCGGCTGACCTCCCTCCACATCACGGAGAACGATGAATTCTGGTGCGGCTCCCTGAGCGGCATACTCCGCATTTCCCGCCGTGAATTGGTCGGGCAAAAATCTACCCCCGCCCGCTGGCAGGCCTACAACCAGAACGACGGAATGCGCACCCGCGAGTGCATCGGCACCTCCCAGCCCGCGTATTGGCGTGATGGCGATGGCGTCGCCTCCGAACGCCCTCTCCTCGTGCCGGTGACGGTGAGGCCGCATTACTGGGAGACCACGACGTTCTCGGTCGCCGTCATCATCACATCCCTCGCCATCGCCGTCATCATCGGAGGCCTGTTTGTCCGCCGCCGGACCCGCGCGAAAATCGCGGCCCTGAAGCTGAACAACGCGCTGGAACTGGAGCGCTCCCGCATCGCCCGCGACCTCCACGACGATCTCGGAGCCAACCTGACCGAGCTGTCCATCATCGCTTCGCTCGCCGCCGAGGGCAACGGGCCCGCCGCGCCTCAGGAAGCGTTCGCCAAGATGGCGGACAAGGCGCGCAAAGTGGTCATCGCGCTCGACGAGATCGTCTGGGCAGTCAGCCCGCAGGAAGACACCCTGCCCTCGCTCATCGAATACCTCGATGCCTACGGGGAGGAATTCATCGGCAACGCGGGGCTCGCCTACCGCTCCACGCTACCCGCGTCCGTCCCCTCCATTCCCGTCGGTCCGAGGCGCCGCCACCACCTCTGCCTCGCCACCCGCGAAGCCCTCAACAACGCCGTCAAGCACGCCGCCGCCACCGAGATCACCCTCCACGCCACGCTGGAAAACGATCACCTCTCCCTGCTGATCAGCGACAATGGCGGCGGCATGGATCCGCATTCGGCCACCCACGGCGATGGCCTCCGCAATCTCCGGGAGCGCATGGACAAATGCGGCGGCACCTGCGCGTTTTCCCCGAACCCCAAGGGCGGCACCTGTGTCACCCTTTCCATACCGCTCCTGCCATCCACCGGCATCCCATGAAAAAGAACAAGCAAACCAACGTCGCCATCGTCGAGGACAACCATGCCCTCGGGGAAAGCCTCCGCCAGATCGTCGAGTCGTCGCCGGATTACAAATGCGTCGACGTCTGGAGCTCCGGCGAGGAGGCCTTGCCCAAGATCGACGCCTTCCGCCCCGATGTCATTCTCATGGACATCAATCTCCCGGGATGTCGGGTATCGACGCCACCGCCCGCATCAAGGATTTCCTGCCGGATATCCAGGTCATCATGGTCACGGTGTACCGCGACCTCGACAAGATCTTCGAAGCGCTCAAGGCCGGAGCTTCCGGCTATCTTCTCAAGCGCAGCACCCCCGCCGAAGTGCGCGCCGCCATATCCGATGTCCGCTCCTGCGGCGCGCCCATGAGCGCCCAGATCGCCCGCCGCGTGGTCGAGGCGTTCCACCGCCCCAAAGCGAAGCAGGAGAACACGGTCACCGAGCTTTCGCCGCGCGAAACCGAGATCCTTGAACAGCTCTGCCAAGGCCTCGTCAACAAGGAGATCGCCGACAAGCTCAAGATCGCGACCGAAACGGTGAAAGTCCACCTCAAGCACATCTACGAAAAACTCCACGTCCGCTCCCGGACGGAGGCCGCCATGAAATTCCAGCAGTCCCGCTCCGCATCCCCATGGGAGAACAATCCTCAATAACCCGTCATCCGCGATGCGCCCGTCCCTGATTTTCCTCACCCTCCTGCCCCTGCATGCGGCGGAGATCCATGTCGCTCCCGATGGGGCGGACGGCAACTCCGGCGAAATCACAAAACCTCTCCGCACCCTCCGCGCAGCGCAGGGGAAAGCGCGGCCCGGCGATACCGTCTGGATCCGCGGCGGAACCTACCGGATGGCGGAAAGCGATGTGATGGAAGTCCACTATGGCCGCGCCCATGTCATCCTGCTCGACAAGGGCGGCAAGGACGGCAAGCCGATCAGCTACCTCGCATACAGGGACGAAAAACCGGTCTTCGATTTCTTCGCAGTGAAGCCGGAGGGGCTCCGCGTCACCGCCCTCCGCGCCAAGGCTTCCCACCTCCACCTCAGGGGCATCGCGTTCACCGGAGTGCAGGTCAACTTGGCCGGACACACCCAATCCATCAACGTCGAGAACCTCGGCAGCCACAACCTTTTCGAAAGGCTCTCCATGCACGACGGCCAGGGGATCGGCTTCTGGCTCGGCGGAGGATCGGACAACCTCGTCCTGAACTGCGACGCCTACCGGAACTACGACAACACCTCGCCAAGCTACATGCTCAACCGCCTCCTCTCCGTGAACTACAACCGCCAGCTCCGCCCCGGCAACCTCGCGTTCCCCGGCCTGAAAGCCCTCTTCATCGACGGCAAGGGCGGCCCCCTGGAAATCAAGAGTGCTTCCGAAATCGATCCCTACGTGAAGCCCGCCGCCGAGAAACACGGCGGCCACACCAACGTCCTTTACGCCGATTACCATATCGGCGCGATGTCGCCCGACAAGCTGCGGGACAACTGGGACAAATACTTCCTGCCGGACAAGAACTGAGCCACATGACCCCGTCCCCGCTGCGGCGAGAGTGAAGCATGCCGCGGTCACTTCTCGCCGAAGCAGACTAGGCTGCTGTCGGTGCGGAAAATCAGGCGGCCTCCGACCGAGATCGGAGAGGCGATGACTCCTTCCTCAAGCGCGTGGCTTTTGACATCCGACAATCCGTCTTTCGTGATTTTTCCGCTGAAAATCATCCCGTCTTCCCTCACGCAGTAGATCTGATCTCCCGCGAGAAGCGGTGACGCGTAATAGACTTGCGGCGCTTTCGGCAGGTTTGATTCCCAAAGTTTCTCTCCGGATTTCGCATCCAGACAAGTCAGCCGACCGCGTGAAGGGCCGCCATCCTTGAGGACATAGAACTTTCCTTCATGGAGAACCGGGGTGCAGGCATCGGAGCCGACCTTGTCCTTGTGCCAAGCCCAGTCTTTCTCCGAAAGATCGCCGCTGCCGCCCAGACGGATCGCGGCAACCGAGTCACCCCGGTTGAAAGGAACCACCGCGAACCCATCCGCGACGACCGCCGAAGCGATGACCCGTTGCATGCCGGCGCGTTTCGGATTGAACCCGCCGCATTGCCAGAGAAGCTTGCCGGTCGCCGAATCATGGCCGGTCAGATGATCCGCGCCCCAGCAGACGATCTGCTCTTTGCCATCCCGCTTGACCACGTGCGGCGTGGTGTAGGCATCGCCCGACTCCTCAGCGGTTTCATATTTCCTGGGGGTCTTCCAAACCTCCTTACCGGTCTTCGGATCGAGCGAAACCAGATAGGATTCGCCATTCGTCTGCATCACGGCGACGACCACATTGCCTGCGGCGAAAACGGGGGAAGTGCCCTGATCCCACCACAGCCCATCCTTGCCGTAGAGTTTCTGAAGGTTGATTTGCCACAGCGGTTTCCCATTAAGATCGACGCAGACGACGGTTCCCGATTTGAAATAGGCGACGACGACATTTCCATCGGTGATCGGCGAGGAATTCGTGGAACTGCCGACGCGTTGCCCGCGCCCGGGTGTGCCGGCTCCGAACGTTTTGCGCCAGAGTTCCTTGCCCTTGTCATCGAAGGCCAGCAAGCCGTCCTCATCACCGACCGGGCAGGTGACGAAGAGCTTTTCGCCCCACACGATCGGGGTCGAGCAACCGCGGCCCGGGAGCTCGGCTTTCCAGAGCAATTTCCCCGCCAGATCGACCGGCGGCTGCTTGTCGGTGGTCGCGCCGTTGCCGCCCTCACCGCGCCATGCGGGCCAGTTCGCGGCAGTAAGAAATCCCGTCAATAACAAGCTCGTTGCGAAAATTTCAGCTTTCATCACAACGCCATACGAAACCGGAAATCATCGACTGTCAAAAAAATCAGCATCTCATTTCACTTCGAGGCAGACCGCCTCGCCTTTGTTGGAGCGGGCGAAGATCCTGCCGTCGGCAAATGCGAGGTGCGCCCAACTGGTCGATGACAGCGCTTTGACGCGGCCATGTTCCTTCCAACCGGATTTGGCAGGTTCGCCGCAGATGATCTCGCCGGTTTCCGAGAGGATGACCATCTGGTCGCCGACCATCAGCGAGCTTCCGCGGGTTCCCGGCATTTTGACGCGCCAGTGCGCCTTGCCGGTTTTCATGTCCATGCGGATGAGTTCGGCATCGATGTTCTTGTCGCCGAACACGCCGAGGATATCGCCGTCCTGAAGGATGCTGTTTTGGAAAATCATGCGGATGTCCTCGTCCTTGTGGAGCACCTTGGGCTCGTTGCCCGTGACATCGATGACCACGTAGCCCATGCCGTAGCCCGAGGCGAGGAACATCATGCCGTCGTGGTATTGGGGGTTGCTGGCGTTCACGTCATAGGAAGTCCGCCAGCCGAAATCGAAAACCGGGCCGCCCTTGCCATCGAGATTGTAGGCCACGAGCTGGCGGCCATGGAATGCCGCGACAAGTTCCTTGCCCTTGTGGGTGAAAAACACCGGGGTCGCGTATCCCGGCTTGGTGTCGTCGCCCGATTTCCAGCTCACTTTGCCGGTGGATTTCTCCAGCGCATACAATCCCCCGTCGTCCGCGCAAGGCAGGCAATAGAGCAGGTTTCCTTTCACCACCGGCGAGGCGGAATATCCCCAATCCGGCACGGTGCCCTTAAAATCCTTCTTATAATGCACGTTCCATTTCGGTTTTCCGTCCGCCATGGAAAGGCAGAACAGGTTCCCGGATTTGCTGAGCGTGTAAACGACATCCCCGTCGATCGTCGGCGTAGCGTTCGGGCCGCCGTCGTAAAGCTTCGGATCGAGCTTCTCGGGGTATTTGTGCGTCCAGATTTCCTTCCCCGTCGCCGCATCGAGGCACCAGACGATGTCGGTGTTGTCCTTGTTGCCCATGACCACGACTTTCTCCCCGGCGATCGCGAAGCTGGTGCAACCCTTGCCGAGATCCTTGCGCCAGAGTTCCTTCGGCTTCTCGTCCTTCCAGTTCGTCCGGATTTTTCCCTCCACCGTCCCCGATCCATCCGGGCCGAGGTGGCGCGGCCAGTCTTGGGAAAAGGCGAGGGCGGGGAGGCAGGAGAGGAGGATGGGAAATGTGATGGCGGGGATTTTCATGGTGATCGCGAGCATAGTCGATAAAGTCATTTTCAGCCATTTTTTTCTGTTTGGCTATCTCACAGCCCGTCTCATCAAACCACCATTGAACCAATTCCCCTGATGTTTCCATTCACCCGCCTCTCATCGCCGAAACTCATTCTCCTGCCCGCCTTCTTGGCCGTATGGTTTTTGGCGGCAATTCTGGGTGTCTTCCTTTGGGCAGTGTATCTTTATGACGGTGATTTCCGGCAGGCTTCTTATCAAATCTGGCACCAAAAAACGATCATCACCCTGATGGGTCTCGCAATTGCCGCGATTGCCGGATCAGCGAACTATCTTCTATGTCGCCGCTTTCGAGGAACATCATGGAAGACAGGAATAAAGGAAGCGCTTTTAGTCATCGCGTTCGCGTCCTTTTTGGCATCGTACCCGATTCATGCTTTCGTCGATCATCTGCGAATCTCCCGATGGAGGAGCGAGTTTTTCGATCTTGAGGCGGCACGGAAGCTCGAAGCCCTAATCGCCAAAGGCGAGGTGAAAGATGCGGTACGACTCATGGAGCAATCCTGTGAGCGTTTCGATGTCGCGAAGGGCAAGCTGCAGGCTCGTGGATTATTCACTCCACACCACGCAGGGGCGAACGGAATTGGATTTTTATTTTGCTCGCTCCACTATGCGTGGATGGATCTCCGTTCGCATTTGCCGTATTCGGTCCATTCCTATCTGGATTTGAATCTTTTGGAATACACTTCCTACCCCAACTACGTCGCCCAATCAGGGATTCGTGACCCCGACAAATGGTTGCCACTTGGGCGCGAAATGACTGCTTCAAGGAATCCGATTCTACAAACGCTGGGATTTCACATGATCGGTGAACGCACCCGGTTCTGCGAAGCGGTTTACGAACACTCCGACGCGGGAAACACGGCCTTCCATGGTCTTGCCGCCCTGCTCCCAACAGGACTCGATCCCGATCCCCAACGCGCGGCCAGGAGACTCAAGCTGCACCGCGAACTTATGCTCGAATCCGGGCCGCTCAAGGATATGATTTCAGAGGGTCAGTACAATTCGGTGTTTGCTCTCGCAAGCGAGTTGCTGGGTGATGGCGAACTTTTCGGCGAAATCGACAAAACGGCGTTGGTATGGCTGCGAGATGCGGAAAAGATTGAAGATTTTGATCGGGTTGTTTCCGGGCATCTGGGTTCCCGCCGTTCCAACACCGTGAAAAGGCTGGACGAGTCCCTCGCGGCTCGCGAATACGCCAAAGCTGTGGAGTGGATGGAAATGGCATGCGAGATTCATCAGCTCAACGTGCGCGCCATCGGAGCGGACGCACCTGTTTTCAATCCCATGAATGATGAATTCGGGGACAATAACATTATGGGATCCATCGGAAATTGCGGACTGCCATTGCTCATGCCCGCCGCCATAAGGCATTTTTTGGACAATGCAACCGCGTATGACACGTATTACATGCAGGAACCGTGGGATGGGAAACCGAAATTCAGGGATTCCGAAAAATGGATCCCTTTTGCCATGGCCATGACCCGTGCCAGAACTCCGATCGTATGTGTCGTAGGATATTGGCTTTTGGGAGATCGGGAGGGTTTTATCAATGCGGTCTATGCCCGGCATGATCAAGGCGATGAAAATTTCCGTCTGATGAACCGTTTTGTGGAGCAATCGATCGACCCTGACAAACGGAGAGTCGCCGAAAGGATGCAGAGGCGAAATTCCTCAGACGCGACCCAACTACAAGCGGAAGAAAAAATCACTGCGTATTTCAATGACCTCACATTCCGCAGCATCGTCAAACAATGGGCAATGGGATACTTCAACGATGAACAGATCGAAGAACGCCGTGGAATTGTGATCGAACACATGAAGTCCGATGCTTTTCGCGAGGAATCCGCGAGAGGTGCGTATCGTGGGAAAGTCGAAGAAGATCTCCGCAAACTCCAGCTGCTGCCAGGAAACTAATGGATTCGGATGCGAATCAGATTTCCACCATCGGCGAAGTTTCCCTCCACCGCATCACGGATCAGGTTGTCGGGTTCGCCTCAGTTGTCACCCAGCAACACCTGGTAACGTAATTCGACATATTCTTGCGCAAAGCCAGGGCGTTTTTTCGTTTCCTCCCGGCCAAGCTCTAGCCACCTTATCGACGTTATCCGACTCTTACCCAACCATGACTCCAACCTCGCGCATCGC
>JAYTOE010000094.1:0-14764 GCA_043747935.1 Akkermansiaceae bacterium
GTAAACGTCAACCTCGACGGTCGGGTTTCCGCGTGAGTCGATGACCTCGCGGCCCCTGATTTCTACGATGGTGGTAAGATCCATGATGTTGTTGGTGTGATTAAGGAAACGTGTTTCCTCAGGCGTGATAAGTGGAAATCGACTTGATCGTCAATGTTTGCATTTGCTCGGTTTCGACGTCGCGGACTTTCGCGTCATCGCCAACGGAGAGCCCCATGAGGGCTTTGCCGACTTCCGACATGTAGGAAACCTCCTTTTTATCGGGGTTAGAATCCCATGCGCCGAGCACGGTGATGATCTGCTCTTTGCCGTTCTCATCGATGAGCGCAACAACCGTGCCGATGTTGACGGTTTTGGTATCGGCTCCCTTGAAATCGGTGCCGCGTGCGAGGGAAATCTCGAGTTCCAGGGCTGAGCGGCGGTGGTTGAGGAATTTCTCCATGTCCTTGGCGGACTTGTATTCAAAGTTTTCCCGGAGGTCGCCGTAGGAGCGGGCGATTTTGACATCTTCCTTGTTCTGCGGGATTTTCTCGCGGATGAGCTCCTGTAGTTCCTGCTTCTTCTTTTCGAGGGACTCCCAGGAGACGAGCAGAGGTTCCTCGCGCCGGGTTGCGTTGACACCGGAGACGAGTTCGACGGTTTCCGGGCGCACCTTTATGATGCGGGCCATGAGGGACTTTTTCTCAAGGTCTCCGAAAACCGGGCAGTCGAGCAGGCGGCGGGCAAAATTGCGCGCCTCGTTGAGATCCATGCCCTCCACGAGATCGGAAAGCAGGGCTTTGTCCTCGGTAAGCAGTGTCTGGAGGCGGGAGGTTTTCCGCGGACCGTCGGAAAGGTGGTCGTTTTCGAGAAGGTTGAGGATGGAGGCGCCGACGTCCGCGCCGAAAACCGACTCGGATGCGGACTTCCGCTCGCGGCAGACCCAGATCAATGCGTCGGGGCCGAGAGCGCGCCGCGCGAGGGCGGAACCGAGGTGATCGGTGAGAGCGATCATTCCGTTGTTTTCCCCAAGGATACGAGCGATCTCCGTGACGCCGCGTGCGCCAACCTTGTCAAACACGGTGACGATTTTCGAGATCCATTCACTGCCGAAAGCGGTGCCGAAGGCTTCGTAAACGGCGCGCTGGCGAGTGGAGGGAAGGTTGACGAGTTCCTCGGCGATCTTGCCGAGATCTGAGCCGGCGATGAGGTCGCTGAGGCGGACGGCGCCGGGATCCAGCTCTAGCGCCTTGCTGCCGCCGATCACTTCGTCGCGGGCGGCGATGAGTTGCATCGCCTGGCCGAGCTGGACACGGGCGGCCTTTTTCGCGCCGTCGTCGATGTCCATGATGAGCTGTTTGAGTGCGGCGGAATCCTGTTCGAAAGCGCCGATGTCCGCCGCAATGGCCTCAAGCGCCTTGATCATGCCCTTGATATCCTTGGAAGCCTCGAAATCCGCGAGCAGAGCCTGCGCCGGAGTGATGCCGGAATCGCGGAGCACGATGGGTTCCGTGCGCTTTGTCGGCACGACCGCCTTGCGGCTCTCCTTCACAGCCTTTTTCGTGGCGTCCCACCACTTCTTGTAATCTTTCTCCGGGATCACCGTGCCACTCACCAAGGCTTCGATCGCCTCGCCGGTGATGGAGCCGCTATGGCTTTGAAGAATATGGACGACGAGTGCGACCGAATCGACCTTCGCCAGCTTCCGCAGTTCCTCGATTTGCTCGATTTTCACCGCGCGGAAGTCGTCCGCCGCGATCCATTCCGTTTTCTGCATCGCGAACTGGAGATCCATCTCCTGGCCGCTGGAACGCTCGAAATCGACCGTGATCTTCTTGCTGCCAAAGTCCCAATCCGTGATTTTTCCGGCTCCGAAAGACTTGTGCAGGCAGAAATTCCCCGGCGAGAGCTGCGACAGGCGTTCTCCGACAGGCTTCGGTATCTTACCGGCCTCTACCAATTTCTCGACATCAGGATGCATGTGCACAGTTTGGAAAGGCGGTTCGCGAAACGCAAGCCTAGTGGTGACAAATCGGTTCGTGGCGGCGGATTGCATCCGCCATGCCATTCAAAAGCAGAGATTCGCGACCTTGGTATGGCGGATGCAATCCGCAGCCACTCATATCCTGCGTGCCGCTTTTTTGATGCACCAATCCCTTGCCGCACCATGCGGATACTCGGCGACGGCATCAAAGGGGATGATGGTTCCGCTTTCGAAACGGACATTTCGCGGAGCCGCATCGCCGAGGAGGATGTTGTCCTCGGTGCGGTAGTAGGCGTGCTCGGAAACTTCGATGAAACCGATGTCGCGGAAACCTCTGATGATGGCCTGAAGGGTTGGGTTTTCCGGTGGCAGCATCCGCTGGCTGATGGCGAGGCGGGGAAGCTTTTCGCCTTTCAGGAAATCCGGTGGCAGCAGCCCTTCGAAGCGCGTGATCGGTGCGGCGATGCGATTGAGGATGATCCAGCGGTTCAGGTAGTAGCGAGGGTCGGGGTTTCCCGTGGAGATGACGTGCTGGTTCATCGCGTCGGGATCGACCTCAAAAACCTTGAGACGGAGGCCGAAATTGTCGCCGTAAGTCCATTTCAATACTCGATCCCCTGAATCAGCTTCGGGCAAAGAGATGAAATGCTCGTCTCCTCCTTGGAAGTCGACCTGGGCTTCAACCTTTTTCGCTAGCCGTGCGTTGAGAGCGATTTGCTCCGGTGTTCTTCCCAGGCCTCCCAGGAGGCATTCGTAACACCTCTCTCCAAAGGCCTTCCAACCGACTTCACCGCATCTTGATAGAATTTCTCCCATTTCGGGGAGGGCCTCCGTGCAGGATTGGAAGATGCAATTGCGGCGGAATCGGCAATCTTCGATGGCTTGGCTGTCGGGGTTGTGCTCATGGTTGTGAGGCTGGGCGGGCATTGGCTGCGAAGTGGAAGATGGCTGCATTTCCCCGGAATGCAAGGTTGGGGTTGAAGTACGGAGTCACTACTCTCCATAAAACCAAAGTTTCCAAACCTCACCACTCAGTCGGGTAAATCCTGCAAATCTAAGCTGCTGCCCAACGCTTCCAAATTTCGGTGGAAGTTCAGATACGCTCTCATCCGTGCCTCTGCATAAAAACCGCGCTGTCCCGATCCGCCCTCACCCCATGAACCTTGGACGAGTTCGATTTGTAGGGAGATTGCCTCCTCGCTATTTGCCACATATCGTTCAAATTTATTGAGAAGATCCGGTTCAGCCTTTAGTTTCAGCCGATATCTCCTGATCAGATCATCGCATTTCGCCTTGAATTCTTTGGAAGCAAGCTCGCACCGTTCCCCATTTTCGGCATTGGAATCACCCCCATTTGGAACCGGCTGACCGTAATCCATTGCAGCTACCCGCGAACGAAAAGCCCGATCCGCCTCCGACTTCGATGCATCGAGATATTGCTGCCAATCAAATGTAGAGGCATCTGCTTCCCCAAGGCTGGGCAACTCGTAAGGGAGCGGAAAATCCGATTTATTTGGAACAACTTCATAGGTCTTATCTGCGGCAGCGGACATCGCGTTCAAAAGCCCGAGAGCAAGTAAGATGGTCAATCGTTTCATATTTACGTGGTTCAGAGATTTCCTACTACACCAACCTCGCCGCCAACAGCTCCCTTTGGAAGATGAGTTCCTTGGGCAGGTGGTCGTAGAGGTCGATGAAGAGTTCGCCTTGGGAAACGAGTTCGGCGCGCCATTCCGCGCGGTCGAATTTCATCACCGTCTCGAAGTCCGCTTCGGAGAAATCCTCTAGGCCGTCGGTGTTGAAATCGGCGAAATCCGGAGTCCAGCCGATGCGTGTCTCGTGGCCGGCGGCGCCGCCCTTGCAGCGGTTCACGATCCATTCGAGCACGCGCATGTTCTCGCTGAAACCGGGCCACATGAATTTCCCCTCGGGGGTCTTGCGGAACCAGTTCACGTGGAAGAAGCGCGGCAGGTGGGTGAGGTAGCGCTGCATCTCCAGCCAGTGGCCGAAATACGCGCCCATGTTGTAGCCGCAGAACGGCAGCATGGCCATCGGATCGCGGCGCACCTTGCCGATCGTTCCAGCGGCGGCGGCGGTCATTTCCGAGCCCATCGTCGCGCCGACATAGACGCCGTGGCTCCAGTTGAAGGCTTGATATACCAGAGGCATAGTAGTGGCACGGCGTCCGCCGAAAATGACGCCGTCGATCGGCACGCCGTCGGGATTCTGCCACTGCGGATCGATGGTGGGGCACTGGTGGGCGGGCGCGGTGAAACGGGAATTCGCGTGTGAGGAGGGGCGGGCGCAGCCGGGCGTCCAGTCCTGGCCTGTCCAGTCGATGAGGTGGGCGGGAGCCTCCTTGGTAAGACCCTCCCACCAGACATCGCCGTCGTCGGTGAGTGCGACGTTGGTGAAAATGGCATTTTCCTTCATCGATTCCATGGCGATGCGGTTGCTCTCCCAGTTGGTGCCGGGCGCGACGCCGAAAAATCCCGTTTCCGGGTTGATGGCATGGAGTTTGCCGTCCTCATGCGGCCAGAGCCACGCGATGTCGTCGCCGACAATGGATGTTTTCCAACCGGCATCCGAATAGGGCTTCGGCGGCTCCAGCATCGCGAGGTTGGTTTTCCCGCAGGCGGAGGGGAAGGCGGCGGTGAGATAAGTGGTGGAACCGTCCGGCGCGTGGAGACCGAGGATGAGCATGTGCTCCGCCATCCAGCGGTGCTCGCGGGCGATGTTCGACGCGATGCGCAGGGCGAGGCATTTCTTCCCGAGCAGGGCGTTGCCGCCGTAACCGGAGCCGTAGGACATGATCTCGCGGGTATCGACGAAATGGGAGATGTATTTGTCGTCGTTGCAGGGCCAGGACACATCATTATCACCTGCGGAAAGCGGCGCACCGACGGAGTGGAGGCACCTGATGTATTGGCCGTGGCCGTCGCGTTTTTTCGGAACTGCTCCGGTAATTTCGTCCTCGAGGCGCTTCAATATCTTCGCACCCATGTGCGCCATGATGCGCATGTTCACGACCACATAAGCACTGTCGGAGAGTTGCACGCCGATCTTCGCAAGCGGCGAATCCGGCGGCCCCATGCAGAACGGGATCACATACATCGTGCGGCCTTTCATGGAGCCGGTGAATTTTTCCGTGAGCAGTTTCCTCATTTCTGTGGGCTCCGCCCATTTGTTGGTCGGGCCGGCCTCATCGGGGCGTTTGGTGCAGATGAAAGTGCGCTCCTCGACGCGGGCGACATCCGATGTGGTGGAGCGGGCGAGGAAAGAGTTCGGACGTTTCTCGGGATTAAGGCGGGTGAAAGTGCCCTTGTCGCAGAGAAGCTGGGTCAGGCGATCCCATTCCTCCTGCGAGCCGTCGCACCACTCGACGCTGTCGGGCTGGCAGAGAGCCACCGTTTCATCCACCCATGCCTGCAATGCTTCGAAAGTTGTGCCTTTTGTATTCATGACGAAGTCATCCAAGCGGATTCGATGCCAACGAGCAAGGATACCCGGAGGGATCGCCGGATATGCGGCGAAATGCTCAATTGGTGCGTTCTTCAATTGCTCGGAGCGGAAATGCATCCATTTTGCGAGTTGCAGGATTCCATTTTTCGGACTAAATGGAATCCATGAAGACGACAATTGATATCCCTGAAAAGGCCTTGGCGGATGCTATGCGCTACACGGGCGCGAAAACAAAGCGTGAGGCGGTGGTGAAAGCCTTGGAAGAATACAACCGCAGACAGTTGGTCGAGAAGCTGATCGCGAGCTTCGGCACGTGGGACATCGCGACCAATGACGAGATCGAGGCGGGAGACATGGAAGAGATCGAACAAAAAAACGGTAACCATGCCGCCAGAAACCTTGTGCGGCCATGAAAGACCGCGTTTTGGTGGATAGTTCGGTTTGGATTGAAGCGACGCGCAAAAGTGGGGATCCCGCCATCGCCGCAGAACTCGGAGAATTGCTTCTTTCAGGCAGAGTGGCGATGACCGAACCCGTGTGGCTTGAGATCTACCAAGGAATCAGAGGAAAGAAGGAAGAGGAGAGGCTGGAGGAAGTGAGAAGATCTTGCACATGGCTTGCCTTCGACGACGCCTGCTGGGTCGAGGCCGCTGCAACCGCCCGAGCCTGCCAGCGAGCCGGAGTGAACGTGCCTTTCGGCGATATGATGATCTTCGCCTGCGCGAAACGTTACGGCGTCGAGCTGCGGGAACAGGATCGCCATTTCGCAATGATACGCAGAGCGCTGAAACGCTGAGACGCTATCCGAGCAGTTCTAGGAAATGGCGGTGCACCTCCTGATTCGGAACGATGCCGGAGAAGCGCTCCGCCTGCGGCCCGATCGCGGAGATCAGGGTCGGATCCGAGGTGTGCGAGGTACCCGTCCAGCCGATGCCGGTGTGATTTCCCGCGAACTGCCCGAGCAGGCCGTGGGGGTTGTCGAGTTGCTCGCTCCACTCGGAAACCACGCCCGTGGTGATGCTGGCGTAGAGTTCGGCGGCCTCTTTTCCCTTGAGGGAGAACCCGAGCCTTTCCTTGACCATCGCGGCGAGACTCTGCTCCGTGTTGTCCTTGGAACGCCCCCAATCATCTAACAGCCTCTCGTAAGAACAGGTCATCCGGGCGATGCTCGCGAAGCACTTGTTCGTATCGTCGTAATTTTTTCCGGTGCCGTTGATGCCGGGGTTCGCGTTGCCGTGATCGCTGGTCACGACCACAAGAATGTCGTCCCGCCCGGCGATCATTTCCAAGACCTTCGCCAAGGCCGCATCGAACGCGAGCTGATCCCAGAGCAAGCCCGCGATGTCATTCGCGTGCGCGCCGTGGTCGATGCGCGCACCCTCGATCTGGAGCAGAAACTTGTCCGGGTGGCCGAGCAGGTTTTTCAAGGCGACCTCCGACATTTCCGCGAGTGTGGGGATTTTCTCGATGAGCTTGGGGTTGTTGAGACGATCCACTTCGAAGGGAATGTAGCCGCCGCTGAACAGGCCGAGCACCTTGTCGGACTTCGATTTCAGCAAGGTATCGCGATCCTGGATCAGCTCGTATCCAGCCTTCGTAAAAGGCGTGAGCGCGTCGCGGGAATCGATCCGTTTCTTCGGGTCGAAAAAGTTCATCCCACCGCCCATCAGGAGATCGACGACACCGAGGTATTGCGGGGCGATGAGGTGCTCGTCGTCCCGATCCGCGGTGACCGCGGCGAAACCGGCGGGGGTAGCGTGGGTGACCGTCGCCGTGGTAACCAGGCCGGTGCGGCGACCCAGCTTTTTCAGGTGGCGCATGATGGGCGTGGATTCCGTGCCGTCCGGGCGGACGTTGACCGAGGTGTTGTTGATTTTCATTCCGCCGCCCCATGCCGAGGACGCGGCGGAGGAATCGGTCACGTAGGAGTTCGCCGAGCTGGTCTCCATCAGCCCGCGCACCGATACGGGGTCATTGATAAGCTCCCACCAGCGCGTGCCTTTGCCGTGGACGATGTGCGAGAAGTTCTCAGCCATCGTAAGCACTCCGGGGCTCATGCCGTCGGAAACCATAAACACGATGCCGCGCACCTCCCCTTTCCTGACCGCCGCCGATGCCTTCGAGCAGCCACCCAGCAAAGCCGCCGCGCCGCCCAGGCCACCGAGCTTCATCCAGTCCCGCCGCCCGATCCTCGTATCGCTCATGCTCTGAAACTAGCCACCGCCACAACGGATGCAAGCCGCCCGGCGACTTTCGTATCACGCTGTGCTTGCGCGGCGCGGGCGAGTCATCTAGCACACGTTCACCCATGAGCAACCACCCGGACCAACACGCCTCGCTGGGAGCGATGTATTCCGATTATTTCCTCGATTACGCCAGCTACGTGATCCTGGAACGCGCCGTCCCGCATCTTCACGACGGACTCAAACCCGTCCAGCGCCGCATCCTCCATTCCATGCGTGAGCTGGACGATGGCCGCTACAACAAGGTCGCCAACGTCGTCGGCAACACGATGAAATACCATCCGCACGGCGACCAGTCGATCGGCGACGCGATGGTGCAGCTCGGCCAGAAAGACCTGATGATCGACTGCCAGGGGAACTGGGGAAACACCCTCACCGGCGACGGTGCGGCGGCTCCCCGTTACATCGAGGCACGGCTCACGAAGTTCGCGCTGGAGGTCGCTTTCAACCCCAAAACCACGAAATGGCTGCCATCCTACGACGGCCGCAACCAGGAGCCGCTCACCCTGCCGATGAAATTTCCCCTGCTCCTCGCGCAGGGCGTGGAGGGCATCGCCGTCGGCCTCGCGTGCAAGATCCTCCCGCACAATTTCAACGAACTCGTCACCGCCGCCATCGCCCACCTGCGGAAAGAGCCCTTCGAGCTTGTCCCCGATTTCCCCACCGGCGGGATTATGGACGCCAGTGACTACCGCGATGGCCTGCGCGGCGGGAAAGTCCGTGTCCGCGCCCGCATCGACATCGAGAAAAAAGGCATCCTGCGCATCACAGAAATCCCCTTCGGCACCACCACCGGCGGGGTCATGGACTCCATCGTCGCCGCCGCCGACAAGAACAAGATCAAGATCCAAAAGATCGAGGACAACACCGCTGCCCACGCCGACATCCTCGTCTATCTGACCGCCGGCGCCGATCCCGAGAACATGCGCGATGCGCTCTACGCCTTCACCGATTGCGAGCTCAGCATCTCGCCGAACTCCGGGACAATCGTCGATGGCAAACCCGCCTTCCTCGGCGTCACGGAAATCCTGCGCCGCACCACGGATCTCACGAAAATCCTGCTCGGCCGCGAGCTTGAGATCCGCCTCGAAGAGCTGGGCGACAAGTGGCACTTCTCCTCGCTGGAGAAAATTTTCATCGAGAACCGCATCTACCGCGACATCGAGGAGGCCGAGACATGGGAGGCCGTGCTCAAGGCCATCGACGACGGACTCAAGCCTTTCAAAAAGCTGCTGAGACGCGAGGTCACCGAGGACGACCTCGTCCGCCTCACCGAGATCCGCATCAAGCGCATTTCGAAATTCAACTCCTTCAAGGCCGACGAGGAGATCCGCGCCATCGAGGAGGAGATCGACGAGACCGAGAAGAACCTCAAGCAACTCACGAAATTCACGATCCGCTGGTACGAGCAACTCGGGAAAAAATACGGCAAGGATCGCCAGCGCCTCACCGAGATCTCCAGCTTCGACCGCGTGGACCGCACCCAGGTCGCCGCCGCCACCGAGACGCTTTACATCGATGTGAAGAACGGTTTCGCCGGAACCTCGCTGAAAAAAGAAGAGCCGCTGGAGAAATGCTCCATGCTCGATGACGTGATCGTCTTCAGCGCCGACGGCAAGATGAAGGTGATGAAGGTCGCCGAGAAATTCTTCGTCGGCCCGCGCCCTCTGCGGGTCGCCGTTTTCCGCAAGGACGAGGATCTGATCTACTCGATGATCTACCGCGACGGCAAGGACGGCAACGTCATGGCCAAGCGCTTCACCGTCGGCGGCATCACCCGTGACAAGGAATACGACATCACCAAAGGCACACCCGGCAGCAAGGTGCTTTATTTCAAATGGCACGCCACCAACGAGGAAAGCTCCGCCCAAATGCTCATCGTCCACATGAAGTCCGGCCTGCGCCTCCGCAACCTCACCCGCCCCATCCACTTCGCCGAGTTCGGCATCAAGGCCCGCGGCAGCCAGGGCAACATCGTCACGAAACACCCCGTCGAGAAAATCCTCATCGCACCCAAGGACTTCACGCCTTAGGGTTTTGAAGATTTCACCGCGGAGGCGCAGAGGTCGCAAAGGGACGCGGAGCCAGCATGACGTAGTGCTTTAGGATTTATGAAAAAAACCATCACAACCCAAGCTCCGCGCCCCTCCCCGACCTCTGCGCCTCTGCGGTGAAAAAATTATCATGATTACCATCGGCACCAGAGCATCTCTCACCGTCCTTCGGGAAAAGCCGGTCGGACTTTTCCTTGATGCGCAGAATCTCGGCGAGATCCTCCTGCCGCGCCGGGAGATGCCGAAGGAATGGGCCGTCGGCGTGGAGATCGATGTCTTCCTCTACCGCGATTCCGAGGATCGGCTCGTCGCGACGCTGAAGCAGCCGAATGTCATGCCCGGGGATTTTGGGAAACTCCTCTGCACCGCCCTCACCGAGGTCGGCGCGTTCCTCGATTGGGGACTGCCCAAAGATCTGCTCGTCCCCTTCCGCGAGCAGAAAACCCGCATGGAAATCGGCAAGCGCTACCTCGTGAAAGTCCTCGTCGATGACGCCACCGGCCGCCTCGTCGCCACCACCCGCATCGCCCGCCACATCGATCTCACACCGCCCGCCTTCGAGCCCGGCGAGGAGGTCTCCCTCACCGTCTATGGGAAAACCCCGATGGGCTACAAGGCCATCGTCAACGGCACCCACACCGGCCTGCTCTTCTCCAACGAGGTATTCCAGGATCTCTCCCAGGGCGAAAAACTCACCGGCTACGTCACCGCCCTCCGCAGCGACGGCAAGATCGACCTCACCCTCCAGCCTCCCGGCCGCACCCGCGTCGATGATCTCGAAAAACAGATCATGGGAGAGCTCGTCGCCCGCGGCGGCTTCTGGCCCCTCACCGACAAAACCCCCGCCGCGGAAATCTACGAGGAACTCGGTGTCTCCAAACGCACCTTCAAGCAGACCCTCGGCGCGCTGCTGAAAAAGCGCCTCGTGACGCAGACGGAGTCAGGGATTCGGTTGAATTAGGGGTGCGTGGCGGCGGATTTCATCCGCCCTGCCTTCATTTGCGTGAGTGATTTTTGGCATGGCGGATGCAATCCGCCGCCACGTTCCAATTACTCCCATACCCGGATTTCATCATCCACCGCTTCGATCCGTATCGTCATCCCGGTGGCAATTTCTCCGGAAAGCAGTTTCCCGAGGACTTCCCGCGCCGTCTCCATGCCCAATGGCTTGAGTCAACGTGCCTTCATCGAAAATCTGGAGAAACAGATCGAGCACCTTGGGATGCGCTTTCTCGATCTCATCGAACAATACCACGCTGTAGGGATGCGTGCGGATTGCGTCACTGAGTTGGCCGCCCTCGGCGTGGCCGACGTATCCCGGCGGAGAGCCGATCAATTTCGAAACGCTATGCTCTTCCTACAATCGATCACCCGGATCGCGCCACGCGCCAGTGCGGGTTTGAGAATGTTCGCCGCGTCCATACTGCCGCCCGCCGATCCCGCCCCGAGCAGAAGGTGGATCTCATCGATGAAAAGGATCGGCTTCGGCTCCAGCGAAGCCTCCCGCACCACCGCTTCCAGGCGTTCCTCGAACTCTCCCCGGTATTTCGTCCCCGCGACCAGCGAGGTCAGGGAAATCTCGATCACCGCAGGCCGCCCCAAGTCCTCCGGCAATTTCCCATCCGCCATCAACTGCGCGAATCCTTCCATAAAATCAGCAGCTTGTTATGTTCGTGATTGCCGGGCATGTAACTGTGGGCGAATCTCCGCATGACATATTTGATGAGCCTGACGAAATCCAAACAACGAGTCGCCGATCACGGGGAAGTCTTCACCCCGGAGTGGATGGTCGAGGCGATGCTGGATCTGGTGAAGGGCGAGACCGAACGCATCGACTCGCGGTTTCTGGAGCCGGCCTGCGGGAGCGGGAACTTCCTAGTGAAAATTCTCCAGCGCAAGCTCGCCGCCGTGGAGCTCAAATACGGCAAGTCCGATTTCGAGCGGCGGCACTTCGCGCTCCTCGCGCTCATGTGCATCTACGGCATCGAGCTTCTGCCGGACAACATTGCCGAATGCCGGGCAAACCTGCTGGAGATCTTCGCCGGATATTTGGAGCTTCAGGAAACGGACGACCTCTATCTCGCGGCGTTCCATGTGCTCTCGCAAAATCTCGTCCACGGTGATGCCATGAAAATGCGCAACCATGCCGGGAAGGCCATCCTCTTCGCCGAGTGGGGTTATCTGGGAAAGGGCAAATTCCAGCGGCGCGATTTCCTTCTGGATAGCCTGACCGGTTCCTCCGCCTACAGCACCGAGGATTCGCTCTTCTCGCAGCTTGGAAAAGACAAGCTTTTCACCCCCACCAAGACCTACCCGCCGGTGACCGTTCCGGAACTAGCCGCCATGACTGCGAAGAGTCCCGCATGATCGATATCCAATCCATCGCCGATCTGGAGCTGTTGCGGGAGTCCGTGGATCTCGAGTGCAAGCTCGCGGCCGGGCGCGACGGGAAAGGTGCCTTGCCGGAGGATTTCTGGCCCACCTACAGCTCCTTCGCCAACACCGAGGGCGGCATCGTCCTGCTGGGCGTCAAGGAGTCGCGGGGGCGGTTCAGCGCCCATGGCGTGGCGGATGTGGCGAAGGTGCGGAAGGAACTCTTCGACGCCCTGAACAACCGGCAAAAGGTCAGCGTGAACCTGTTGTCGGACGCCGATGTCCGGGAGGTGGTGATGGAGGAGCTCCGCACGGTTCTGGTCATCCGCATCCCCCGCGCCCGGCGCACGCAGCGCCCTGTCCATCTCACCACCAATCCCTTCGCCGGGCACACCTACCGGAGGCTCAACGAGGGGGACCGGCCCCTGCCCGACGACGAGGTGAAGCGGATGCTCGCGGAACAGGTGGAGGACAGCCGGGACGACCGCATCCTGCGCGGCTATGATATGGAGGATCTGGACATGGGCACATTCCGCGCCTACCGGCAGATTTTCGCGAACCGCGAGCCGGGGCACCCCTGGAACGCGGCGGAAGACAGGGAGTTTCTCCGACAGCTCGGCGGCTGGCGCAAGGACCGTGAGACCGGAGAGAGCGGGCTGACCATGGCCGGGCTGCTCATGTTCGGCGAGTTCACCGCCATCCAGGAGGAGCTGCCCCACTACATGCTGGACTACCAGGAGCGCTCCGAAGCCAGAACCGAGCGCCGCTGGGTGGATCGCGTCACCCTGGACGGGAAATGGTCCGGCAACCTCTTCGATTTCTACCGCAAGGTCTATCTGAAGCTCACCGCCGACCTTAAAGTTCCCTTCCGTTTGGAGCAGGGCGAGAGGAAGGATGAGACGCCCGTGCACGAGGCGCTGCGCGAGGCCCTGGCCAACGTCCTCGTCCATGCGGACTACTCGGACCGGGCATCCGTCCTCGTCGTCAAGCGGCCCGACATGTTCGGCTTCCGGAATCCGGGGCTGATGCGCATCCCCGTGGAGGTCGCCCTCCTCGGCGGGGAGCCGGATTGCCGGAACCGCACCCTGCACAAGATGTTCCGTTTCGTCGGCGTGGGTGAGCAGGCGGGCACCGGCATCCCCAAGATCCTGCACGGCTGGCGCACCCAGCACTGGAATCCGCCCAAGCTCTACGACACCCCGGTGCCCTACAACCAGACCCTGCTGGAGCTGCGGATGATCGACCTTTTCCCGGAGGATGTGATGAAAGGCCTCAAGGCGCGCTTCGGCGCGGCGTTCGGGGCGCTCAACCACGCCGAGCGTGTGGCGCTCGCCCTCGCGGCGAGCGAAGGCACGGTGAACCACGCCCGGCTCCGCGCCGTGACCACAGAGCATCCCGTGGATCTCTCGAAAACGCTCCAGCACCTCATTCAGGGCGGCATGCTGGAATCCACCGGCGGCAGGGGCGCGGTTTACCACCTTCCCGGCGAGGCGATCCCCACGCCGGAGGATGTCTTCGGCCCCCGCCCCCGGTTTTCGCCGCCAAGCTCCCCCAATTTGGCACCGACCTCCCCCAATTTGGCACCCAGCTCCCCCAATTTGGCATCGGCACGGGATGCGGAGGGCTGCCTGCTCTCGCCCCACATCGGCAAGCCCGTGATCGATGATCTGGCGGCGCTTTCCCCCGCGCTGCGGGCCGGGCTTGAACTCGCCGCTGCGGAACCCCGCGCCAAGGCGAAGATCGATCGCGAGGCCTTGATCGGAGTCATCCTCACCCTTTGCGCGGGGCGCTTCATCACCCTGCCCAGCCTCGCGGAACTCGTGCGGAGGAAACCCAAAACGCTGCAGGACCAATACCTCTCCCGCATGGTGAAAGAGCGGAAACTCAACCTGGCCTTCCCCAAGACCCCCACCCACGAGAAGCAAGCCTACACGACCGCCGAATGAACACCCAAGCCCCCTTCACCCTGCGCGGGCGGAATCCGGACGTGCTCACCTGCATCGCGAACCTCTCCAACGACGAGGTCTTCACCCCGCCGGAACTCGCCAACCGGATGCTCGACACCCTCGCCGCCGCCTGGGCCGCCAACCACGGCGGCGCGAACCTCTGGGAGGACAAGACCGTCAGCTTCCTCGATCCCTGCACCAAGTCCGGCGTCTTCCTCCGCGAGATCACCCGCCGCCTCACCGAGGGGCTGGAGAAAAAGATCCCCAACCTGCAAAAGCGGGTGGATCATATCCTCACGAAACAGGTCTTCGGCATCGGCATCACCCGCATCACTAGCCTGCTTGCCCGCCGCAGCGTCTATTGCTCGAAACACGCGATGGGCGAACACTCCATCGCCAAAAGCTTCAAAAGCGACGACGGGAACATCTGGTTCCAGCGCATGGAGCATTCCTGGGATGCAACTAAGTGCCTCTTTTGTGGGGCTCCAAGAGCAATTCTCGAACGCGATGAGGAACGGGAAAACTACGCTTACGCTTTCATTCACACTGACAAAATCAAACCTCGGCTCGCCGAGATATTTGGAAAAACCATGCAATTCGACGTCATTATTGGAAACCCACCGTATCAGATGAAAGGGGGTGCCGGTGGCACAAGTGATTCATCCATCTACCACCTTTTCGTAGAGCAGGCACTAAAGCTAGACGCTCGCTTTGTCAGCATGG
>JAYTOE010000095.1:0-5050 GCA_043747935.1 Akkermansiaceae bacterium
AATCGAAGTCCGCAAAGGCTCCCTCACTTGCCTCGTTTTGCGCCCTCCCGCACCCCGCGCCACGCTTCTTTTTCTGATCCCGCACAAGCTGGCCAAACACCTCGATTGATGCTTCTCTTCCTTGAGAGTTGAAATTTGAAATTTGAAATTTTATGTCATCCACCTACGGCGAAATTTTCCGCATCCACACCTATGGCGAATCCCATGGCGGCGGGGTCGGAGTCATCATCGACGGCTGCCCGCCGTCCATTCCCGTTTCGCAGGATGAAATCCAGCGCGAGCTCGACCGCCGCCGCCCCGGCCAATCGGAGATCGTCACGCCGCGCAAAGAAGCCGACACCGCAGAGATCCTCTCCGGCCTCCATGAAGGAAAAACGCTCGGCACACCCATTTCCATCCTCGTCCGCAACACCGACCAGCGCCCTTCCGCCTACGAGGAAATGGCCGTGAAATACCGTCCCTCCCACGCCGATTTCACCTATGATGCGAAATACGGCATCCGCGCCCCTTCCGGCGGAGGCCGCGCGTCCGCGCGCGAAACGATAGGCCGGGTCGCCGCCGCCGCCGTCGCGAAACAGGTGCTCGCCACGCTCTGCCCAGGCATCGAGGTCATCGCCTGGGTCAGCACCATCCAGCACATCCACGCCAACGTCGATCCCGCGAAGGTCACCGAACAAGACGTGGAGTCGAACATCGTCCGCACCGGCGATCCGAAGGTCGTCGAGACAATGATCAACCACATCAAGAAAATCCGCTCCGATGGGAATTCCGTCGGCGGCATCATCGAGTGCGTGGTGCGGGGTTGCCCCGCCGGTCTCGGCGAACCGATTTTCGACAAGCTGGAGGCGGATCTCGCCAAAGCCATGCTGTCCATCCCCGCCACCAAGGGCTTCGAGATCGGCTCCGGTTTCCAGGGCACCTTGCTGACCGGGAAAGAGCACAACGACCCCTTCGAAATGCGCGACGGAAAAATCCGCACACGGACGAACCGCTCCGGCGGCGTACAGGGCGGCATTTCCAACGGCGAGGACATCGTGTTCCGCGTCGCCTTCAAGCCCACCGCCACCATCATCTCGACGCAGGATACCGTCACCAACAAGGGTGAGGAGACCACCCTCCAGGGGAAAGGCCGCCACGACGCCTGCGTGCTGCCGCGCGCCGTGCCCATCGTGGAAGCCATGGCCACGCTTGTCCTCACCGACCATTTTCTCCGCCAGCGCGCGATACGGCCGCTTCCCTGAGATGGACACACTGCCGGAAATCTCGCTTGGCACGGCCGCCCTCATCATCTTCGGCTGCTGCGCGGGATACATGTTTATCCGCGGCATCGCGCGCACCATCGTCAACGCCGCGTGCATCACGCTGAGCGCATGGGTCGGCTTCCGCATCTGGCAGCAGGCGCCCTCGCTGGCCATTGATTGGTTCGGAAAACCCTCGGAAATGGTTGCGACCGGCCTACCCATCGCAGCGTTTCTTTGCACCCTGCTTGTCCTGCGGAAAGTGATCGGTTTTTTCCGCGCACCCGTGCCGCGCTCCAGCGAGGATGTCGCGCCGCGTTCCGGCGGGCAGCTTGCTTTCCGCCTTCTCATCACGCTCATCCCGGCCGCTTTGCTTTGCCTGACCGCCGCGACTTTCGTCCACCACGCCAGCTCCGTCGCGGAGATTCGGGATTCCGCCGAGAGCGGCAGCGCCGCGCCCTCCGATCCCGGTTTGGCTGGCCGTCTCAAGCATTCGCTGTCTGTGGCCGTCCCTGAAAAGCTCATGGATTGGCTCGATCCCCTGACTACAGAGCCTCGCCTGAGGCTTGCGAAAATGATCGCCGCCAGCCCCAACAAGCCGCTCGAATCCGTCATCAACCCTGTAACTGGAAAACCCTACCCGCGCGCGATTATCGTCGATGATCCGGAGTTGGTGGATCTCGCCCGTGAGGGACGTTTCAGCACCATTCTCCGCCATCCACTGCTTTCCGAGGCGCTGAAAGATCCGCTCATCCGCCAGGCCTTAGGGTTGTGATTTTCAGAAAGCGATTCCCGCCGCCGCCAGCGCCGCGTGGATCTTGAAATCCACCGCCATGCCTTCGGAAATTTTTCCGGCCAGGAAAACCCTCAGCTCCGCGAGCGGCACATGGTGAACAGTGATGTCTTCCCCCGCTATGCCGCCGCCCTCCGTCTCGCGACTCAGGCCGGTGGCCAGAAAAAGATGCGTGAACTCCGGTGTCATGCCCGCAGAGGTCGGTGAACTCAGGATGGCGCGAATCTCGGTGGCTCGGTGCCCCGTTTCCTCCATCAACTCCCTCGCTGCGGTATCGGCCAAGGCTTCACCGCGATGCTCCTCCTCATCGCCGACAAGGCCGGCCGGAATCTCGACGACGCGTTTCCCCACTGGTATCCTGAACTGCTCAACCAGCACGACCTCATCGCTGTCCGTAATCGCAAGGATGCCCACGCAGGCATCCGAGTTCGGCCGCCGCACGAAATCCCAGTGGCCGATGCGGTAAAGGCCGAGCCATTTCGATTCATAGAGTGTGATCTCATCGGGCATGGACAAGGTTTAGCGTGTCGCCAACCCGATGCAGAGTGGTTTTTTCAGCAAAACGATGGCCGCGTGCGGAAAGAAAGGTTGGCGGAAGCCGGTAAACCGGGATAACAACCCGCCCCGCAGCAAACGCCTCCATGGATCGCCACGACTTCGATATCCCCGTCACATTCAGGCACCGGGTGATCTTCACACGCGGTGTGTTCTCCGGCGGGAACAAGGCCTTGGCCGATGTCCTCGCGGAAGGCGGCGGCAGGCGGGCGCTGGTGTTCCTAGAAAGCGCTGTGGCGGAATCATGGAAAGGTCTTGCCGACGAGATCCACGCCTACTTCGGGAAACTCGATCTCGATTTCCGCGGCGTGCGCATCTTCGGCGGCGGTGAATCCTGCAAGGCGGATGAGGATCTCGTCCGCGAGGTGTGGCGTGAAATCGACCAGAACCACATCGACCGGCACTCCTACGTGCTCGTGATCGGCGGCGGCGCGTTTCTCGACGCCGTCGGCTTCGCGGCATCCACCGCGCACCGCGGCTTGCGGCTCGTGCGCCTCCCCACCACCACCCTTTCCCAGGACGATAGCGGCGTCGGCGTGAAAAGCGCGATCAACGCCTTCGGAAAAAAGAACTGGATTGGCTCCTTCTCGGTGCCCTTCGCGGTGATCAACGATTTCCGTTTCCTCGAAACCCAAGACGGCGAAACGAGCCGCGCCGGACTCATCGAGGCGGTGAAGGTAGCGCTCGTGAAGGACGGTGAATTCTTCGCATGGATCGAGGAGAACGCGGCGGCCTTGGCGAAAAGTGAGCGCGATCCTTTCGAGGAATGCGTGAAACGCTCCGCCCTGCTCCACGCACGCCACATTGCGCTCGGCGGCGATGCCTTCGAGACCGGCTCCAGCCGCCCGCTCGATTTCGGCCACTGGGCCGCGCACAAGCTGGAGGCACTCACCGACTACCAACTCTCGCACGCCGAAGCGGTTTCCGTCGGCCTCGCCCTCGATACGGTTTACTCACGGAACATCGGCCTGCTCGCGGAAGCCGACGCCGCCCGCGTCCTCGCCGTCCTCGCCACGCTCGGCCTCAAGACCTATCACCCGGCGCTCGACTGGACGGACAAGAAAGGCCAGCGCCGCGTCCTCGCCGGTCTCGACGAATTCCGCGAACACCTCGGCGGCGAACTCACCGTCCTGTTGCTCGCCGACATCGGCAAAGGCATCGATGCCCACGAGTTCGACATAGAGCTGTTAGAGAAAAGCATCGCCGAGCTTCACGCCGAGTGGGATCGGGAAAATTCCTGATCACAGCGAGTTGAGCGTCGCGCGGCCGCGCGCCTTGCTGTCCTTGTCATCGGCCTCGCGGTTCGGCATATCGAGGCCTTTTTGTATTTCGGTCTTCGCCTCGGCGTCGCGACCCATCATGGCGAGGGTGCGTCCGTATTCGATCTGGTGGATCAAGCGGCGGCTGTTGATTTTCCTAGCCGACTCGAAGTGCTCGAGAGCTTCCTGGTAAGTGCCTTTAGGCACACCTCCGTAGATGATTTTCGCGAGCGCGCGGGTCGCTCCGCCAATGCCGGCCATTTCCTGATGCCACCGCCCTAGCATGTGGTGGGCGTAGTCAGATTTCGAGTTTAGCCGCAGCGCGGTATCCGCCGCGGTCTTCATTTCACGCGATGCCTCGATTTTCTGCCTGCTTCCCATGAATTCCGTATTTTTCCCAAGCGAAAGAGCGAGGGCGAGATGGGAGTCGGATGATTTCGGATTCGCTGCGACGGCCTTGCGCGAGTATTCGAGGGATTTGAAGGAGGCGTTCTTTTTTGCCGCTCCGCCCAGCGAGGGCATAAGGTCGCCGTACTGCTTGGCGATCTTGACGAGAAGCGCGGCGTCGTCCGGCTTCGTTTTTTCCGCGTTCTGGTAGGCTTCGAGCGCCTGTTGTGGCTTGCCGTCAGCCTCGAAAGCATCGCCTTTCTTGATCCACTCGGAAGCGGTCTGCGAAAAGGCAGAAGATATTGTCAGCAACCCGATAAGCAAAAGTCGCGGTAAAAACATGGCTGATCTTAGCATAAAAAGGCGACCTCGCATCCTCCGATTTTCGGCGCGGGGTATGATTTTTTCACCCGTGCCATGAAACCCACACGGCCAAAGGATTATGAGTCTGGTTTTGGGGTGTTTTCGGGACTTCACATGAATCCACCGGACTGAACTTGAATTCCTTATATTTAAAGGTTTTGCTGGAATTTAAAAGTGGATTTCGGTGAATTTTTGTCGAGTCTGGTGATTCCCAGATTGCCCTATGTTTGCCCTATGTTTGCCCTAGGATAGGGGGCCTAGGGCAATCGCGAATGGAAAAGAAAAAGACACAATTCAGCAGGGCGAACCAGTTTTACTTCTTCAAGCAACCGGGTAGCAAATTTTACTCGGTGCGATGGCCGCGCAATTTTTTTTCTGTAAAAGTTGTTTCTGACTTCTGCTGAGAGTTTTTTTGGTGTGTTTGTTTTTTGGTTTTTTAGGAGAGTTTGAGGTAG
>JAYTOE010000096.1:0-11017 GCA_043747935.1 Akkermansiaceae bacterium
GGCACCGGCAAGGAGGTCGTCGCCCACGCGATTCACCATCTCTCCGGCCGTCCCGCAGCGAAACTGGTCATCGTGAACTGCGCCGCCCTTTCCCCGCAGCTTCTCGAGTCCGAGCTCTTCGGCCACGAGAAAGGCTCCTTCACAGGAGCCGCGCAGAAACGCATCGGGCGCTTTGAGCAGGCGGATGGCGGCACGCTTTTTCTCGATGAAATTGGCGAGATCGACCCCTCCACCCAGGTGAAGCTCCTCCGCGCCCTTTCCGAGCGCTCCATCGAGCGGGTCGGCTCGAACTCGCCGATCAAGGTCGATGTCCGCCTGATCGCCGCGACCAACAAGAACCTCCGCCAGCTCGTGGACGCGGGCATTTTCCGCGAAGATCTCTATTTCCGCCTCAATGTCGTCTCCCTCAGGATGCCCACCCTGCGGGAACGGCCGGAGGACATCATCCTCATGGCGAACGCGTTTCTCAGGGAATTCGCGGAGGAAAACCAGCGCCCGGTCAAACCGCTCAGCGACGAGGCGATCCACCGGCTCGTCAGCTACCCATGGCCGGGAAACGTCCGCGAGCTCCGCACTGCCATCGAGCACGGCGTGGTCATGTCGAACGATGAATCGATCGGCATCCGCCATCTGCCGACGTTCCTAGATGAAACGCGGGCAGTCCCGCAAGCCACCCAAGCCGCCGAAAACGCGCGCATTGCCCATCCGCCCGAATTCAATCTGAGTGAGCTGGAGAAAGGCGCGATCCGCCGTGCATTAGCCGAATCCGGCGAAAACCGGACGAAAGCGGCGGAACTACTGGGGATCAGCCGCAGAACCCTGCAACGAAAAATCAAGGAACTAGGGCTTTAAGTTTCGCCGTACGTATCGTATCCCACTCCTCCGCATGAGCAATACACAGACCCAATTCGACACCGGCACCATCATCCGCCGGAGCCTGTTCTTTCTGGTTCTCATCATTCTGACGCTGGCAAACCTCTTCGTCTTCTTCCGTGGCCTCAATGCGCCACAGGCCATGGAACAGGCGCAGATCGCCCGCGAAGTGGCTCGCGGCAACGGCCTCACCACCAAGGTCATCCGACCCATCGCTTACGCACAGGCGGTTGAAAAACAAGGGGGCACTTCGATCGCTTTCACGGGGTTCAAGGACACCTACCACTCGCCCCTCAACCCCCTCCTCAACGCAGCCGTGCTCAAGCTGGTCGGTGCTGATGACGCCTCCCGGTGGCAAATGGCGGAAAACGAAATGGTCTTCCCGCTGGATCGGGTCATTGCGACGGTTTCCACCCTCTGCTTCCTGATCTCAATCGGGGTCACCTACCTGCTGGTTTCCAGAATTTTTGACCAGAAAATCGCAGGGGTCACCGCCATCCTCATGCTGTTTTGTGAAACTTTCTGGCAATACTCCCTGTCAGGGCTGCCGCAGATGCTGATGTTGCTGCTTTTCAGTTGTGCAGCCTATTTCGTTTACCGGGCCGTGGAGGACTCCTGCGAGGGACGCATACCCTATGTTCCCGCGGTCATCGCCGGGGTATTTTTCACCCTGCTTGCCATGACACACTACGTCACGGTCTGGATTTCCCTGGGTTACATCATCTTCGCCGCAATCGCATTCCGCCCTCGCGGAGTGGTGGGCATCACCGTCCTTTTCACCCTGCTCATCCCCTTGACTTTTGTCATGCTACGCAACTCGGGCATCACCGGGACCCCTTTCGGCACGGCATACCTGAACCTATACAACGGTATCGGCGGCGGCACCGAGGAATACGTAATGCGCACCCTAGACCTTGAGGCCTACGCGCTGCTCGACAGGGGCTTCATCTCGGCGATTCTCCGAACCACGCTGCTGCAAGCGTCCAGCCTAATCCCTTTCCTAGGCGGAATCATCGTCGCCCCCCTCTTCCTGATCGCACTGATGCATCCCTTCAAGCGTCCATCGATCGCGAACTTCCGCTGGGCCATCCTGCTGATGTTTGCCACCTCGGCCTTCGGGCTTTCCGTCTATGGGGTTTCCACCGATGAGCTCGACCCGAACCAAACCCACCTTCTCTTCGCCCCCCTGATGACGGCCTACGGCCTGGCCTTCATATCCATCCTATGGAGCAAGCTGCCGGTCGTGATTTCCGCCCCGATGTTGCAGAACGCCCATCACGCCCTGATCATTGCCATCACCGCACTGCCGATGGTCCTCTCATTGCCCATGAAGGTTCGAATCGGGATGAATCGTAACGACAGCGGCGTCCCCCACTGGCCTCCCTATTACGCGCCAGCCCTGAATCTCGGACTCGGCAAGTGGCTGACCGAAAAGCAGGTCTGCTTTTCAGACCAGCCGTGGGCTGTGGCATGGTATGCGGATCGCATCTCCATCTGGCTGCCGTCCAGCCGCCTTGACTTTGCGGAACTGGAAAGCGCCGCCGCCGATCTGGAAACACCCGTAGCAGGCATCCTCATCTCACCTTCCTCCCACGGCACCGGAAACGTGACGGAGATCGCCGAAAAATACAAGGATTTCACGTCCCTCGTGATGGATGGCCGCATCTTCCTGGCAACCTATCCGCCCGGCCTTTCCATCTACGACAAAGACAAGAAGATCGAGGAAATCACCCGCCGCTATCCGTATCGCGCCACACTGGTTGGCATGGACATGGTTTATTACTCAGATCGCGCCCTGCGCACCAACGAAGGGGCCGAATAAAAGTAGTCTCCCACTATTCGCCGATTCCTGATCACATCGCAAAACCATGCCTTCCCGCCGCAAGACAGAAACCGCCAACCCCGCCACCGACCTCTCCTTCGAGGACGCGATGGCCGAGTTGGAAAACATCGTCGAGGCGATGGAGGGCGAGCAGCTTCCGCTTGAGGAACTCATCGCCCGCTACGAGAATGGCGCACGCCTTTTGAAACACTGCGATTCCGTCCTCACCGGCGCGCGGAAACGCATCGAGCTGATCACCCTCGCCGACCGTGAGGCGGAGAAAATTCCGGAACCCGAGACCGGAGATCCCGACGACGACAATGACATCACCCTCTTCTGAAACCACTGGCGGCGGCACCCCAACCGCCAAGCTCGGCCCGCTGCTGGGCGCGATCCGCGCACCGGGCGATCTGCATAAACTGCCTGAAGCGGATCTCGCCGCCCTCGCCACCGAAATACGGGATACGCTCATCAGCAGCCTTTCCGTCACAGGCGGCCATCTCGGGCCGAACCTCGGCGTCGTCGAACTGAGCATCGCCCTGCACCGGGTTTTCTCCACGCCCGCGGACAAGTTCGTCTTCGACGTTTCCCACCAGGGATACGTCCACAAGATGCTCACCGGCCGCGCCGCCACGATCAACACGATCCGCACCTACAAGGGGCTGAACGGTTTCCTGCTCCGCACGGAATCCGAGCACGACTCCTACGGCGCGGGCCACGCAGGCACCGCCCTTTCCGCCGCGCTCGGCATGGCCGCCGCCCGTGACCTCGCCGGGGGGGACAACCACGTCGTCGCCATCGCCGGTGACGCCGCCTTCACCTGCGGCCCGACCCTAGAAGCCCTCAACAACATCGCCGAGACCACGCGGAAATTCATCGTCGTGCTCAACGACAACGAATGGTCGATCGACAAGAACGTCGGCGCCATCGCCCGCTATTTCAACGCGCTCCAGACCCACGCGACCTACTCCGCCGTGCGAACCACCGCCGCGGACTTCGTGGAAAAGGTGCTCGGAAAAGCCGTCCGCAAGATCGCCCACCGCGTCGAGGAGGGCGCGAAAAACCTCCTTTTCCCCAACGTCCTCTTCGAGAAATTCGGGCTGCGTTACTTCGGGCCGATCGACGGACACGACATCCCGCTGCTGATCCGTACCTTCGAGCACCTGAAAACCCTCAACGATCCCGCAGTCCTCCACATCATCACGGAAAAAGGCCGCGGTTACCAACCTGCACTCGACAACCCCGGTAAATTCCACGGGCTCGGTGCCTACAAGATCGAGGACGGCTCCACCGACACGGTCGCCACTCCCACCTGCTCGGACATCTTCGGCCGCACGGTCACCGACCTCGCCATCGACGACCCGAAGGTCGTCGCCATCACGGCCGCGATGCCGGGCGGCACCAAGCTGGAGATCTTCAAGCGCGAGCTGCCGGACCGCTATTTCGATGTGGGCATCGCCGAGGAGCACGCCGCGCTTTTCGCCGCCGGGCTGGCCACCGAGGGCTTCCGGCCTTTCCTCGCCATCTACTCCACCTTCATGCAGCGCGCCTATGACATGATCATCCATGACATCGCGCTGCAGAACCTCCCCGTCCGCCTCTGCATGGATCGCGGCGGCCTTTCCGGCGATGACGGCCCCACCCACCACGGCCTTTTCGACATCGGCTACCTGCGCCACATCCCCCACATCATCCACATGCAGCCCAAGGATGAGGCGGAGTTCGCGGCGATGCTGAAATGGATGGCCGCCCATGACGCTGGCCCCACCGCGATACGCTACCCGCGCGGCATCATCGCCGGCACGCCTGCGGACGCGAAATGCGCCCCGATCCGCCTCGGCGAGGGGGAGCTGATCCAGGAGGGCTCGGACGTCGCCCTGATCGGGCTCGGCACCTTTTTCGGCTTGGCCGTTCGCACCAAGGAGCTGCTGGAAGCGAAAGGATTCTCCGTTTCCCTCGTGAATCCGCGTTTCATCAAGCCCCTCGACACCGCCCTTCTGGAAAAGGTCGCGCGGAGCTGCAAGGTCGTCTGCACCTTCGAGGATCACGTCCTCGCCAACGGCTTTGGCGCCGCCTGCATCGAGCACCTGCACGACGCGGGTATCGCCACCCGCGTGGAGCGCATCGGCTGGCCTGACAAATTCATCGAGCACGGCAAGCCGGAGATCCTCCACAAGATTCACGGAATAACCCCCGAAGCCGCGCTCGACAAAATCCTTTCACGCCTCAGCATGTAGTCCAGCGCCCCTCACAAAGCCATGGATCTCGACCTCATCGACACACCCTTCGACCTCCGCAATATCAAGCCGGGGGAGCTTGAGGAAATCCTGGAGGATCCTTTCGCCATCCGTTTCCTGCCCGACAACGACCGCGCGGACGGAGCCTCCCGCTACTATGTCCTCGGCCGCACCATCTCAGACCGCCACCTTTTCCTCGCTTTCACCACCGATGGCAAGGTCGCCCGCGTCGTCGCCGCCCGCGAGATGAGCGAGGCCGAGCGCCGCTTCTACGACCGCAGCTACAACGAAACCCGCTGACACCATGAAACCGATCACATCCTGGGCACAGCTACCCGAGTTCGAAAACGCCGCTGCGGAAAACGCCTTCTGGCAAGAGCACGAGCTCGACCCGAAGCTCATGACCGCTTCCGTCCACGTGGCGGATTCCCGCGAGTCCACCACCATCACCCTCCGCTTCGATCCGCGCATGCTTTCGCGCATCAAGCGCATTGCCCGCTCCCGTTTCCTCAACTACCAGTCGATGATGAAACAGTGGCTCGCCGAGCGCCTTGAGGATGAGATGAAAAATCCCTGACTACTGTGGCGGCGGTTTGCATCCGCCATGCCAATCCCACCCTAACACCTGCAGGATGGCTCCGGCTCACCATGTTTCGTCTCCTCACACGCCCCGCCCTCTGGCTCACCGCCATCGTCCTCTGGGTTGTCACCATCTACTTCCTTTCCTCCACTTCCAAAACCATGCCCGAGGGCGGTTTTGAAATCCCCCACATCGATAAAATTCTCCACTTCGGATACTTCTTCGGCGGCGGCATCATCCTCACCACCTACCTCCTCCTTCTCAAAGGCAGCGACGCTCCCATCCCCGTCCGTGTCATCATTCCCGTCCTCTTTTTCGCCGTCATCGGCGCGCTGGACGAATACCACCAGACCTTCACGCCCGGACGCTCGGGAAACGACCCCTTCGACTGGCTCGCCGATCTCCTCGGAGCTGCCACCGGAACTTTCCTCGCCCACAGACTCCACCCCCTCCTGCTGAGAATTTCAGGCCGATCCCCAAATTCTCCGAAAAAAACCATTCACTAGTGCCCGAAACCGAGACAGGATACCCAATGTTATGACACAACTCGACCAACTCAAGAAGCTTACTACAGTCGTCGCCGATACCGGCGATTTCGAGGCCATGAAGGAATTCCAGCCTCAGGACGCAACCACCAACCCGTCCCTCATCCTCCAGGCCGCGACCAAGGAGGAATACCGTCCGCTCATCGACAAAGCCATCGCCGAGCACAAGGGCGGCGGCCTTTCCGGGCAGGCCCTCACCGACGCCATCCTCGACCGCATCCTCATCCTCTTCGGACTGGAGATCCTGAAAATCGTCCCCGGCCGCGTCTCCACCGAGGTCGATGCACGCCTGTCCTTCGACACCGCAGGCACCGTCGCGAAAGCCCGCCAGCTCATCGCCGCTTATGAGAAGGAAGGCATTTCCCGCAACCGCGTCCTGATCAAAGCCGCCTCCACGTGGGAAGGCATCAAGGCCGCCGAGACGCTCGAAAAGGAAGGCATCCACTGCAACCTCACCCTGCTTTTCTCCTTCGCCCAGGCCGTCGCCTGCGCCGAAGCGAAGGTCCAGCTCATCTCTCCCTTCGTCGGCCGCATCCTCGACTGGCACAAGGCCAGCACCGGCAAGGACTACCAGGGCGACGAGGATCCCGGCGTGATCTCCGTCAAGGCGATCTACAACTACTACAAGAAATTCGGCTACAAGACCGAAGTCATGGGTGCGTCCTTCCGCAACAAGGGCGAGATCATCGCCCTCGCCGGCTGCGACCTCCTCACCATCGCGCCGAAGCTCCTCGCCGAGCTTGCCGCCTCCGAGGAACCCGTTGTCGCCAAGCTCACCCCGGAAATCGCAGCCGCCGATCCCGTGGAGAAAATCACACTCGACGAAAAATCCTTCCGCCTCATGTACAACGAGGATGCCATGGCCACCGAGAAAACCGCCCAAGGCATCCGCGGCTTCGCAGCGGACATCGTGAAGCTGGAGAAACTCGTCAACGAGTCGCTCTGAGCGAATCGTCCATGGCCATCGAGAGTTACGAAAACCACGTCCCGGTGATCCACGCCAGCGCCTTCACGGCCGCCAGCGCGGACATCATCGGGCGCGTGACGCTCCACGAGGAATCCAGCGTGTGGTACAACACCACCCTGCGCGGCGACATCAACGAGATCGTCATCGGCCCGCGCTCAAACGTACAGGACAACGTGGTCATCCATCTCTCGGATGATTACGGCTGCTACGTCGGCGAGCTGGTCACCGTCGGCCACTCCGCCATTCTCCACGCCTGCACCGTGAAGGACGAGGCGCTCATCGGCATGGGAGCCATCGTCCTCGACGGCGCCGTGATCGGCGAGCGCTCGATCATCGGTGCGGGCGCCCTCGTCACCGGCGGCACCCTCATCCCCCCCGGATCACTTGTGCTGGGTTCCCCCGCCAAGGTCGTCCGCACCCTCTCCCCCGAGGAGCAGGCGAAGGTGAAAGACTGGGCTTTGAAATACGTCCGCCAGTCACGGAAATTCTTGGCTCGGTGATTACGCCTCCCAAGGATTCAAGATCACAACATCATCAGGAAAGTCACCGGCGTTGCGGGTAACGAGAGTAAGTTGATGATGGATCGCGGTGGCGGCAATGAGGCTGTCCATCGCGGGCAGTTTGCGCCCCGCCCGCTGATGCTTGGCGCAGAAAACCGCCCAAGTCCGGCAGACTGCGAAGTCCGCAGAAAGGATGCGTCCGGCTGCCCACTTTTCGATGCGCCCATACCATTGTTCGATTCCGCGCCTGCGCTTCCCTCCGTCCATCAGTTGGATGCCTTTCAGCATCTCGCCCAGCGTGAGGCTCGAAACGGCAAGTTCCGAATCGTTCTCCACGAGCCATTCGAGCACCCGATCATTCGGCTCCGGCTTGGAGGACTCGCACAGGACATTCGTGTCAACGAGGTAAATCATCGCGGCTCATTCAAAATGGACATCGCGCGCAGGGCTCCTGTCCCTCTCGAACTCCCAGCCCTTCGCTGGACAATCCCGCAGGATGTCTGCGAGTTTTTCGCGGGGCTGGAGCCGCGCGTAAGTCTCCGCGGAAACCAGCACCGCGACCGGTTTCCCATGCCGCGTGATCGTCTGCGCCCCGTCCCTTAGCGCCGTATCGACAAGCTCGCTGAGCCGGTTCTTCGCATCCTGCAGTGGCCATACCGTTTCCATGGCCTACAGCTACCACATGAAATCTAGCTCGACTAGCCTGATTTTGGAAAAGTTTTGGGGTATCGACTTACATTAGAACGGCTTATTGGTGTCTTTTAATCCGTGTTTATCCGTGTCCATCCGTGGTTCGAATTCTTCTCTTCCCGGCCTAATATAGGAACCTTTGGCTCTGCCCCAGCTTCCCCATTGCGCACGCCCCACCGTTTCACCATACTCCGCCCATGCCGGATCTCGTCAGGGTGGAAATCATCGCGCTCATGCCCACGCAGGCGGGCTGCGCCGTGTTCCTCGGCGATGGCGCGAAGGCGATCCTTTTCTATATCGATCCCGCCGTCGGACTCTCGATCAACACGGTGATGAGCGGCCAGAAGTCGCCCCGCCCGCTGACCCACGACCTCTACATGCTCACGCTCGGCGCGTTCGGCGCGAAGGTGTTGCGGACGGTGATCAACAAGGTCGATGGCGATGTCTTCCACGCCCGGCTCATCCTGGAGGCGGAGAACGAGATCATGGAAAGGAAGATCATCGAGCTGGATGCCCGCCCTTCCGATTGCCTAGCCATCGCCGCCCGCGCCGAGGCACCCATCTATGTGACGCGCGAGGTGTGGGATTCGCTCGAAGACCGCCAGCCGCTGCTCGACCAAATGCGCGCCGGAAAACCCGAAGAGCCGGGCTTCGATTTCGGTGACTGATTTTTTCCCAAAAAACACCGCTTGCAGCTCCGCAATGTGGTTTTAGCTTCCGCCATGCCTCACACAGCCTCCCCAACCCTCCCGGATTATCTCGCTCCCGAGATTTTGCTGAACCCCGAGAAACGCAAGTTTCCCGAGTTCGATATCGTCCGCCTGCTCCACACAGTCTTCGAGCCGACGCAAGGCTGCCGCGTCTGCATCCTAGTTGATTTCGACGAGCCCGCCGCGCTCATTAAGAACTTCGCGTTTCTGAACGAGGACGGTTTCCCGATCCAGAAAAACGCGCACAAGCATTTCTACGAAGCCCTCCGCAATCACGCGATGGCGAAGCTCGGCATGACCGGCGGCGAGATGTTCGCCTACCGCTACACCCGCGGCTCCAACCTCGACCTCGCCGACGAAGTCTGGGACACCGACGGCAAAGAGCTCTCGCTGGATCGCGACATCTACCCGCACTACGACCTGATCCTCTGCATCTCCACCTGGTCCGCCACCGCGCCGCTCACAGCGAAGGCGCGCGAGTTCGGCTTCCGCGGAGCCACCCTCCACGGCCTCAACGACGTGATTCTCAATTCCGGCCTCGCCGTCGATTACCGCGAGGTTTCCCGCGATGCGGAAAAGCTCCGCCTCGCGCTCACCCGCGCGGACTCGATGGAGATCGATTTCCAACTCCAGGACGGCCGCATCCTCACCGCCACCCTCGGCCTCGACAGGCAGGAGGCGCAGAAATCCCACGGACTCTGCCTCGGGGAAAAACCCGACATCGCGAACCTTCCTGCCGGTGAGGTTTATTTCGTCCCCACCGACGCGAACGGCCAGTTCCCCATGAAATACGAGGACGGCACCCTCGGCGTGCTCGACGTGAAAGACCGCTGCATCTACCGCTCCACCCTGATCGAAGGCAACCAGGCGACCATCGACGCCCACAACGCCCGCCTCGCCGACGACCCCATGACCGGCACCCTCGGCGAGCTCGGCTTCGGCACCCAGGTGCTGCCCGTTTCCTACGCCGATATCCAGGACGAGAAAGTCCTCGGCACCTGCCACCTCGCCACCGGCCGTGACGACCATCTCGGCGGCGACATCCTGCCGGAAATGTTCAAGAAGCACGAGAACGCCACCCACGACGACATCCTCTTCGCCCCCCACAAGACCCCGAACTTCAACCTCCTCCAAGTGCGCATGAATCGCGGCGACGATCAGGAAATCCTCATCGAAAACTTCCGCCCGTCGAAATACCTCATGCAGGCGCTCGCCGAGTAATTTCTCTTCTTTGAGGTTTAAAGTTTAAGGTTTAAGGTTTCCTTCTGCATGCGTGAAACATTGATCGTGATCGGCCTCTTCGTGATGGCCATGGCGCTGAGGTCTTCCCGCAAGAACCTCGGCCGCAAGCTCGGGGCGGTGGTGTTCCTGTTTGCGACATTTTCATTTTTCTATTTCATCAGCGGAAACATCTTCGTCGGCATCGCGGGTTCGTGCATCTGGTTCTTCCTGCCGTGGATCGAGTTGCTGACGCACGTCCGCCGCCTGCGGATGCCGCTCAACAACCGCCTTCGCCATCGCGAACTGCCAAACCCCTCCTTTTTCCCCAACGCCATCGAGGCCGCTGCGGGCATGGAAGAGGCCGGTTTCGAGCACGTCTCCGACTGCGGCTGGCAATGGTCTGGCATGCAGCAACACTTCCGCCTGTTCTGGCACCCGGAGGAGCGCGCCATAGCTTCCGTCTGCCTCTGCGAGCAGGAGGAAGTCGCCTTTGCGTTCATCTCGGTCACCTCCACCGATGCCTCGGGACGCACATGGCGCACCACGAATTTCCCCTTCGCCCCCACTCTCCGCTGCTCCCCCAGCCTGAAATGGAACCACGTCCCCTGCGAGAGATCCTGTTTCCACGAAATTCTCGATGATCACCGGAAGTTCCTTTCCCGGATGAAAATCAACCCAGCCGACCTCCTCATCCCCAATCCCGAGGAAATCGAGGGCGACATCGAGTCCGAGATGCGCAGGCAAGTGGATCACAACCTCAAATCCGGCATCATCCAACTCAGCGGCGACGGCCATTTCCAATACTCCCGCCGCGGCCTCCTCTTCCTCTGGTGCCAGTTCATCAAGGACATGATCCGCCTCTGCTGAAAATG
>JAYTOE010000097.1:0-5018 GCA_043747935.1 Akkermansiaceae bacterium
ATCATCCGCCGCCAGCTCACCGTCCGCGCCACCGAGAAGCTCGCCCAATCCCTCCTCAACGGCGATTCCAGCGACCCCGGCGAGTTGAAAAAAGCCCCCGCCGCCCGCGAGATGGACATCCACGTCCGCGCCATCACCAACCGTCTCCGCGCGCACCTCGCCACCCACGTCGCCATTCAGCATTCCTCGAAAAAGGGCAAAATTGAAATCGAGTATTACGGCGACGACGACCTGCAACGCCTCATCGAGCTACTCGGCTTGCCAGGCGGCGATTGATTCACGGACCGCGAATCCATAGCCTGCGATAGCACGCATTGGAACGAATGCGAAACGCTGGCCCAGCCTTGTTGGCGGATGAAGGCCTGCAGGTCCTTGGCGATGAGTTTCAGCAGCTCGATGTCTCTGCAGTAGCCTCTTCATTTTCAGCATTTACCACCTCCGCTTCTTCCAAAGCTGCCTGAGTCGCGTGGTCTCGTCGTCGTCGAGTTCCCGTTTCCCCTTGAGCGCGGAGGCGGTGGGAAACTGCCGGATTTTGTCTCGCTTGACGGATCTCTGGTTTGGAGCGAATTCTACCTCAGTTGAAAGTAACCCACCTCATCCCACCTGCCATCGCGCTGGTCGCCGTCTGTGTTTGGAATATGTCGGAGCTACGCAACCGCTCCGCCATGGATCAGCAGATCTCCGCCTTGCAGGGTGAAGTAGGCACCGCCTCCACCGCTACTGCTGCCGGGAATTTCTCGTCCCGTCCGCGGCCTGCCCAGGCGAGTGTGCAAATCGCACCCACCACCGCCGTGGCTGAGATCAACTGGAAGACCATCCCCAGCCTCATGGACGACTCCCTCCCCGACAATATGGCCCGGATGCTGGCGTTGGCGGAGTTCCATCAAAAGTTAGGAACCATTTCCCGTACGGAATTGGTCACCGCGCTAGATAATCTCGACAGCTTCGAGCTCTCGCCCGAAGTCCGCCGCAAACTCGAGTCCGCCATCCTCGATCCGCTGATCGTGAAGGACCCCGAGTATGCGCTGTCTCGCTTCGCCGACCGCATCGACAGCGACCCGGACGGCATCGGCCGGCAGCTCGCCGCGGCCCTCCGAGAGTGGGTAAAAAAAGATCCAACAGCCGCATCTGACTGGCTCGACCGCCAAATCGCCGAGGGGAAATTCTTGAGCAAAACGCTCGATGGTAAAAGTGAGATCCTTGGCCGATATGAGGCCTTCTTGATGGAGAGTCTGATGAGCGAAGACCCTGCCGCTGCGGCTCGGCGCTTAGCGGGGGTCCCGGAAGACCAGCGCCTCGAGTCCCTCCAGCAGCTCTCATTTGAAGACCTCGGTGAGCCTGAGCAGCAGGTCTATATCGACCTCGTGCGGAGACTCGTCCCTGAGGCCGAGCGGCAAGGCACCTTCGCTCACATCGGGGAGCAACTCTTCTTCAGCGGCGGCTACGACAAGGTCTCCGCTTTCCTAGATGCTGCGAAAGCCACCCCCACTGAGCGTGCCGCCGCCGCCGCACAAGCGGTTAACTCCAGGCTAAGTTATAGCGCCCAAGATATTTCCCCACAGGATCTCGCCGAAATCGAATCTTGGCTCGGCACCCAAGCCCCGCAGAGCGTCGGAAAAATCATTGGTAAAGCACTCGCAGAAGCGGCGCAAATCGGCGGCAAGTTGAGCTACGAAGACGCATCCAAGTTCATTCTCATAGATCAGAAAACTCACGGTACGGATGACGGGTTGGTGGCCTTTCTCAAAAGCTACTCAGCCAGCTCCAATCTCGAACAAGCCGCCGACTTGATCGAGCGAGTTTCAGACCCAGCACAGCGTGAAATTTTCCGGCAATCCCTTAAGTGACCTCACCATGAAATTCTCCCTTATCGCCACATTCCTCATTCTCGCCATCGGCGGGATCTATGGCCTCATGAATCGCCGTGAAACCACCGCGCGGCTCGACCTCAAGCAACAGTTAGGTGACCGGACCCGCCAGCTTGGGATCCCCCCGACAGACCCGCGCCGCCCGCGACCCTTGGGAGAGGTCACTACCGATGCATTCCGCATTATTGCCAGCGACTTCGTCGTCTTTGGAGCAGAGGTGGAGCAGAGCTTTAGACCCGCTGTCAAGACGGATGCCGCCTATATTCGCCGCCTCATGGAGATCAAGGGCCACCTTGTTTCGCTGGATGCTGCGCAGCTCAAGTCCCTCATCGACATTCTCAGGGCGGAAAAAAAGCTTACCGCTGAGACCCGTGGCAATTTGGTTACTGTCGCCATGTCACTCCTTACGGAAAAACGCCCCAGCAATGCACTTAGTCTCTACACCGGGTCCTTGGATTTGTTAGAAAATAACATCATGGCCCAGCAAGTCGCTCACTCAGCACTGCGCGAATGGGCCGCACATGACCCAACGGCGGCCCTCGCTTGGGCGAAAAATAATGGCCAGGGACTCCCAGACGGCATCATGGATGAGCTCAATGATTGCGTCATCGTCGGCATCGCAGAGGCGGATCCCAAGCTCGCTTTCAAGCTCCTCGGAGAAACCGACCCGGACGATGCTGCTGCCACCATCCAATCCTTCATTGTTGCCTCCAAGACCCCCTCGCAGCGGACCGCAGTCCTCGCTGCCCTGCGCGAACACCTCGCCAAGCTGCCAGCAGGTGCAGAGCGGGATGAACTACTCCATGAATCGCTCGAAACCATGGGGGAAGGTTTAAGAAATGAAACCTTCGCCACCGCCAGCACTTGGCTGGATGCCGCGAAACTAAGCCCCACGGAATCCGTGCGGATTGCCGCTGGGCTCTCGTATTTCTACACCAAGGAAGACACTGGCCTCTGGATCGACTGGATGGCGCAGACCTTACCTAAGGGCACCTCCGCGAAGTATGTCGATACGCTCGTCGGCCGGTGGACCCAGCAAGATTACCTCGCCGCTGGCAAATGGCTCAACGCCACACCCGCCGGTGAGACCAAGGACGCCGCCGTCCAGACGTATGCCAAAACCGTCGCCGAATACGAACCCCAAACGGCCGTGCAATGGGCGCTGACCCTCCCAGCCGGCCCCCAGCGCCAAAGCACGATGGAGTCGATCTATCGAAATTGGCCGCCCGCACAAAAAGATGCCGCCGTGGAATTTGCCAACCAATACGGCATCGATCCCACCCTCAAGCCCTGAGCACAAGGCGCAATGGTGCGTCCTGCGAGCCACCGACGCAGCCGCCCGCGAAGCGCTTCTTTCGGGTGACGGCGCTCCCGCGATGACAGGGGCATGGACTGCGGTGGCAGAGCGAAGCGCCGACACCGCTTTGGATTCTTCGTGAGCCGACGCCGATTCACACTGAAACATCCAAGGCGGTGTGGCACTTCGCTTCCCACCGCAGTCCATGGGACTCGCATCACTTGACGCCCTACCCGTCACGGGTTAGCAAACAGCATCAAACGACGTTCTTTCAGCCTTCTCCTCGCCCGGCGGTATCTCAATCCCCGCCGCTCGATGCTCTCCTCGTTCAGTCTCATTTCGCTGGTCGGCGTAATGTTAGGCGTGCTCGCCTTGGTCGTCGTGATGGCCGTCTTCGGCGGTCTCGAGCGCAATGTGAAGCAGCGCTACCTGGACTCCGTGCCACACGTCCTGCTGATGCGCGATGGCCCGATGGATCGCATGGAAGCGGACGAGATCATCGCCAGGACGAAAGATTTTCCCGACGTCGAGTCCGCCACGGCTTACGTCGCGGACAACGTGGTGATCGATGCTCCCATCGACCAACGCCCCGTTGATTTCCGCGGCATCGACACCACCGACCCCGCCCAAATGGCGGGAATCGAGAAAATGCTCGATAAGGAATCCTACCCCGACTCCTCGGCCGACCTTGGGATCGACGACCGGGTGATCATTTCCTCACAAGTCGCCGATTTGTTAAAACTCCAGGTGGGCGACAAGATCCGCCTCGTTTCCACCCGCAACGTCCGCGAAGTCATGCGGGTTTTCAAAAGCACGGAAAAGCCACCCGTGCGCGAGGCCTACGCCAAGGATTGGAAAACTAACACCGAACAAACCCACGCGGATTGGAAAGCCGAGGGCGAAGGATTCACCCTACCCCTCGCCACTTGGCGCGCGCTCTACGGTATGCTCCGAACCATTTACAAAGACGACATCCGCCAGACCGAGCATGAGTTGGTGGAGTCCATCCTGCTGACGCTCGACGACTCGGAAATCGACGAAGCCGCCGGAGTTTTCCGCCTCACCGCTGCGGCCAAGGTCACGATCGAAAAAGCCATTGCTGACCTCAATGCCACCGACGCAGAGACAATGAACTCGGAGGCTCTCAAGGGACTCAAGTCGCTCGTCCTGCCCAGGGAAGTCGAAGTAATGGGCGTCTATCGGGCGTCGCAAATGGCCGTCACCCCCGCACTCTACCTGCCGCTCCCGCTCGCCCAGAGCCTCGCCGGCCTCGGCGACTCGGTGCAGGGAATTTCGCTCCGCCTCGAAGATCCCTACCAAGCCGAATCTTTTAAAACCAAGGTCGGTGAAATCATGGGACCGGAGTGGTGCCTCCACACCTGGGGTGAAGCCTACGAGCCATTCTTCCGCCTCATCGCCCAGCAGCGGGTCATGATGTATTTCGTCCTCGTGTTCATCATGCTCGTCTCCGCGTTCTCGATCATGGCAGTCATGTTCACCATCACCATTCAGAAGCGGCGGGAAATCGGCGTCATGAAATCCCTAGGTGCTTCGTCCGGCCAGATCGTCCGCGTCTTCCTCTATCAGGGAATGATTCTCGGCACGCTCGGTGCGGTCCTCGGCGTCATCCTCGGCCGCATCGTCATCCACTTCCGCGGCGATCTGCAGAACGTCCTCCGCGCCTTCGGCTTCGATCCGTTTTCCGCCCAATTCATCGGCTTCAACACCCTGCCCGCCGACAACAACCCGTGGGAACAAGGCTCGTTCGCCCTCATGGCCTTCATCCTCTGCTCCCTCGCCGCCCTCGTCCCCGCCTTCTTCGCCGCCCGCAGCGACGCGGCTAAATCCCTGCG
>JAYTOE010000098.1:0-2440 GCA_043747935.1 Akkermansiaceae bacterium
AAGGTGCCTGCGGTCGCGTCGATGCCTGTGGAGGCTCAGGAGAAGCTCCTGCTGCGCGAGGCGAAGCATTTCTTCTACAACACCTCGCCGATGGATCTCGGGAAACTCGGGGAAACCGACACCGCCCGGAACCTCGAAACCTACATCCAATGCTTTTCCCCGGACGCCCGTGAGATTTTCGAGCATTTCAAGTTCATCGACTTCGTCCACCTGCTCGACGACGCGAACCTGCTCTACCTCGTCATCCAGCGATTCGCCGCATGGGATCTTTCGCCCAAGGCCATCGACAACTACCACATGGGTCTCGTCTTCGAGGAACTGATCCGGAAATTCGCGGAATCCTCCAACGAGACTGCCGGTGAGCACTTCACGCCCCGCGACATCGTCCGCCTGACCACCGCGCTGGTCTTCATCGAGGACGACGACCTGCTGACCATGGAAGGCATCGTGCGCTCGATCTACGACCCCACCGGCGGCACCGGCGGCATGATCTCCTGCGGCATGGAATACGTCCACGACCTGAACCCCCACGCCCGCCTCGCCCCCTTCGGCCAGGAGCTGAACCCGGAGTCCTACGCCATCTGCAAGGCGGACATGCTCATCAAGGGCCAGGACGTTTCCAAGATCCGCCTTGGCAACACCCTCTCCGACGACCAGCTCGCCGGGTTGTTCTTCGATTACATGCTCAGCAATCCGCCCTTCGGCGTGGACTGGAAGAAGATCCAGAAAATCATCAGCGACGAGCATTCGCAGAAAGGCTACGCCGGCCGCTTCGGTCCCGGCCTACCGCGTGTCTCGGATGGCTCCCTGCTGTTCCTGCTCCACCTAGTCTCCAAGATGCGACCGCTGCAAAAGGGCAAGGACGGCACCATGGAGGGCGGCTCGCGGATCGGCATCATCCTCAATGGCTCGCCGCTCTTCACCGGCGGCGCGGGTTCCGGCGAGTCGGAGATCCGCCGCTACCTGCTGGAGAACGACCTCGTCGAGGCCATCGTCGCGCTGCCCACGGACATGTTCTACAACACCGGGATCGCCACCTACATCTGGATCCTCTCCAACAACAAGCCCGCCCACCGCAAGGGCGTCGTGCAGCTCATCCACGCCGTGGACTGCCACGAGAAGATGCGGAAAAGCCTCGGCTCCAAGCGCAAGCAGCTCTCCGAGGATCACATCACCGGCATCACCCGCCTCTTCGCCGCCGCCAAGCCGCACGAACCCGCCCCCGGCGACCTGCCGCTCCGCTCGAAGCTCTTCCCCACCACCGCCTTCGGCTACCGACGCATCACCGTCGAGCGCCCGCTCCAGCTCCGCTTCGATCCGCAGGATCCGGAAAAACGCGCCGCGCTCACCGCCGATTCCGCATGGGGGAAGATCCCTGCCGCCGATCAAGCCGCCATCCTCGCCGCGCTCGATATGCTCAAGGAATCCTACCTCTCACGCCCCTCCTTCACGAAGGATCTCAAGGCCGCCCTCAAATCTTCCCACTGCTCACTGTCCACCGCTCACTTGAAACTTCTCCAGAAACACCTCGGCGAGCACGATGACGACGCGGAAATCTGCAAGGACGCCAAGGGCAACATCGAACCCAACCCCGACCTCCGCGACAACGAGAACGTCCCGCTCGGCGAGGACATTTTTTCCTACTTCGCCCGCGAGGTCACTCCCCATGTCCCGCTCGCCTGGATCGATGAATCCAAGCGCGACGACAAGGACGGCGAAATCGGCAACATCGGCTACGAGATCCCCTTCAACCGCCATTTCTACACCTACAACCCGCCGCGCCAGCTCGACGCCATCGACACCGAACTCGCGACCGTCACCGCCGAAATCCAGGAACTGCTTCAGGAGGTGGCCGGGGCATGAACGATCTCCCCACTCCGTCCCCCGACTTCCACGAGATCCTCGATCTCATCGCCTCCGCCCGCCAGCGCGCCTACCAGGCGGTCAATGCCGTTCTCATCAACCTCTACTGGCAGGTCGGCGAGCACCTGAGCCGGAAAATCGCCAGCACCGAATGGGGTGAAGGAGTGGTGGACAATCTCGCCCGCCACATCGCTACCACACAACCCAGCCTCCGGGGATTTACGCGCAGCAACCTGCTAAGAATGCGGCAGTTTTACGAAACCTACTGCGACAGTCCAATTGTCGCACCACTGGCGCGACAATTGCCGTGGAGCCACAACCTGATCATTTTCAGCCAGTCCAAGCGCCCTGAAGAACGCGAGTTCTACGTCCGCCTCGCCATCCAGGAAAAATGGTCGAAGCGCGAGCTGGAACGTCAACTCAAAGGCGCACTCTTTGAGCGCACCGTGCTCAATCCTCCAAAAGTGTCAGCAGCGCTGACACAAATCCACCCAGAGGCCCTCTCCATCTTCAAGGACAGCTACCTCCTCGAATTCCTCGGCCTCCCGGCCGGCCACAGCGAGGCGGATCTCCATCA
>JAYTOE010000099.1:0-2502 GCA_043747935.1 Akkermansiaceae bacterium
GGATCGCGATGCTGAAACGCGGGGTCGCTGACCTCAAGGCGCGCAGCTACCTGATCGCCGAGTATGACCCTTTCATCGTGATCTCGGTCAACCTGCTCACCGCCAGCTCCGATCTCTTCGCCCCGAAAGTGGGCGATTACGCGGTCGTGATTTATGGCGATAAAGCCTATCCCTGCATCGTCGGCGATGGCGGGCCGACCTTCAAGGTGGGCGAGGCCTCGCTGCGGCTGGCGAAGGAACTCAACGCGAAAGCCAGTCCCTATAACCGCCCGGTGTCGGATCTGACGGTGAGTTACGTGGTTTTTCCTGGCAGCCGTGAGAAAAAGGCCGGTCCGCCGGATTACGCGGTGTGGCGTCAGAAATGCCACGAGCTGCTTCAGGAAATCGGCGGACTCGGGAACGGTTATCAGCTCCACCAATGGACGGATCTTCTGCCGAAAACCGAAGCGCAGATCGTCACTCCTCAGGTTCCCAACCCGTAAGCGCGCTTCGCATTGCCGGAGAGGATGGCGGTGCGTTCGTGTTCGGAAAGTGAAGCGGTGAGGCCGCGCACGGTTTCCGCCCAGTCCTTGTAGCCTGTCCTCAGCAGGCACACCGGCCAATCGGTGCCGAACATGATCCTTTCGGCTCCGAAGATATCCAGGGTTTCCCGGAAATAGGCGGCAATCGTTTCGTCGTCACCCTCGCCCTCGGGGAACTCGGTGAGCAGGGCGGAAAATTTCACACCGATCAGGTTTTCACGCTTGGCGAGTTCCTTCATGCCCTCGCGCCACGCGGGTTCGATGCGGCCGTTGCGGGCTTCCGGCTTTGCGAGGTGGTTGAGGACGATGGGGAGATCCGGCTGGCGGTCAACGAGTTGGATCGCCACGGGAAGCTGGCGTTGAAAGATGAGGAGGTCGTAGTTCAGTCCGAATGAAGGCAGCAGCGCGAGGCCGCGGTGGAAATCGTCGCGGAGAAAGTATTCGTCCGGCTCTTCCTGGAGTACATGGCGGACGGCTTTGAATTTCGCGTGGCGTGCGAGCCGTTCGAGGTGCACGGAGACATTTTCATCGATCAGCGGCACCCAGCCGACGACCGCTTGGATGCGGTCGGTTTGATCGGAAAGCGAGAGCAGGAAATCGGATTCCTCGGCGACCTGCCTTGCCTGCACAACTACGGTTCCCGTCACTCCGGCGGACGAGGTCGCGGCTTCGAGTTCGGCGATGAGCTGATCCTGTGCCAGCGGTGAGCCTGCGGGAATCCAAGGGTAATCCTCCTTCGAGTAGCGCCACAGATGGTGGTGGGAATCGATCATGATACGGAGAAGGGGTTTTCAACCCCTCTGCTTTGGTTGCGTGCGCGGCTAGGTGAAAGGGGTTGCAAGCCCCTTCTACTTATTGCCACGGCAGCTTGATATGAAGCTCCGAAGGATCACTCCGTTTTCGTCGCGGCAAGCGCGTCCGTGATTTCCTTCCGGGATTCCTCGGAGAGCTTATCGAGGGGGTATTTCACGATCTTTCCGGCGAACATCACAAAGGTCACTTCGGTTTCCGTCGCTTCGCGAACCGCGGCGCTGATTTCCTTCCCCTCCGAATTCGTCCAGCTTCTTGTCTCGAAAAGGTTTCCGGAAGTGACGGCTGACTCCGTCGCGCCGACATCCTTGAGAGCCTTCTTGATGGATCTCTCGAAATCCTCCGCTTGCGGGTTGCCGTTGAAAATCAGTTTCCCTTCGACGTCGAACACAAAGGCACGCGGAATTCCATCGAAATCGATTGGGCCGTTCGCCCCTTCCGTGATGGTGTATTCGATCTTGTTCTTATTGACCAAGGCTTCGATGTCCGCCTTCGAGCTGTTCTGGCTCTCCGCCCCGATGATCAGGAGTCCCTTGTCCCGGTTGCGCTTGTCCATATCGGCCAGGTGCGGCAACAGGGCGATGCATGGTGGGCATCGCACACCCCAGTGCTCGATTACGACGACTTTTCCCTTCATGTCGTCTTTCGATACCTTTTCGCCGAAAAGGGTTTCTCCCAGACTCCATTCCGAGAGCTTATGTTCGGATTGCTCTTCGGCTCCCATCAGCGAAGCCAACCCGAAACCAAGCGCATACAAGCAGGAGAAAGTTGTTTTCATGAGCGGTAACTGATGCAGCAAGCTTAGAGGAAGTCAAACCGATTCGATCCAACCCGGTGGTGAAATCAGGCGAAAGCCGGCTTCATGTGCCGCTCCCGCAGGTTCTCGGTCACGCAACGGGAGACGGCGGGCGGCGAGTCACGAATGGCCGGGGGTGAGTTTGGTTGGCTGGCCGAAGGAAGTAACGCCTTCCCATCCGTCACCTTCGCGTTCGTATTTGTAGGGTCGCGGTTTGTCCGGCCATATCACCTCGAGCGTGCCGTCACCCGGCATGATCCAGGTGCCCTTCCATGTCTTCCCCTCCACTTCGAGCCTGCCATCCGAATGCGCGATCCAGAGGCCGTCGGCGACGCCTTTGGAGAAATGGTTCCACTTGCCGGCGAAATCGCCGGA
>JAYTOE010000100.1:0-2350 GCA_043747935.1 Akkermansiaceae bacterium
CGAGGGCGGAGTCGCGCAGCATCTCGGCGGTGAGGCGGCGGGCGGGGCCGCGGGCGTGGAGGGCGTTGGCGGGATCGCGCTCACGGAGCTCGGGGGAAACTTTGGAATCTTGGCCGTAGGTGGCGGAGAGAACCATCTGCTTGATGGCGCGCTTGTGATCCCAGCCGTGGTTCATAAGGTCGCGGGCGAGCCAATCTAACAACTCGGGGTGCGTGGGGTGCGCGCCTTGGAGACCGAAGTTGTCGGAGGTCTCGACGATGCCGTTTCCGAAAATTTCCTGCCAGACGCGGTTGATCATCACGCGGGAGGTGAGTGGGTGGTCTGGCGAGGTGAGCCATTTCGCGTAGCCGAGGCGGTTGCGCGGCTGGCCTTCGGGGAACGGCGGGAGCCAATCGGGCGTCTCGCGCTCCACCTTGTCGCTGGGCTGCGTGTAATCGCCGCGGGCGAGGATGTAGGCCGGGACGGGTTGGGCGGACTCGCGCATCGCGGGGACTTCCTGAATCCCGTTCTGTGCCTTGCGGTAAGCGGCGCGGGCGGCGTCCACGTTTGCGGAAAGGGTGCGGGCGGCGGGATCAACGGCGGAGAGGTAAAACTCGCGGAGTTGTTCCGTGTTGCCGTTCATTTCAGCGAGTGGTTTCGCGGCATGTATTGCGGCGATCTCGATGGGGGTGATCGCACGAGTGTGGAGATGGATGTCATCAACCATGCCGCCGCGGAGACCTGGAAAGCGCATCCGCGCCGCGAAGCCGATCGCAGACCCGCTGACGATGTCGCGGGTCAAGGTGTCCGCTGCGACGACCGTATCGGCGGGCAGGCCGTTGATGAAAATTTTGAGACCGGCGGCTTTGCGCGAGCCGTTGTTGGTGACGGAAACGTGCGTCCACTCGCCGATCGGTATCGTAGCGGCGCTGGCGATGGATACCGCGCTGCCGGGGAACTCGCGGGCGAGCGTCCAACGCAGTTTCCCATTTTCCAAAACGAGTTCGTAGCCGGAGTAGGGCGCGTCGGCGGAGGTGCTGTTGGCGAAAACGACGACTTCCGGGTAGTTCTCGCTGGGCTTGAGCCAGACGGAAACGGAAAAGGGCTGGTCGGCGTGCTTGATCCCGTGATCGGGCACCGAGACCATGGCATCGCCATTCGTGAGCACACCGTTGCCGGTTTTCCCGGCCGTGATCTGGTTGCCGCCGATGGCGATTGCTTCGTCGGGCTTCATGACGTTCTGCAAGGCGGCGGCTTCAGCGTCGAACGGGTAGCGGCTGACAAGGTCGGCTTCGGGGAACGATTTTTCGGAGCTCAGCCATGCCTGAAACGCCGGTTCCGCTGCGACGAGATGGGCGGCATAAGCGGCTTCGGCATCGGCGATTCCCTTTGCGGCGGCGGCGAGTGCAGCCTCCTGTCCGGGGGTCGGAAGCTCGAGCGCGGGCTGCGGCAGGACTCCGGTTTTCCAGCCGATCAGGCCGAACTCGTCGATGCTGTTGAAGAACGCTCCCATCGAATAGTAATCCTTCGCGGTGATGGGATCGTATTTATGATCGTGGCAGCGGGCGCACTCCATGGTGAGCGCCATGAAGGCGGTGCCGATGGTGTGGACGCGGTCGGAAATGCCGTCCTGGCGGAATTCCTCGGGCACCGAGCCGCCTTCGTTCGTCTTGCGGTGGATGCGGTTGAAGGCAGTGGCGAGTTGCTGGTCGCGGGTGGCATCCGGCAGGAGATCGCCGGCGAGTTGCTGGGTGATGAACTCGTCGAGCGTCAGGTTGTCGTTGAAAGCCTTGATCACCCAATCGCGGTAGGGCCAGGACTCCATATCGACATCCGCCTGGTAGCCGTAGGAATCCGCGTAGCGCGCCACATCGAGCCATGGTGTGGCCATGCGCTCGCCGAAGCACGGTGAGGCGAGCAGGCGGTTGACAACCGTTTCTTTGGCTGTCGGCGAGGTGTCTGTTAGAAAGGCGTCGATCTCCGACTGGGTCGGCGGAAGTCCTGTTAGATCGAAGGTGACGCGGCGCAGCCAGCGCTCCGGTGTGGCGGGCGGGCTGGGGGTGAGCTTCTCCTTTTCGAGGCGGGCGAGGATGAATGAATCGATGGGGGTTTTCGCCCAAGTCTTGTCGGTGGTTTCCGGGACGGGGATTTCCTCAGGCGGTGTCACGAAGGCCCAGTGGCTTTCGTATTCCGCGCCTTGTTCGACCCATGTCTTGATCAGGTTTTTCTCGCGGTCGGTGAGGGTGAGATGGGACTTCGGCGGCGGCATCATCTCCTTGCGGTCGGTGGAGAAAATGCGGATCAACGCCTCGGAATCGGCCGGGTTCGCCGGATCCCACGCGAAGGCCTTGATCGCCTCCGCGCGGATGTC